>DATAPC010000078.1:0-16595 GCA_036265415.1 Gaiella sp.
TGCCCCGCGCCGCGTCGGCCGCCGCAGCGGGCTGGGCCGCGCCGTCGTCCGAGCGCTCGACGACCACGGCCACCAGGAGGAACGCGGCGGCGCCCGCGGCCGGCATCCACCAGTGCGTGCGCCCGGCGTGGCGGAGATTGAAGAAGAGCCGCGCCCACGCGCCGATCGCCATCAGCGCGACGAGGACGAGCCACGCGTGGTCGGCCCCGTAGGCGAAGGGGAAGTGGCCGGCGAGCATCGTCAGGACGACCGGGAGCGTCAAGTAGTTGTTGTGCACGGAGCGCTGCTTCGCCTGGATCGCGGGCGCGGGATCCGGTTCGCGGCCCGCCTCCTTCGCCCGGATCAGCTCCCAGTGCGCGGGGATGATGTCGAAGAAGACGTTCGCGGCCATCACCGTCCCGATCATCGCGCCGACCTGGAGCCACGCCGCCCGGGGGCTGAAGAGCTCCGCCGAGCCCCAGGCCGAGAGCGCGACGAGCGCGAAGAGCACCGGCCAGAGCACACGACCGTCCGACACGAGCCGGTTGAGCCCGTCGTAGACGAGCCAGGCGACGACTAGGAGGGCGATCGAGATCGCGACGGCGAGCCAGGGGTCGAGGTCGTCGCCCGGCTTCACGAGTGCGCTCGACGCCTCGAGGTAGTAGAGGACGAGCATCAGCGCGAAGCCCGAGAGCCAGGTCGTGTACGCCTCCCACTTGAACCAGGCGAGGTGGTCGGGCAGCACGCGCGGCGCGACGACGTACTTCTGCACGTGGTAGAAGCCGCCGCCGTGCACCTCCCAGAGCTCGCCGCCCACGCCGGCGTCGGCGTCTCCAGCATCCTGCGGCGGGCGGAGCGACTGGTCGAGGAGGACGAAGTAGAACGACGTGCCGATCCACGCCATCGCGGCGATCACGTGCAGCCAGCGCAGGCCGAGGTCCAGCCAGTCCCGAACCGCGTCGGAGAGCGCGAGCGGCACGAGCGCCGTCATCGGCGTGCCCACCGGTCGGTCGCGATCGCGACGAGCTCGCCGAGCGCCGTCTCGAGCTCGACGTCGGTCGGGTTGTCGATCCGGTCGCGCAGGACGTCGAGGATTTCCGCCTTCGGCCGACGGTTGACGAAGACGACGAACCGGAAGCCATGCCGTTCCTCGTACGTCGCGTTCAATCGATGGAGCTCGGCGAGAACGCCCGGGTCGACGTCGGATCCCTGCTCGGCGGCCGAGTGCGTGGAGAGGCCCTTCCGCTGTCCGATCTTCGGGTGGGCGTCGAGGATCTCGCGCTTCTCGTCCTCGGGGATCTCGTGGACGAGCGTGCGCGCCCGCACGAGCGGGTCCTGCTCGTGTGCCAACCGGTCGACGAAGCGCGTCCGCCCTTCGAACAGCTCGGCCAGCTGCTCCGCGCTCAGCTCCCGTGGTAGGTCCTGCGTGGAGGAACCCCTGGTTCCCCCACGAGCCCCCTCCTCGCGCTCGCGGTTTCTCATAGCGAGCGTGGCCTCCCGGCCGGCAGAGCCGGCATCCGGCCGCCGACGCTCGCCTCCCTCCCGTGTTTCATGCCCACGACATCGTTGCGGCCTAGCTTCCCCGGTAGGTCGCGCATCCGTAGGGGGAGACGAGGAGCGGGACGTGGTAGTGCCCGTCGGTCAGCTCGAGCTGGAGCTCCACCCGCGTGAAGAAGGGCGAGGGCGGTTGGAAGACGAGGCTGTACGTGCCCGCGTCGAGCCCGTCGGCCAGTCGCGCGCGGCCGTCGGCATCCGTCTCCGCCGCCGCGACCATGCCGTCGCTCCGGCGGAGCTCGACCGTGACGCCCGCAGCCGGTCGTCCCAGCGACGTGTCGAGCACATGGGTCGAGAGCGAGCAGCTCACGCGGCGAATCTTCTCGCCTGGACGCGATGCGCGCGAGCGATCTCGCTCTCGTCGGCCCGCACGAGCGCGCCGCCGCGGACGACGTCCTCGCCGCCCACCACGAGCCGGTGGACGCGGTGCGGGCCGGAGAGGACGAGTCCCGCGACCAGGTCGGCCGCCCCGCCGAGCTCGAGCCCGTCCGTCGCCCAGATCGCGAGGTCTGCCTGCTTGCCCGGTTCGAGCGAGCCGATGTCGGCGCGCCGCAGCACCTCCGCTCCGCCGCGCGTGGCGAGTCGAAGCGCGTCGCGCGCCGTCATGGCCTCCCCGCCGCCACGCCCGCGGGCGACGAGGAGCGCCTGCTTGACCTCGAGGAACAGGTCGCTCCGCTCGTTCGACGCCGATCCGTCGACGCCGAGGCCGACGCGGGCGCCCGCCTCGCACAGCGCCCGCACCGGCGCAACCCCGGCACCCAGACGGAGGTTCGAGGTCGGGCAGTGGGCCACTCCCGTGCCGGTCTCGCCGAAGCGCGCGACCTCGGCGTCGGAGAGGTGCACGCAGTGCGCGCACCAGACGTCGTCGTCGAGCCAGCCGAGCCGCTCGAGGTACTCGACCGGGCTGCAGCCGTACAGCTCCCGGCAGTAGGCCTCCTCCTCGACCGTCTCGGCGAGGTGGGTGTGGAGGACGAGTCCGAGGCGGCGCGCGAGCGAGGCCGACTCCTCCATCAGCCGTCCGGTGACGGAGAACGGCGAGCACGGGGCGACGGCGAGCTGGACGCGCGCGCCGGGGCCCGGCTCGTGGAGCGCCCCGTGGAGCCGCTCCGTCTCCGCGAGGACGGCATCGAGCTCCTCGACGAGCTCGTCCGGCGGCAGGCCGCCGTCCGAGACGCCGAGGTCCATGGAGCCGCGCGAGGCCACGATCCGGACACCGACCTCGCGCGCCGCTTCCACCTCCGCCTCGAGGATGCCCTCGCGGCCGCGCGGGAAGACGTAGTGGTGGTCGAAGACCGTGGTGCACCCTGAGAGGGCGAGCTCCGCGAGGCCCGTGCGGGCGGCCGCGTACTCGGCGTCGGCGTCGATCCCCGCCCACACCGGATAGAGCTCGCGCAGCCACGTGAACAGGTCCGCCTGCTGCGCCCGTGCGCGGGTGAGCGTCTGGTACAGGTGGTGGTGCGTGTTGACGAGGCCGGGCGTGACGACGGCGCCGCCGAGGTCGACGCGCTCGTGCTCGCCGTCCGGCTCGGCGCCCGAGCCGACGGCGGCGATCTGCGCGCCGTCGACGAGGATCCAGCCGGCCCGGTGCTCCGTCCCGGCGTCGTCCATCGTCGCAATCCAGCCGTTCGCGTAGAGCGTCCCCATCGGGGCGGGAGGTTATCGCCCGGACTCCGGGACACGGTTCGACGCCGGTGATCGATGCGACGATCCCGTCGCCGGGATGGTGTTGAATGGCGTCCGGCACACCTGCCGAGTACGAGGGTAAGGAGGGCATCATGAAGGGGAAGCACGCGCTCCTCGCGGCGGTCACGGTCGCCGCCGCGGTGGCGCTGACGGTCGCGGCGACCGCCCCCGCGCGCACGGGGTCGCAGACCGCCGTCGTCAAGGCGGCGTGGATCTACGTCGGGCCGCACAACGACGGCGGCTGGTCGCAGGCCCACGACCAGGGGCGGCTCTACGTCCAGAGGAAGCTCGGCAAGAACGTCGTCACGACGTACAAGGAGAACGTCCCCGAGGGGCCGCAGACGGCCCAGGTGATCGACAGCCTCGTGCGCGACGGGAACACGATCATCTTCGCGACGTCGTACGGCTACAACACCGCGATGTCGGCGGCGGCGAAGAAGTACCCCGACGTGTACTTCGAGCAGGCGACCGGCACGGCTGTCGGCAAGAACCTGGCCGAGTACTTCGGCGCCGGCGAGGACTCGATCTACCTCTCCGGGATGGCCGCGGGCGCGGCGACGAAGAAGGGCGTGATCGGGTACATCGTCCCCTTCGCCATCCCCGAGGTGATCCGCCACGCCAATGCCTTCGCCCTCGGCGCGCAGGCGGTCAGGCCGAGCGTGAAGGTCAAGCTCGTCTGGACGAACTCCTGGTTCGACCCGGCGAAGGAGAAGAAGGCGGCGGAGAGCCTCGTCGCCGCCGGAGCCGACGTGCTCGGCCAGAACGTCGACAGCCCGGCCGCAGGCCAGTACGCCCAGTCGAAGGGCATTCCGTGGGTCGGGTACGACTCGAACGCGAAGAAGTTCGCGCCCACGTCCTGGCTCACCGCGGCAGTGTACGACTGGGGCCCCTACTACCTCCGCAAGGTGAGCGCGGCGGGGAACGGGTCGTGGAAGTCGAACTTCTACTACGGCTCGATCAAGGACGGGTTCACGGACATCGCGCCGTTCGGCCCGAAGGTCACCGCGGCGACGAAGGCGAAGATCGCCGCGAAGCGGAAGGCGATCGTCAACGGCACGTTCTACGAGTTCGCCGGCCCGCTCTACGACCAGGGCGGGAAGCTCAAGGTCCCCAAGGGCAAGAAGCTGACGGTCAAGGACCTCTACGCGATGAACTGGCTCGTCAAGGGCATCGAGGGCAGCGCCACCGGCAAGTGAGCCGGCGCTGCACGTGACCGAGTCGGCGATGGTCGGAGGGCCCGCACAGGCGGGCCCTCCGCCGCCTGCGGTCTCGATGCGCGGGATCACGAAGCTGTTCCCCGGCGTCGTCGCGAACGACCGTGTCGACTTCGACGCCGCGCGCGGCGAGGTGCACGCGCTCCTCGGAGAGAACGGCGCCGGCAAGAGCACGCTGTCGAACATCCTCACCGGCCTCTACCGGCCGGACGAGGGCGAGCTCTGGCTGGACGGCAGGCCGCTCGAGCTCGGCTCGCCGCGCGACGCGCTCGAGGCGGGGATCTGCATGGTGCACCAGCACTTCCGGCTCGTGCGTCCGTTCACGGTCGCCGAGAACGTCGTGCTCGGCGACCACCGAGACATCGGGCGCGGGCTTCGCTTCCGGCGCGGCGAGGTCGAGCGGGCGGTCGCGGAGCTCGGCGAGCGCTACGGCCTCCGGGTCGACCCGCGCGCGCGTATCTGGCAGCTCTCGGTGGGTGAGCAGCAGCGCGTCGAGATCCTCAAGGCGCTCTACCGCGACGCCGAAGTCCTGATCCTCGACGAGCCGACCGCCGTGCTGACGCCCCAGGAGGCCGACGCGCTGTTTCGCACGATGCGAGCGATGGCCGCCGAGGAGCGGAGCGTGATCTTCATCTCGCACAAGCTGCACGAGGTGATCGCCGTCGCCGACCGCGTCACCGTCCTGCGCGGCGGCCGTTCGGTGCAGACGCTGCCGATCGCGGGGGCGACTCCGCGCTCCCTCGCAGCGCTGATGGTGGGACGCGCTGTCGAGGCAGCCCAGCGCGTCGAGCGCGCCGAGGCGCACGGGACGGAGGTCGTCCTGGAGCTGGAAGGCGTGTCGGCGGACGGCGACCGCGGCGCGGGAGCCGTCGCCGACGTCGACCTCCAGCTGCGCGCGGGGGAGATCGTCGGGATCGCGGGCGTCGCCGGGAACGGCCAGCGGGAGCTGACGGAGACGATCGCCGGGATGCGCCGGGCGACCGCGGGGCGCATCAGCGTCGGCGGCGTCGCGCTGGCGGGCGGCGACCCGCGCGAGGCGATCCGGGCGGGCATCGCCCACGTCCCCGAGGACAGGCTCCACACGGGTCTCGCCGCCGGCCTGCCGATCGCCTCGAACGCCGTGCTCACCTCCTACCGCAGCCGCGACCTCGCCCGAGGACCCTTTCTCCGCCTGCGCGCGATCCGCGACCGCGCCGTCGAGCTGATCCGCCGCTACGACGTGAAGGCGCCGGGCCCCGCGACACCCGTCCGGCAGCTGTCGGGGGGCAACCTGCAGAAGATCGTGCTCGGACGGGAGTTCTCGACCGGGCCGCGCGTGCTCGTCGTCGCCGCGCCCACGCGCGGCCTCGACGTCGGGGCGATCGAGACGGTTCACGCCTACCTCCGCGAGGCCGCGGCGGACGGCGTCGCGGTGCTCCTCGTGAGCGAGGACCTCGACGAGATCCTCGCGCTCGCCGACCGCGTCGCCGTGATGTACGAGGGCCGCATCGTGGGCGTGCTCGATGCCGAGGGGGCGGACGTGGCGGAGATCGGCCTGCTGATGGCCGGCGGGGACCGCGCATGAGGATCGAGCGACGCCTGGCGCAGCCGCGCTGGCTCCAGGTCGTCGTGCCGATCGTCTCGCTCGCCTTCGCCTTCGCGGCGGCCGCGGTCGTGCTCCTCGCGACCGGCCACGATCCGGTCGAGACCTACCGGAAGCTCTTCGACGCGGCATTCCTGGCCGACGGGGCGCTCACGTCGACGCTGGTGTCGGCGACGCCCCTCGCGTTCACGGGGCTCGCGGCGGCCGTCGCCTTCCGGATGCAGCTCTTCAACATCGGCGGCGAGGGGCAGCTCTACCTCGGTGCCGTCGGCGCCGCGGGCGCGGCGCTCGTGCTCAGCGGCGCGCCGGGCGTCGTCCAGATCCCGGCGATGATCGTCGCCGGAGCAGTCTGGGGCGCCGCCTGGGCGTTGATCCCGGCCGTGCTGCGGGCGTTCGCGGCGACGAACGAGATCATCACCTCGCTGATGCTCAACTACGTCGCCGCGCTCTTCCTCAACTACCTGATCTTCGACAGCCTCTCGTACTGGCGCGACACGTCGACGCCCGACGCGCAGGTCTTCCCGCAGGGGAAGACCCTCCCCCCCGAGGCGGCGTGGCCGACATTCGACGTCCGGGGCATGGTCGTCCCGTTCGGCTTCGTGCTCGCGATCGGAGTCGCGAGCTCCCTCTGGCTGCTCTACGAGCGGACGCGGTTCGGCTACGAGACGAAGGTGATCGGCGACTCGCCGCGCGCCGCGCGCTACGCCGGCATGCGGACGCGGCGGAAGATCGTCGCCGTGATGTGCCTCTCGGGCGCGATCGCCGGGATCGGCGGCGCGAGCCAGGACGGCGACTTCCGCCACCAGCTCGACGCCCGGGGGCTCACGCAGGCGGGTTACGGGTACGCGGGGATCGTGATCGCCGCGCTCGCGCGGTACAACCCGTTCGCCGTCGTCCTCGTCGCCGTGCTGCTCGGCGGGTTGCAGAACGCGGGGTACGCGCTCCAGGGCGCGGACTTTCCCTCGGGCCTCGTGGGCGTGATGGAGGGCCTCATCCTCTTCGCGGCGCTCGGCGGGGAGCTGTTCGTCCGCTACCGGGTGCGGTTCCCGCGGCTCACGCGACGGGCGGCGTCGAGCGCGGGAGCGGAGGCGGTCCCGTGATCGCCTCGATCAACACGAGCCTGCTCGTCGTCGTCGTCGCGTCGGGCGTGGCCTACGGGACGCCGCTCCTCTACGCCGCCGTCGGCGAGGTGCTGGCAGAGCGCTCCGGCGTCCTCAACCTCGGCGTCGAGGGGATGATGCTCGTCGGCGCCGTCGCGGGGTTCTGGTCGGTGCAGAGGGTCGGCGGCAGCGCCGGGGTGGCTCTGCCCGCGGCGATCGGCGTCGCCGCGCTCGCAGGCGCCGCGACGGCGCTGATCCACGCCTTCCTCGTCATCACGATGCGAGCGAACCAGATCGTCTCGGGCCTCGCGCTGACGATCTTCGCGGGCGCCGCCGGGCTGTCGTCGTACCTCGGGAACGACCTCTCGCTCGCCGACGAGCCCGCGCGGTTCTCGTTCGCCGGGCTCGACCTCCTCGGCCTCGGAGACGCGCCCGTGGTCGGCCCGATCCTGTTCGACCAGAACGCGCTCGTCTACGCATCGTGGATCCTCGTGGCCGTCGTCGGCCTCTACCTCGGGCGGACGCGCCTGGGGCTCGAGCTCCGCGCCGTGGGCGAGGAGCCCGCGGCGGCGGACGCGATGGGCATCTCGGTCACGGGCTACCGGTACGTCCACACCCTCGTCGGCGGCGCGCTCGCAGGTGTCGCCGGCGCCTGCTACAGCGTGGCGCTCACGCCCCAGTGGGTGGACGGCCTCACCGCGGGGGCCGGCTGGATCGCGATCGCCCTCGTCATCTTCGCGTTCTGGCGCCCGGATCTGTGCCTCGTCGGCGCGTACGCGTTCGGCGCCTTCTCGGCGCTCCCGTTCACGCTGCAGGCGCGTGGTGTCACGGTCGCGCCGGAGCTCTTCCAGGCCCTGCCGTACGTCATGACGATCGTCGTGCTCGTGCTCGTCTCGACCGGCACGTCGCGCCGCCGGCTCGGGGCGCCCGCGGCGCTCGGCACGCCCTACGTGCGAGAAGAGCGCTAGGAGGAGGCGCCCGTGACGGCGGCCTTCGCCGCCTCCGCCATGTCGCCGCCGACGGCGTGGATCACCTCGGGCCGGTCGAGCAGGCGCGCGCGCTGCTGGGGGCTCTGCAGCCGGTTGACGACGTAGCGGTCCTCCAGGATCTCCGAGAGCGCGCGGCCGCGGTCGTGCTCGCGGATCACGTACTGGGCGACGCGCTCCTCGCCCGTCGAGCGCTGGAACAGGAACGAGAAGAGGTCCTTGAGGGCCATCGCCGCGATCCTAGATGATCGATTCCGAATCGATCGCACGTGCGGGTACGGCTCGAAATCAACCAGCTACCGAGGCCATTCGAGATTGGCGTCCGGGATCGGGTCGCCGTGCGGGTCGTGCGTGGGGTACCCGAGCGCCTCGTCGATGCGGGCCTCCAGCTCCTCGGACAGCGCATGCTCGAGCCGGTCCGCCTCGTCGTGCACCTCGTCCACGTCGATGCCGAGCGTCTCCGCGAGATAGAGCTCGAGCAGGCGGTGGTGCCGGATCACCTCGAGCGCGACGCGCTCGCCCTCGGGCGTCAGGGACACCCCCCGGTACGGCGCGTGCGCGACCAGGTGGAGCGCCGCGAGCTTCTTCACCATCGCGCTCGCCGACGCGGGCGAGACGCGCATCTCGCGGGCAAGGCCCGTCGTCGACACCTTGCCGCCGGTGCTCGAGAGGTTGTAGATGCCGCGCAGGTAGTGCTGGATCGCGTCGCTCAGCATCGTCCGCGCCACGCCGCGAGTGTATTGGCGGTAGTGGCGCGGCGGCGCGCCGCCGCTGGTAGCGTCGGCGGGCCGTGGACGTCCGCGTCGGCCACAGCCCGGACCCCGATGACGCGTTCATGTACTGGGCGCTGACGACGGACCTGGTCGACACGCGTGGATTCCGGTTCGAGCAGGTGCTCGCGGACATCCAGACGCTGAACCTTTGGGCGAGGGCCGCGCGCCTCGAGGTCACGGCGATCTCGCTCGCGACGTACCCGTTCGTCCAGCAGGACTACGCGCTGCTGCCGCACGGCGCATCGATCGGGTCCGGCTACGGGCCTGTGGTCGTCGCCCGCGAGCCGATGACGCTCGACGACCTTCGCGGGGTCGAGATCGCCGTTCCGGGGACCATGACGACGGCGTTCCTCACCTTGCGCCTCGTGCTGGGGGAGTTCGCGCACCGGGAGCTGCCGTTCGAGACGATCCCGGACGAGGTGTCGAGCGGCCGCGCGGACGTCGGCCTCCTGATCCACGAGGGGCAGCTCACGTTCAGGGAGCTCGGCCTGGTCAAGGTCGTCGACCTGGGCGAGTGGTGGCTGCTCGAGACCGGTCTGCCGCTGCCGCTCGGCGTCAACGTCGCGCGCCGGGACATCGACCGGCTCGGCGACCTCTCGAGCGTGCTGCGCGATGCGATCGCCTGCGGCCTCGACCACCGCGCGGAGGCGCTCGAGTACGCGCTCGAGTTCGGCCGCGGCATCGACGAGGCGGTTGCCGACCGGTTCGTGTCGATGTACGTCAACGACCTGACCCAGGACTACGGCGACGAGGGCCGCACCGCGGTGTCCGAGCTGCTCCGCCGGGGTGAGGCGATCGGCGCCTTCCCCGAGCCGGTCTCCGTCGACTGGGTCGGCGCGTAGCGCTCTCCTACTCGCCGAACGGCTCGACCGCGGCCTCGGTCTCCCGCCGGACGACGACGGCGACGGACGCGAGCACGATCGCGGCGCCGAGCGCGATCCGCCAGGTGATCCGCTCGTCGAGGAAGAGCATCCCGAGCGCGATCGCGACCACCGGGTTGACGTACGCGTACGTCGACACCGTGCCGAGCGGGACGTGGTGGAGGAGCCACACGTACGCTGTGAAACCGACGAGCGAGCCGATCAGCACCAGGTAGGCGAACGCCAGCAGCGAGGTCGCCGAGAACGCCGACGGGTCTGGCGTCTGGGCGAGCCCGAGCGGGAGCAGGAGCGCGCCCCCGGCGAGCATCTCGAACGCGGTCGCGACGAACGCGTCCTCCGGCAGCGGGATCCGGGAGGCGAGGTACGAGCCCGTCGCCCAGGCGAGCGCGGAGATCCCCGTCAGCCCGATGCCCCACCAGGCGGCTCCGCCCTCGGGGTGGAAGAGGAGCGCGACGCCCGCGAAGCCGATGAGGACGCCGGCGATCGCGCGCGGCGGCGGCCGCTCGCCGCCAGCCAGCCGCAGCAGCACGACGATGAGCGGAACCGAGGCGATGATGAGGGCCGCGACGCCCGTCGGCACCGTTCGCTCTGCGACGAAGAGGATGCCGTTCGCCCCGGGGAGCAGCAGGCCGATCAGCGCGGCGCACGCGAGCTCCTGCCGCGTGATGCGGAGGGCGCCGCCCCCGCGTCGTGCCGCGACGATCGCCGCCATCAGCGCTCCGGCGATCAGGAACCGCCACGAGACGGCCGTGAATGCGGGGATCGTGTCGCCCGCGAGCTTGATCCCGAGGTACGTCGAGCCCCAGATCAGGTAGACGGCCCAGAGCGCCGTCCAGGCTTTCGTCGTCACCGCTTCAGCGTGAGCGCCGCGCCGGCCGCGAGCAGCGCGATGCCGAGCGCGCGGGGCCAGCCGAGCGCGATGCGCTCGAAGCCGAAGAGCCCCCACCTGTCGATGACGGCCCCCATCACGAGCTGGCCGGCGACGAGCAGCCCGATCGTCGCGGCAGTGCCGATCCGCGGCGACGCGACCGTGATCGTGAAAACGATGAACGTGCCGAGCAGCGCCCCGAGCCAGAGCCACTTCGGCGCCGAGGCCGCGTCGCCGAGCCCGCCGAATCCGCGCCGCGCCACGAGCAGGGCGACCAGCGCGAGGACCGACGAGAGCAGGAACGCCCACGTCACCGCCTCGATCACCCCGATCCGCTCGCCGAAGCGACCCATCACGGCGGCCTGGACGGAGCCGGCCAGGCCCGCCGCGAGCGCGAGCGCCGCCGCAGCTACAGTCCCGCCGCTCATCGCCACGACGCTATACGCTCGGGCTCCCCCGGTCTTCCGGGAGCCGACCCTTCGCCGCATGCCCGAGCCGTCCCATCCGAGCCCCCTCGACCCCGAAGAGCTGGGCTTCGAGACGATCGTCTACGAGAAGGCGCCGCCGCGCGCGACGATCCGGCTGAACCGCCCCGACGTCCTCAACGCGTTCGACTTCCGCATGCTGCGCGAGATCGCCCGCGCGTCCGAGGACGCGTCGTGGGACGACGACGTCCGCGTCGTGGTGGTCACCGGCGAGGGGCGCGCCTTCTGCGTGGGCGCCGACCTCCGCTCGTGGGAGGAAACGCTCGTCGGGCGGCCACAGGAGTACTGGAAGTGGTTCGGGGCGTTCAAGGACATGCACGACCGGCTGCGGGAGCTCGGCAAGCCGACGATCGCGCGGATCAACGGCATCGCGGTGGGCGGCGGCAACGAACTGCAGATGGCCTGCGACCTCGCCGTGATCGTCGACGACGCGTTCATCCGCCACGTGGGGCTCGAGCACGGCTCCGTCCCGGCCGGCGGGGCGACGCAATGGCTCCAGCTGATGGTCGGCGACCGGCGCGCGCGGGAGATCGTCTTCCTCTGCGACGAGATCCCGGCAAGCCAGGCTGCCGACTGGGGGCTGGTCAACCGCTCTGTTCCCGCAGCCGAGCTCGACGAGGTCGTCGACGGCTGGGTCGAGAGCCTCGTGCGCAAGCTCCCCCAGACGACCCGCTACGCGAAGCAGCAGCTGAACGTCTGGCGTGACATGGCCTGGCACCAGACGGTCGGCCACGCGCGCGACTGGCTCTCGCTCTCGATGCTCGGCGACGAGGCCCAGGGCGCGATCCAGGCCTTCCTCGACTCACGGCGGAAGGGATAGGGTCGGGCGATGGCCGACGAGGTGCTCACGTCCCGCGACGGCGCGGTGCTGACGATCACGTTCAACCGGCCGGACGTCTACAACGCCTTCAACCGGCCGCTGCACGCGGCGCTTCGCGAGGCGCTCACCGAGGCCCAGGACGCGGCCGTCCGGTGCGTCGTCGTCACCGGCGCGGGCAAGGGGTTCTGCGCGGGACAGGACCTGAAGGAGTTCGGTGCCGTCTCGGAGTCGATCGCCGACGCGCTCGAGGCGAGCTACCACCCGAACGTGCGCCTCGTCCGCGGGCTCGAGAAGCCCGTGCTCGCCGCGGTCAACGGCGCCGCCGCCGGCGCGGGGCTCTCCTTCGCGTGCGCGTGCGACCTCCGTGTCGCCGCCGAGTCCGCGACGTTCGTGCCCGGCTTCGTCGGCATCGGCCTCGTGCCCGACGCGGGCGGCACCTGGTTCGTGCACCGGCTGCTCGGCTTCGCGCGGGCGTTCGAGTGGATGAGCTCGAACCGGCGGCTGGCGGCGTCCGAGGCGCTCGAGTGGGGCCTCGTGTCGGAGGTGGTCCCGGACGACGAGTTCGCGGATCGCGTGAGGGACCTCGCGGCCGAGTGGGCATCCCGGCCCACGCTCGCGATCGGGCGCACGAAGCGGCTCTTCGAGCACGCGTACGCCGCAGCGCTCGATGCGCAGCTCGCACTCGAGGCGCAGCTCCAGCAGGAATCGATCGGCACTGCGGACTTCGCGGAAGGGGTCGGGGCGTTCCTGGAGAAGCGGGCACCCAGCTTCACCGGCACCTGAGCGAAGGAGGGCCCGTGTCCGAGCTCGTCGCGTCCGAAGACGTCATCGTTCCGCACCCGATCCAGCTCCTCGTCACCGACGACCTGCGCCGCAACCGGCTCACCGTCTTCTTCCGCCTCCTCCTCGCGATCCCGCTGATCCTCTGGATCGTCTTGTGGAGCATCCTCGTCGCGTTCGCCGTGGTCGTCGCCTGGGTGGTCGGCCTCGTCGCGGGTCGCGTCCCCGAGGGGCTGCACGACTTCATGGCGGCCTACACGCGGTTCAGCACCCACCTGAGCGCATACCTCTGGCTCGTCGCCGACCCGTATCCGGGATTCACGGGCGAGCCCGGCTACCCCGCCGATCTACGCATCGCGCCGGCGACCTCGCAGAACCGCCTCACGATCCTCTTCCGCGTGATCCTCGCGATCCCGGCCATGATCGTCGTCAACGTCCTCCAGAACGTCGCGTGGATCGTCGCGTTCCTCGGGTGGTTCTACGCGCTGTTCACCGGCCGCATGAGCAAGGGCATGCGCGACCTGCTCGCGTACTGCACGCGCTACCAGGCGCAGACATACGGCTACCTCCTTCTCCTGACGCAGCGGTACCCGAGCTTCTCGGACGAGTGACCTCCACGCAGGTCTCGGCCGTCGACTACCACACGGGCGGCGAGCCCTTCCGCATCGTCACGGGCGGCGTCCCGCCGCTCGAGGGCTCGACGATCCTCGAGCGGAGGCGCTTCGCGCGCGATCACCTCGATCGCTACCGCCGCCTGCTCGTCTTCGAGCCGCGCGGCCACGCCGACATGTACGGGTGCCACGTCGTACCTCCTAACGACCACGGCGCCGATCTCGGCGTCGTCTTCTTCCACAACGAGGGGTACTCGACCGCCTGTGGGCACGGGACGATCGCGCTCGTCACCTGGGCGCTCGACGAGGGCGTCGTGGAGTGCCGCGAGGGCGAGAACCACGTCGTCGTCGACGTCCCGTCCGGGCGGCTCGAGACGTGGGCGACCGTCGCGGACGGCCGCGTCCGCTCGGTCCGGTTCCGCAACGTCCCCTCGTTCGCCTGGGCGGAGGGGCTCGAAACGGCAGGCCGCGCCGTCGACGTGGCGTTCGGCGGCGCGTTCTACGCCTCGCTCGAGGAGCGCGTCCAGCCGGACGAGCTGCCGCGGCTGATCGCTCTCGGCCGGGAGCTCAAGGCGGCGATCGAGGCCGAGCACGACGTCGTCCACCCGCTCGAGCCGGAGCTGCGCGGGATCTACGGCGTGATCTTCTGGCAGCACGAGGCCGACGACCCGGTGACGCAGCGCAACGTCACGGTGTTCGCAGACGGCGAAGTCGACCGCTCTCCGTGCGGATCCGGGACGTCGGCGCGGCTCGCGCTGCTCGACGCGCAAGGCCGGCTCCCGCGCGGCGAGGCGCTGCGACACCTCTCCATCGTCGGCTCGGAGTTCACGGGCCGTGTCGTCGCCGACGCCGAGGTTGCCGGCCTGCCGGCCGTGGTCACCGAGGTCGAGGGCTCTGCCTACCGGACGGGCCGCGGCGAGTTCGAGGTCGACGCGGACGACCCGCTGGGCGAGGGCTTCCTGCTGCGCTGAGCCATCGGTCCGCTCACCCGAGGTCGAAGTCGCCGGCGAGGACGCGGTCGAGATTCCCGGTGCGGTAGCCGCGCGCCGAGTCGCGGACGAGGGGCGACGACCCCGTTCGGTACCGGCGGATGACGACGTTCGCGGCCGGCGCGTGGTCGATCGAGCCACGGGCGAGCGAGGCCAGCGCCGAGCCGTCGAGGCGCGCGCCGGGCTCGCGGGGAGCGACGCGGACACGAGCCGTCTCCCGTTCGGCCGCGCGCGTGCCGGCGCCCAGGCCCTCGACCTCGACCTCGCGGACGTGCAGTCCCGCCTCCGGGGCGAGAAGCCTCCAGCATCCGAGCCCAGAGATCGCGAACAGCTGCTCGCCGTGGGCGGTGGTGGCGAGGGGCTCGACCTGCATCCCCCGCTGCCTCCCCCACGCGACGTACATCGCGGCGAGCTGCGCGGCGAAGGACGACCCCGCCTCCTCCGCGTGCGCCGGGCGGACGTCGAGGAAGAGCTCGAAGGGGTCGGACGCGGCGATTCCCCTGAGAGCCGCGTCGAGGACGTGCAGCCGCGCTGCGAGCAGCGCCACGAGCTCCGGGCCAGCGCGGCCGGCGGAGTCGATCCCGTGCTCGAGCCGTGCGGCGAGTCGCTCAGCGGTGCGCGTCGCGGCCTCCAGCCGATCGAGGTACTCGGCCTTCGCGAGCACGGCGAACCGGCCGGCCGTCTCCCAGAAGGTCGGCTCGCCGAGCGCTGCGAGAGCGCCCGCCTTGACCGGCTCCAGCGCTGCAACGTCCGCGGCGATGCGCCGCATCTCCGTCAGCACGAGCTGCACGGATCGGGGGTCGCCGCGGCCGGCTCGCGCCAGCTCCCTGAGGTCGACCTCGCTCGCGGCAGACGCGATCGCTGCCCCGTCCTCGCCCGCGTCGGGATCGACGAACGTGACCTCGATCGCCGTGCCGCCCGGCGCGCTGACGAACAGGAACTGATCCCCGTGCGGCACGGTCTGCTCCACGATCGCCTCCGCGACGGGGACGAGGACGTGCTGCTCGATGGCACGCCGCAGCGGCCGGGCGCCGAGCTCGGGGCTGAAGCCCCGGTCGATGAGGAACGCGTACGCCGACTCGTCGACCTCCACTGCCCAGGGGCGCTCCCGCAGGCCGCGCCGCGCGAGGGCCTCCGCGAGCTCCTTCGCGAGGAGCGACCGCATCGCCGATCGCTCGAACGGACGGAACACGACGACGCGGTCGATCCGGTTGAGCAGCTCCGGACGGAACGTCGTGCGCAGTGCGCGTTCGGCCGCCGTCTGACTGAAGCCAGCCTCGGTCGGCCCGAATCCGAGGCCGGGGCCCGCCGCGATCGCCGAGCCGACGTTCGAGGTGAGGACGATCACGCATCGCCGGAAGTCGACGAGCCGTCCGTGGGAGTCGGTCAGGCGCCCGTCGTCGAAGACCTGCAGGAAGACGTCCCACACCGGCTCCGCCGCCTTCTCGAACTCGTCCAGCAGGATCACGCTGAAGGGGTCGCGCCGTACCTCGGCGATCAGCCCGGCGCCCCGTGGCTCGAGCGTGGTGTCGGAGAGCAGCCGATCCAACGAGTGCGGCGTCTGGAACTCGCTCATGTCGAGCCGGACGAGGCGGTCGGGCGAGCCGAAGAGGAACTCCGCGAACGCCTTCGCGATCTCCGTCTTGCCGGTCCCGGTCGGACCGAGGAAGAGAAAGACGCCGAGCGGTCGCGTGGGGTCGGTGAGGCCGGCCTTGATCATCGCAACCCGCTCGACGACGCACGTCACCGCATCGGGCTGCTCGAGGATGCGCTCCTCGAAGAACGCCCGCACGTCCTCGAGGCGCAGCGGCACGTCGGCGTCGAGGAGGGCGAGCGGCAACCCCGACGACGACGCCAACGCGGCGAGGACGTCGCCGGGCTGGAATTCGGATCGGCCGGCCTGGCTCGCCTCGAGCGCGGCGGCGCGCACGAGGCGCAGGAGGTTGCCCGGAGGCGACACACCGGGGAGGAACTGCTGCGCGAGGTCGTAGGTCCTGACGAGGGTGTCCTCGGCGGCGGTGACGTCGAGGCCGTCGGTGGCGAGCGCGGCGCGGGAGACCTCGATCGCCTCGGCCTGGTCGAGCGTCCGCAGCTGGATCACCTCGAAGGCGCTCGTCACCCTCGGCCGCGAGGAGCGCAGCGTCTCGAGCGCCGAGGGCGTGACCTCGGCGACGATCGTCACGGTTCCCGCCTCGACGTGGGGCAGCAGCGCGTCGAGCAGGCCGTGCGGACTGCGATGGTGCTGACCCGCGAACAGCGCCTCCTGCAGCTCGGGCAGCACCCAGATCAT
>DATAPC010000079.1:0-4812 GCA_036265415.1 Gaiella sp.
TGCTCGACGACTTCGAGCCGGGGCTGACGACCGCGGAGGCCGAGTCGGTGCTCGAGGCGCTGAAGGAGGAGCTCCTTCCGCTCGTCGCCGCCGTGCCGGAGCTCGACCCGGCCGAGGACGTGGCGCGCGCGGGCCCGTTCGACCTCGACGCGCAGCGCCGGTTCTCGCTCGCGCTGCTCCGGGACCTCGGCTTCGAGCCCGAGGCGTGGCGGCTCGACCCGACCGAGCACCCGTTCGCGATGGCGGCGTCGCTCGGCGACATCCGCATCACCACGCACCTCCACGAGCAGCACCTGGGCGGGATCTTCGCGTGCATGCACGAGTTCGGCCACGGCCTCTACGAGCGGCAGGTCTCGCCGACGCTCGAGCGGACGCTGCTCGCGAGCGGCGCGTCGAGTGCTCTGCACGAGTCGCAGAGCCGCATGTGGGAGAACCTCGTCGGTCGTAGTCTGCCTTTCTGGGTCCACGTGTATCCGGCGCTCCAGGAGGCGTTCCCCGAGCGATTGAGCATGGCTTCGCTGGACACCTTCTACCGGTCGATCAACCGGATCCAGCCGTCGCTGATCCGCGTCGACGCGGACGAGGTCACCTACAACCTCCACATCGTCGTGCGCTTCGAGCTCGAACGCGACGTGCTCGCCGGACGGCTGGCTCTCGCCGACCTCGCCGACGCATTCGAGGAGCGGGTGCACGCGTACCTCGGGATCGAGATCCCCGACGTGCGCGACGGCGTCCTCCAGGACATGCACTGGGCCGACCTGACCTTCGGGTACTTCCCGACGTACTCGCTCGGGAACGTGATCTCCGTGCAGATCTGGGAGCGTGCGCGGGCCGACCTGCCCGACCTCGACCGGGCGCTCGAGCAGGGGGAGTACCGCGACCTTCGCGACTGGCTGCGCGAGCACCTGCACCGCCACGGCCGGAAGTTCACGCCGCGGGAGACCCTCGAGCGGGCGGCCGGTGGGCCGATCGACCCCGCGCCTTACATCCGGTACCTGAAGAGCAAGCTCGAGACGACCTTCGGCGTCGCAGTCGCGTAGAGGGCTTCGGGATTAGATCGCCATCAGGTACTCGGCAGCTTCCCTCCGGTGCGGCGCGGTGAACGGTCGTTCGTCGACCGGGAGGTCGACCTCCGTCCGGTGGAGGTCGATCCTCGTCGAGTGCCGGCGGACGAGGTCATCCATCTCCATCCGTGTGGGGACCGTCACGCCCCGGACCACGGTCGCATCGGCGACGGTGAACCGTCGCGTCACCTCCAAGCCGGCGCCCAGGTAGTCGACGCGCTCGACGAACTCTCTCTCCGTGTCGACCCAGAGGTCGAACGGCTCCTCGCCCGAGCGGACGAGCTGCGCGAAGGCCTCCGACTCGCACGACCCCCGCACGACGGCGTGCGCGGTGCCCTCCGCGAGAAGCTCATACCGGTGGCCCTCCTCGTAGAGCCAAGTCCGCAGGTCGTCGTAGGCAAAATCGGACCCGAGCGCCCCCTCTCGCCGCCGCTCCGGCTCGAGACGGCGGCTCGTCCCGCCGCCGTAGGGCAGGAACACGTCGATCGTGAGGTGCTCGACCGAGCCGCGGCGCTCGGTCATCAGGTAGTTGATGTTGCGCATCGCCTCGGGCTCGACGAGACAGACGAGCGTGCGCGCCATGGTGCCGCCCGATCCGGTCACGCGCAGCGAGAGCAGGCGCACGGCCGGTCCGGAGCCGATTGTCATCGTCACGTCGCGAAACTCGCTCGCGCCGAGGCGGCGGGCGTTCACCGCCCGCACGAGGTCGAGGCCGCGCCGATCGACGAGGTCGTTCAGCCGCCCGCGACCACGTCCGCGACGCCGAGGTTCACGATCATCAGGCCCATGTCGTAGTAGTTACGGATCAACACCGCCTGCCCGTCGGCGTACTCGACGACGTCGAGGACGCGGATGTCGACGGGGCGGCCCGTCGCCGGGAAGACGTGGCCGCCGAGCTCGAGCGGGCCACTGTGCGTGCCGTAGCCGCGATGTTGCACCGCGACCCAGTGGTCGTTCGCGACCATGTTCGTGACGTCGGCCTGGGAGTCCGGGAACGCCTGCATCCAGTTGCCGTGGTCGTGGTGCGCTGCGGCGACGGCGCCGTTGAGCACCTCGCCCGTGGGGACGTCGATCCACACCGCGTCCTCCGCGATCAGCTCGCCGAAACGGCCCGGATCGTGCTTGACGAACGCCTGGTGGATGCCCTCGCAGTTCTTCGCGTTGGCGCGCGCGGTCCGGGTTGTCCCGAGGCCGAACCGCGGCGGCTCGCGCACGCTGACGGGCCAGGCGACCCCTGTCTGCCGGACGAGCTCCGCCGAGCGCCGGGCGAACCCCGACGCGTGGAGCACCATCGGCGCGGTCGCGTCGCGCTCGTCGTGGCCGAGCGGCATGTCGGGGAGCACGCCGACGCCTCTCATCACCGTCGCGACGTCGTAGTACGCCTCGACCGCGCCGATCGAGTCGCCGCAATGGCAGACGAACGCCGCGTTGAGCGTGAAGGGATCGCCGCGAAGGCTGTCCTCGCGGACGAGCAGCGCGCGCCGCTGCCGGAGCGGGATCTGCACCTCGAGGACCACGTAGGCCTCGTTGCCGAACACGTTGACGACTCGAGGCGTGATCGGCCCGAAGGCGTCGTGCCACGGCCCGCCCTTCGCCTCGACCGCCTTGATCGGGTTCGTGGAGAACTGGGGCATGTCCGTCCACGACGCCTTCGGGCCGAGCGGGTGCCGCGCCAGATCGGCGAACGTCTGCGCCGAACGCGCGAGCTCCGTCGTGAGCGCATCGTGGAGCTCGTGTGCCACCCGTGAGACCGGCGCGCCGCCGGTCAGCGCTTCGATGCGCCAGCGGAGCTGCTCGAGACGCGCCGCCGATTGGGTCAGCTCGTCGGCGATGCCCGGGCTCATCGCTCGCCCTGGCTCAGGCGTCCGACGACATCCGCGAGCGAGCGAAGCTCCCGCTGGAGGAGCGCGAGCGTCTCGGTCAGGTCCTGGGGCGTGCCGGGCGCCTGCTGCGGAGCTTCGACGGTGCCGGCCGGCGGGTGCACGTGCGGATGCTCGAGCTCGCCTGCCGGTTGACCGTCGGCGTAGAAGTATGGGCCAGAGGCCGTTTCGTGGACGCCGTGCTCGTGGTGAGCGCCCGTCGCGCCTGTATCGCCGGTGCTTCCGAGCGGGATCGACAGTAGGAGGTTGCCGACCTCGATGTCGGAGCTGATGATTTCCCCGACGGTGTTGCCTTCCCCGTCGACGAGAGCCGCCGAGTTCTGGCTGCGGGCGACGTCGCCCACGGGCGGAATCTGGATCACCTTGGAGGCGAGGCTCACCGGCTGCCCGGCCGTCGTCAGGCGGAGCCCGAGATCGGGAAGCTCGACGATCGGGAAGCAGTGGGCGACGCACGAGGCTGCGAGGCTTCCGTCCGACGACGGGCCAACCTCGCCGTGCGAGGCCTCGTCGGGGCTCAAATGCACGCGGACCGTCCCGAACACCGGGCTCTCGCCCGCGAGCTCGAGCGACCGGAACTCGGTCTTGACGCACGACTCGCCCCATTCGACGCGCGGCGGGTCGCCGACGGCGCACGGGTGGTCGCGCCTGACCGTGAACGTTCCGAGCATGTCCACGACGTCGGTGCCCACGCCGAGGACGTCGATCTTCTCGCGGACGCGCACGCTCATGGTGTCGATCGAGCCCGGCGTCATCGTGTACGGCTGGATTCGCGGAGCCGCCGCCGGCATTCCCCAGGCGGCGTGATGGCCGACGATCGGCTGTGTGCCGTGGCCGCCCGCTCCGTGCTCGTGCCCTCCGTGCTCGTGTCCCGTCGGTGGGTCGCCTGTTGTCACTGAGGTACCTCCTAGTCTCCGAAAGGGGTCGGTTCCGCTGCGCGGCTCGTGAGGAGAAGGCGCAGGCGCCGGATGCCGACGTCCAGGTCGAGCACGCGCTCTGGAATCGGCGCGTCCGCGAGTCGCGCGTCGGCGGGAAGCTCCGCCGCGAGTGCCTCGAACAGTCGCTCGAGATTGTGGTGGCTGACGCTCACCGGCACATAGGCGTCGACCTGGCCGAGGGCGCTCTCGGCCCGGAGCTGCCGGTCGAACGGGCCGAAGACTTCCTGGTAGTACGCACGCCAAGCTGCCTGCACGTCGCCGAAAACGCGCTCGTCCAGCGGGCCGGCGACGGACTCGATCACGGTCTCGTACGCGTCTCGACAGGCGGCGACGCTGTCGCGGAGCGTCAGCACGACGCTCATCGGACAATCATCGGCGCGTCATCGCCCGTTATCAATCGAATCGAGCAAAGGAAGGCAAAACGGAAGAAGTTGGCGCTCGCGGCGTACTCGCTCGCCCCGATCACCTCGAGGAGCTCGCGATACCGGAGCGGCGGGTGCATGGCGCCGGCGCGCAGGATCTCGACCTCGTCGGGCGTCAGCGGGGTCTCCTCGATGAACTCGGTCAGGACGATCCGAGCGCCCCGTCGGGCCACGCGGACCGCCTCGCGCAGCCACCGCCCGCGATCGGTCGCGTGCTGCAGCGACTGGAAGAGCAGGACCGCGTCGAAGCTCTCGTCCTCGAAGGCCAGGTCCGCCGCGTCCCCGAGCTCGACCTCGACCTGGCCGCGGAGCCCGTGCGCCTTGATGCGACGCGTCGCCTCCTGCACCTGCCACTCGCTGATCGTGACGCCCGTGATCCTCGCGTCGACCCGCTGGCCGAGCCTGATCGCCGGCATCCCGACTCCGCAGCCGACGTCGAGCAGGTGCTGACCCGGCTGCAGGTCGACCTTCTCGCCGACGATGTCCGTGAGCCGGTTGATCGCCTCGAGGA
>DATAPC010000080.1:0-11866 GCA_036265415.1 Gaiella sp.
CCACTGGTTGTTGTTGCACACGAGGACGAGCGGCGCGCGGACGACGGCGGCGATGTTCGCGCCCTCGTGGAACGCGCCCTCCGACGTGGCGCCGTCGCCGAAGAGGACCGCGGCGACCGCGTCCGAGCCCTTCAGCGCGAGGCCCCACGCGAGCCCGGCGGCATGCGGGACCTGCGTCGCGATCGGGACGCAGATGGACGCGACGTTGACCTCCTCGGGGTTCCACCAGCCGGAGGGATGGCCGCGCCACCACTGGAGCACCGTCGACGCCGGGAGCCCGCGGAGGAGACCGATCGCGGAGTCCCGGTAGCTCGGGAAGATCCAGTCGCGGCGCTCGAGCGCGTGGACGAGACCCGCCTGGATCGCCTCGTGGCCGCGGAAGATCGCGTAGGTGCCGATCCGTCCCTGGCGGTGGTAGACGACCGAGCGCTCGTCGTACGTCCGCAGGAGGACGAGCGAGCGGTGGAGCGCGAGCAGCGCGTCGTCGTCGAGGCCGTCGACCCGGCGGTCGGGCTCGCGCCCGTCGCCGATCACCCCCAGGAGGTCCTGTTCGACGACGTCCATCACCGGAAGTGAAACAGCGTTTCCCTTTTGGTGTCAAGGGGCCGCGCCGCGCGATGGTCGTCGTGCGCGACGAAGCCTGCGAGACTGCGGCGCGATGCCAGGCGCGCCGAGCTTCGAGGTCGAGCCCGTCCGTGCGACGCGGACGTTCGAGGCTGCGATCGAGCACCTCACCGAGGCGATCGAGCGGGCCGGGCTGCGCACCGGCGAGCGCCTCCCCAACGAGGGCGCGCTCTCGGAGCAGCTCGGCATCTCGAAGCCCACGCTGCGCCAGGCGCTGCGGGGGCTCGAGCTCTCGGGGCTCGTCGAGGTGCGCCGCGGGAAGTCGGGCGGTATCTTCGTGGTCACCGACCTCGTCCCGTCGGTGGCGATCTTCACCGCCGTGAAGCTCGAGGAGGAGGCCGCGGTCGACGTCCTCCGCGCTCGCCGCGTGCTCGAACGCGCCGTCGTCCACGAGGCGATGCGGACGGCGACGGCGGCCGACCTCGTCGAGCTGGAACGCACCGTCGAGCTCCTTGAGCGGCACCTCGGCGAACGCCCGAGCGTGATGCGCGCGGACGCGATGTTCCACCGCGCGCTCGTCCGCAGCTGCCGCAACGAGACGATCCAGGCCGCGATGCGGGGAGTCGCGCGCGGCCTCTCGCCGATCCGCGACGCGTACTCCGGGGGCGTCGCCTACGACAGGCGGACGCTCGACGTGCATCGCCGCCAGATCGACGCGATGCGGCGACACGACCACGACGGGCTCGAGCAGGTGCTGGACGACCACTTCCGCATGCTCGAAACCCAGTTCGCAAAGGGCATCGGGCGCCGCTGGTCGGACCTTTTCGGCCCACGCGCGCGCCGAACGGGCTAGGCGTCGGGCCCGGGCACGAACACGTCGACCGCGTCGCGCTCCGCCTCGAACACCGCCGTCTCGACGTCGCCCAGGTCCTCCCCGTCGACCTGGAGCGGCATGGGCGCGTCGCACCGCACGACGACTCGCTCTGCGTCGTGGAGGACGGTGAGCCCCCGGCGCCCGGTCGTCCCGCGGCGGAGCTCGAAGAGCAGTCGCAGGACGCCGGCCGGGCCGACGGAGACGGGCGCGACGATGTCCAGGCCCCGGTCGAACGACGCGCCGCGCGAGGCGCGAACCGGGATGCGCCCTGCATACGTGTACGGATCGCAGTTGGCGACGAGCGCGAACGCCGCGCGGCCCGCACCCTCGATCGCGAGTGCGGGCGGAAACCGACCGCGCCGCCCGGCGATCATGCCGACCGCTGCGCGGACGAATGCCGCGTCCCCGGGGCGTCGTCCGTCGTCGCCGCGGCCGAGCTCGTCGATGCGCCGCACGAGCTCCGCGTCGAAGCCCACGCCGGCGTTGAACGCGAACCGGCGGCCGTTCACGCGCCCGAGGCCGATCCGGCGCGTCGAGCCCCGCGCCACGACCCGCGCGGCCGTCACCGGGTCTCGGCCGACGCCGAGCGCGCGTGGTAGGACGCTGGTGCCGCCGCCGGGTAGGAACCCGAGCGGGACACGCCCGGCGACACCGTTCAGCACCTCGTTGTAGGTGCCGTCGCCGCCGAGGCTGTAGATCGCGTCGACGGCGTCCTCGCGCTCGCGGGCCAGCTCGGTCGCCTCGCCGGGGCCCCCGGTCTCGACGACCTGGAGATCCGGCGGCAGCTCTGCCACGATGCGCTCGACCAGCGTTGCCGAGACGTTGCTCGCGCGAGGGTTGACGATCAGCAGCGCGCCCACGCTCGACACCCTACGCAGGGCGTGTCGCGTAGCCGCGCACCCCGTCGAGCAGGATCGCGAAGAACCGGTCCGCGAGCTCGTCCGTGTCGATCCCCGGCCGGATCCACGTGTAGGCCCAGTTGGCCGCGGAGAGGACGAGCAGCACGGTCGCCTCGACGTCGACGTCGGTGCGCAGCACGCCCCACTCGGCGGCCTCGGCGAGCAGCGAGCGCCACCGCCCTTCGTAGCGCCGCCGCTCGTCGCGGAACGCGGTCAGCTCCGGCTCCTCGAGGAACCGCCACTCCCTCGTGAACACCGTGGCGGTGTCCGCCTGGGCGGCGACGACTGCGAGGTGCCCGCGAAGAGCCGCCCGGATCCGCTCGAGGGGCTCGACGTCCTCCGGGACGCCGTCGAGCGCCGCGTGGAACGCCGCCGCGCCCTCGCGCGTGACGACCACGAGGAGGTCCTGCTTCGAGTCGGTCAGCGAGTACAGCGACCCCTTCTGCACGCCCATCGCCTCGGCCAGGTCGGCCATCGACGTGCCGTGGTAGCCCCGCTCCGCGAAGAGCCGCGCGGCGACCGCGACGAGCTCGTCGCGCCTGCTCATGGCCATGTGGACGATGCTACCGATCGTTCGGTAGCATCGAGGCGTGGACGGCCGCACCGAGGAGTTCCTCGCGCACGTCCGGTCGGGAGGTGTCGTCGAGACCGGCGACTGGATGCCGGACGAGTACCGCACGCGCCTGACGAAGTTCGTCGAGATGCACGCGAACTCCGAGCTGATGGGCGTCCTCCCCGAGCGCGACTGGATCCTCCGCGCGCCGACGCTGCAGCGCAAGCTCGCGCTGACGGCAAAGATCCAGGACGAGGTCGGCCACGCGCAGCTGCTGTACCGCGTCGTCGAGGACCTCGGCAAGCCGCGCGAGGCGTGCCTCGACGACCTGCTCGCCGGCCGCTCGAAGTTCCACAACGTGTTCCACTACCCGACGCTGACCTGGGGCGACGTCGGCGTGATCGCGTGGCTCGTCGACGCCGCGGCGATCATCTCGCAGAAGGCGCTCCTCAAGTGCTCCTACGCGCCGTACGCGCGGATCATGCGGAAGATCTGCTGGGAGGAGTCGTTCCACATCCTCCACGGCCGCGACGTGATCCTCACGCTCGTCACCGGCACCGACGGGCAGCGCGAGCTCGTGCAGGAGGCGCTCGACCGCTGGTGGGAGCCCCTGATGATGTTCCACGGCAACCCGATCCCGGCCGACGAGGACCCGATGGTGCAGTGGGGGATCAAGAGCCAGGCCAACGAGGAGGCACGCCAGCAGTTCCTCGAGGGCTACGTGCCGCAGGTCTGGGAGCTCGGGTTGACGCTGCCGGATCGCGCGCTCCGCCGCGACGACGAGGGCAGGTGGGCCTACACGGAGCCGGACTGGGAGAAGCTCATGGCCGTCGTCTCAGGACACGGGCCCGCCTCTGCCGAGCGAATCGCGTTCCGCCGGCTGTCGCGCGCCGAGGTCGACTGGGTCTCGCGCGCGGTGCTCGCCGAGGCGGCATGACCGCCCGGGTCTTCGAGGTCTTCCGGCGCGAGCGCGCCGGCGCCGCCATGCAGCACGCCGGGTCGGTCGTGGCGCCGGACGAGCGCTTCGCAGAGATCTACGCCCGTGAGCAGTACGGCCGCCGCGGCGAGTCGGACGCGCTCTGGCTCGTGCCGCGCGAGTCGGTGAGCGAGATCGGGGAGTTCGTCGACGAGTTCGACCTCAAGTACCGGCGCGTCGACGGCTACTCGATCAAGGAGCGACTCAAGGAGGCGCGTGCAGCCGCGGACGGCGGGGCGCGCTCACGCGATGCAGTCTCCGCGGGCGAGCCGACACCATGACCGATCGCGTCGACCTTCTGCTCACGCTGGCAGACGACGAGCTGATCCTCGGCTGGCGGAACTCGGAGTGGACCGGGATCGCGCCGTTCCTCGAGGAGGACGTCGCGTTCTCGTCGATCGCCCAGAACGAGATCGGCCACGCGCGCGCGCTGTACGAGCTCGCCGCGCGTGAGCTCGGGACGGATGCGGACGCCCTCGCCTTCGACCGGCCGCTCGAGGAGTACCGGTCGGCGCCGCTCGTGGAGCTGCGCCGGCTCGAGTGGGCGCGGACGATCGCGCGGCACTGGCTCTACGAGACCGCCGACGCGATCCGCCTCGCGGCGCTGAAGGCCTCGGACGACACGGAGTTGGCGGGCATCGCCGCGAAGATCGACCGCGAGGAGGTCTACCACCGCATCCATGCCGAGATGTGGATCGACCGGCTCGTCGGCACCGAGGCAGGTCGCGCGCGCCTCCATGAGGCGCTGGACGAGCTCTGGCCGTATGCGCTGGGCGTCCTCGACGACGACCTTCGCCCGGAGCTCGTACGCCGGGTCGAGGAGAAGCTCCGCCGCACGATGCCCGCGGTCGAGGCCGTCTCGCGCGGCCGCCACGAGGCCGAGCTCGCCCAACTGCACGACGAGATGACGATGGTGCGGCGGTCGGCGCCCGCCGGAGCCCGGTGGTGAGGCGTGGCAAGTGACACATTGTCACTTGCGCCCGAGGTGATCTGGCGTGCGCTTGCGGACATCCCCGACCCGGAGATCCCGGTCATCTCGATCGTCGACCTCGGGGTCGTCAAGGACCTCCGCATCGAGGAGGAGACGGTGCATATCGACTTCACGCCGACCTTCATGGGGTGCCCGGCGCTCGACACGATGCGCCGGCGGATGGAGGACGCCGTCCGGGCCCTCGGCGGCGAGCCCGTCGTCCACGTTCTGCTCGACGACTCCTGGTCGACGGATCGCATCAGCCCGGAGGGGCGCGAGAGGCTCCGCGACGCCGGCTTTGCGCCTCCAGCCCCTCGCAGCGCGGGCACGCCCACGCTCGTCCAGCTCGAGCGCGGGCCGTTCCGGTGTCCCTGGTGCGACTCGACGGACACACGGCTCGAGAACGTGTTCGGACCCACCCCGTGCCGCTCGCTGCGCTACTGCAACGCCTGCCGCCAGCCGTTCGAGCAGTTCAAGACGATCTGATGACGGCCGGAGCGTCTCTCCACACTGCGAACCAGCCGCCGCCGCTCGCGGGCTACGACCTGTTCTCCGAGAACCGGCCGCTCGTCGAGGCGCTGCGGCGCGAAGGAGGCGGGTCGGAGGAGGAACGCTGTGCCGCCTTCGGGAGGCGCTGCGGCGAGGAGCCGCTCGAGCTCGGCCGCCTCGCGAACGAGTACCCGCCGGTCCTGAAGACGCGCGACCGCTTCGGCGACCGCATCGACGAGGTCGAGTTCCACCCGGCCTGGCACGAGCTGCTCGGGCTCGGACTGGAGCATGGGCTCCACTCGCTGCCCTGGCGCGAGCCGGGCAACGGCCACGTCGTCCGCGCCGCGCTCTTCATGACGCTCGCCTACGCCGAGGCCGGCGTCGGCTGTCCGCTCTCGATGACGTTCGCGTCGGTCCCGGCGCTCCGCGCGTCCGCGCCTGAGCTCACAGCGGAGTGGGAGGCGCGGCTGACGTCCACGGTCTACGACCCCGGCCCGCGCTCGCACCTCGACAAGGCCGGGGCCCTCTGCGGGATGGCGATGACGGAGCGTCAGGGCGGATCCGACGTCCGCGCCAACACGACCGTCGCGGACCGCTTCGGCGACCTGTACCGGCTCACGGGCGAGAAGTGGTTCTGCTCGGCGCCGATGAGCGACGCGTTCCTCGTCCTCGCGCAGGCGCGTGATGGATTGACGTGCTTCCTGCTCCCGCGGCTGCTCGACGACGGCACCCGGAACGGCTTCCGGATCGAGCGGCTCAAGGACAAGCTCGGGAACCGCTCGAACGCGTCGGCCGAGATCCGGCTCGAGGATGCCGTGGCGCACCGCGCCGGAGACGAAGGCCGAGGCATCGCGACGATCATCGAGATGGTGGTGCACACGCGGCTCGACTGCGTGCTCGGCTCGGCGGCGCTGATGCGCCGGGCGGTCGCCGAGGCGACGCACCACGCGGCGCACCGTGCGACGTTCGGCCGGCTGCTAGCCGAGCAGCCGCTCCAGCAGAACGTCCTCGCCGATCTGTGCCTCGACTCCGAGGCCGCGACCGCGACGGCGCTCCGGCTCGCCCGCGCCTTCGACGAGGGCGACCACGCGTTCCGGCGGCTGGCGACCGCGGTCGCGAAGTACTGGGTCTGCAAGGCGACCCCTCCGCTCGTGGCCGAGGCGCTCGAGTGCCTCGGCGGCAACGGCTACGTCGAGGAGTCCGGGATGCCACGGCTCTATCGCGAGAGCCCCGTGAACTCCGTCTGGGAAGGGTCGGGGAACGTGAACTGCCTCGATGTGCTCCGTGCGCTCGAGCGGGAGCCGGAGAGCCGGCAGGCGTTCCGGGCCGAGCTCGACCTCGCGCGCGGCGCGAACATCCAGCTCGACGCGGCGCTGGCAGGTCTCGACGCCGCCCTGGACGGCGCCGACGAGCGCGGCGCGCGGCGTCTCGTCGAGCGCCTGGCGCTCTGCCTGGAGGGGTCGCTGCTCGTCCGACATGCGCCGGCCGAGATCGCGGATGCGTTCTGCGCGACGCGTCTCGGCGGCGAGGGAGGCCGCGCCTACGGGACGCTCCCGCCGGGAGTGGACACGGCCGCGATCGTCGAGCGGCACCGCCCGCGACTCGGGTAGTAGCCTGCAGGCGTGCGCGTCGAGATCTTCTACTGCCCCGTCTGAAACGGCTACGACCGCCGGGCCGCGAGTCTCGCGGCCGAGCTGAACGCCGCGGGGCACGAGGCCGTCGCCGTCGAGGGGGAGAAGAGCCAGTACGACGTCGTCGTCGACGGCTCGATCGTCTTCTCGAAGCAGCGCGAGGGCCGGTTCCCCGAGGACGACGAGATCCTGAGCCTCGTCGCCGATCCTGCCGACTGAGGCCGCGGCTAGCCTCCGCGGGGCATGGCGCTCCTGCGGGCACACGAGCTGACGAAGACGTTCGGCCGGGTGCGGGCGCTCGACGGCGTCAGCTTCGAGATCGACGAGGGCATCACCGGGCTGCTCGGCTCGAACGGCGCCGGAAAGAGCACGTCGCTGAAGCTCTTCCTCGGCCTGCTCGACCCGGATTCGGGGATCGCCGAGCTGCTCGGCCGCGACGCGCGCAGCTCGCCGGACGTCCGGATCCGCGTCGGCTACGCCCCCGAGCACGACTGCCTTCCGCGCAACGTCTCCGCGGCGGAGTTCCTCGCCTACATGGCCCGCATCAGCGGCCTGCCGTCCACCGCGGCACGGCTCCGGGCATCGGACGTGCTGCGGCACGTCGGCCTGTTCGAGGAGCGCTACCGGCAGATGGGCACGTACTCGACGGGCATGAAGCAACGCGTGAAGCTCGCGCAAGCGCTCGTGCACGACCCCGTGATCGCGTTCCTCGACGAGCCGACCGCCGGCCTCGACCCGCTCGGCCGCCGCGAGATGCTCGAGCTGATCCGGCGGGTCGGCGGTGACTTCGGCGTCAGCATCGTCATCTCCACGCACCTGATGGGCGACGTCGAGCGGGCGTGTGACTCGGTCGTCGTGCTCGACGCGGGCCGGCTCCTGCGGACGGGCGCGGTCTCCGGCTTCACGGAGGAGACCGAGACGCTCGAGGTCGAGCTCCTCGAGGGCGCCGAGGCCGTCGTCGAGGCGCTTCGCGTCCGCGGTCTCGAGCCCGCGCTCGACGGTCGCCGCTTCACGCTCGAGGGCGTCTCGGGCGACGACTACGACACGCTCCGCGACGTGATCGTCGACACCGGCGCGCGCCTCTATCGGCTGGCGCCCGCACGGCACTCGCTCGCCGACGTGTTCACGCACGAGGCGGCCCCCGAGCCGAGCGAGACGGAGGCAACGTCGTGACGTCCGGCCCCGCCGAGATCTTCGACCTCGGCTACCACGGGTACGAGGGCGAGCGGACCGGGCGCTGGGCGCGGCGCGGCGCGATCTGGCGCGACGGGGTCCGCATCGCGCTCGGCCTCGGACGCGGCGTCGGCGCGAAGGTCGCGCCGTGGCTCCTCCTTGCGCTCGCGCTCGTCCCGATGGTCGTCCTGGTCGTCGTCGCTGCGTTCGTCGGCCCCGCGACGAACCCCGACGACTTCGAGCTGCCCTCGTACGGGGACTACTACGAGTGGGCGATGGTGCCGCTCGCGCTCTTCGCGGCGGTGGTGGCGCCGCTCCTGATCTGCCCCGACCGCCGCGACGGCGTCCTGTCGCTCTACGCGGCCCGGCCGATCACGCCGCTCGACTACGTCGGCGCGCGCTGGGCGGCGTTCGGGACCGTCCTGCTCGGCGCCGCGTGGGCGCCGGAAGCCGTCCTCTTCGTCTGGAACGCCCTCGATGCGGAGACGCCGGGCAGCTTCCTCGCCGACAACTGGGACGTCGTTCCCCGGTTCGTCGCCGCCGGCGCGCTCGTCGCATCCGTGCTGACGACCCTCGCACTCTTCGTCTCGTCGTTCGCGACGAGGCGCGCATACGCGACCGTGGCGATGCTCGCGGTGATCTTCATCGGCTCCGCGATCGGCGGGATCGCGGAGGACGACTTCTCGGGCGGCGCCGCCGACGCGGTCTCGCTTGTGAGTCTCCCCCAGTCGCTCGTCGACAGCGTCCACTGGATCTTCGGCGACCAGCTCGACCGGCCCGTCTCGGGCGGCGTCTCGCTGCTCTGGCTCGTCGGGCTCACGGTCGTGCTCGCGGCATGGCTCGTGCGACGGACGAACCGCCTGGTGCGTGGGTGAGCAGCACGACCGGGCCGACGATCGTCGTCGACGGCGTCTCGAAGTGGTTCTCGGGCGTGGTGGCGGTGAGCGACGTGTCGCTCGTGGTCGAGCCGGGCGTCACCGGGCTCCTGGGCCCGAACGGCGCGGGGAAGACGACGCTGCTGCGCGCGATCGGCGGGCTGACGCAGCCCTCGCAGGGCACGGTGACCGTGTTCGGGGAGAGCGTGCGGCGGAATCCCGAGGTCTATCGACGGATCGGCTACATGCCCGAGCACGAGTCCGTCTACGACTTCCTCAGCGGCCGGGCCTTCGTCGAGCTGGCCGCGCGGCTGCAGGGCGTTCCGGACATCGACGGCTCGGTTCGGCGCGCGATCGAGACGGTCGACCTCGTCCAGCACCAGGACCGGCGGCTCGGCGGCTACTCGCGCGGCATGCGCCAGCGGATGCGTCTCGCGGCGACGCTCGTGCACGACCCGCCGCTGCTCGTCCTCGACGAGCCGCTCTCCGGCACGGATCCGGCCCAGCGGCTCCACCTCCGCGACGTCATTCGGGGCCTGGCGGCCGAGGGCCGCACCATTCTCGTCTCCTCGCACATCCTCGAGGAGGTGGACGAGCTCGCCGACCGGATCCACCTGATGGTCAGCGGCAAGCTCGCCGCGAGCGGGGACTATCGCGCCATCCGCCAGAAGCTCGACGACCGGCCGTTCCTGGTTCGGGTCGACTGCGCGGATCCCCGCGCGCTCGCCGCCGGACTCGTCGGCGTGGAGGCCGTCGAGTCGGTCGAGATCGCGGGCACGGTGGGACTGCGCGTCCGCAGCCGGGACGTCGCGTCGCTCCAGCGGTCGCTCCCCGTCGTGGCACGCAGGCTCAGCGTCCGGCTGACGCGCGTCGAGCCGCTCGACGACTCGCTCGAGAGCGTCTTCGAGTACCTCGCAAGCGGGAGCGGCGGATGACGGCGATCTTCGGCCTCACCGTCCGCCAGCTCGCCGGCAGCCGCCGGCTCTGGCTCGTGCTCGCCCTCGTCGCCCTGCCGGTGCTCGCCGCGGTGGTCTTCCGCACGGGGGAGTCGACGACCACGAGCGCGCGGTTCGCGGACAACGTCACGCGGACGCTGATCGGCTCGGCGATCCTCCCGCTCGTGATGCTGCTCTTCGGCACGTCGGCGTTCGGGAACGAGCTCGTCGACCGGACGCTCGGCTACCTCGCGCTCAAGCCGATCGCGCGCTGGCGCATCGTCCTCCCGAAGCTCGCTGCCGCGTTCGTCGTCGGCGGGATCCCCGTCGCGGCGAGCGGGTTCCTCGCCGTCGCCCTCGTGGACGCCGGCGGTCTGCGGGGAGCGCTCGCGACGGGCGTCGGCCTGCTGGTCGGCGCCGCCGCGTACGCGGCGCTCTTCACGTGGGCCGGGCTCGCGACGCGGCACGCGCTGCTGATCGGCCTCGTCTACGTCTTCGTCTGGGAGGCGACGCTCGCCGCGTACCTCGACGGCATCCGCTTCCTCAGCATCCGCCGCTACACCCTCGCGGCGATCCACGGGCTCGACGACGCACGGCTCGCGACGATCGACAATCCGCTCTCGCCGGGCGTTGCGCTCGTCGCGGCTGCGATCGTGGTGGTCGGCTTCACGGCGCTCGCGGTACGGAAGCTCGTCCGCATGGACGTGCCCTGACTGTCGGCGCCGGCGGCGCGTTCCCTTGACGGCGCCGGAGCCGCGCGCGACGGTACGCGCGCGTGCACGTCTTCGACCTGATCGTCGGCGCCCTGGCGCTCGTCGGCCTCGTGGCCCTTGGCGGGTTGCTGTGGGAGGGCGTCCAGACGCTCCGCAACCGCGAGGGCGACGGCGTCGACCTCGACGAGCTGCTCGCAGGCGCCGACGACGAGCCACTCGACGGGGTCGAGACCGCGCACGCCTGCGCCGAGGCGCTCGAGGCCGAGCACGAGTGGGGCTGGATGGTGCCGGAGGCCCTCGAGCTCGAGCCGCCCTTCCAGGCCGCCGTCGACGCGCTCGCCGACGAGGCGACGCCGGTGGACGCGGTCGTGGAGCTCGCCCGGCATCCCGACGGATGGGTCGCCTCGATGGCGCTCGGGGCGCTGGAACGGCGCGACGACGTCCCGGCCGACTGGGCGGACGCGGCGATCCGCAGCCTTCCCCGCCCCTCGAACTGCGAGGACGCGTTCCAGCTGCGCGCGCTCGCACGGCATGCCGTGGCGCCCTCGATCGGCCGGATCCTCGCGCGTGTCGACGGGATTCGCCCCGCCTACGTCGTCGACTTCGTCCGCCGCCGCCTCGAGGCCGGCGAGACGGTCGGCGCCGAGACGTTCAGCGGCTACGTGACGCTCGGGCAAGCGGACGACCTCGCGACCTACCTCGACCGCTTCGGGCCGGACATGGGTGACGAGGTGCGCGCGGCGTTCGAGGAGTGGCGCGCGCTGGAGCTGCTCGGCGGCGTCGGCCGGGTGTGGAAGCGACCGTTCGACGACCCTCCCGCGCACCTCGTCGGCCGCCGAACCGACGTCGTCGAGCAGGTGCTCGCCGCGCTCACCGGCGTCCCCACCCGATCGGTGCTCCTCGTCGGCGACCACGGCTCGGGCAAGACGGCGGTCGTCCGTGCGGCGCTCGACCAGGTCGACGGGGCCGTCGTCTTCGAGGCCACCGCCTCGCAGGTCCTCGCGGGCGCGGTCTTCGTCGGCGAGCTGGATGGTCGCGTGAAGGACCTCGCACACGCGATGAGCGGACGCAACATGATCTGGGTGCTGCCCGAGCTGCAGGAGGCGCTGTTCGCGGGTCAGCACCATCGCAGTCCGCACGGCCTGCTCGACGCGCTGCTGCCCCACGTCGAGGCGGGAACCGTGACGATCGTCGCCGAGGTCACGCCCTCGGCG
>DATAPC010000081.1:0-8099 GCA_036265415.1 Gaiella sp.
TGCCTTTGCTCGCCGCCCGGGCGAGCGCGCCGTCGAGGATGTCGGCGATCGAGCCGACGACGAACAGCACGCCGCCGAGCCAGAAGAAGAGGTACTCGTTCCGCGTCCCGAAGCCGACGAGCACCGCGCCTGCAAGGCAGAGCGCGACCCCGACGAGCGTCAGCATGTCCGGCGTCAGCTTCGTCCTGGCGACGCCGCGCATCGAGCGTTGGAGGATCTCCCTCGCGGCAGCGGTGTACTCCTGCTTGACGCGGTCGAGCTGGTCGACGGCCGTCCCCCGGCCGCCTCCCTCCTCGGCCGGGTCGTCGTCCGAGTCGCTCACCCGCGGGCCGCGATCACGTGCGGGAACCGCCGGCGGAAGAGCAGCAGCCCGGTCAGCAGAGCGATCGCGAATCCCGCCGCGCAGTCGAGCCAGTAGTGGTTCCCCGTGCCCATGACGGCGAACGAGACCCAGGCCGGCCACGCGAGCCAGAGGCCGCGGGCGAGTCGAGAGCGGCAGACCGACGCCATCACGATGCCGACGATCAGCGCATCCATCGCGTGGAGGCTGGGCATGGCGGCGTAGGGGTTCGCCGCGAAGGCGATCAGCCCGCTGTCGTGGTTGAGCGACGCGTACTCCGCGAGCGTGTCCGAGAAACCCCACTCGGGGAACATCCTCGGCGGCGCCGTCGGCATCACGACGTAGCCGACGAGCCCGATCAGGTTCGCGCCGATCAGCCAGTTGCGGAAGTCCGCGAAGCGGTCGTGGTGCCGGAAGTAGACCCACAGGAGCGTGAGGCCGACGACGGCGAACTGCGAGAGCCAATAGGTGTAGGACGTGGCGAGGATCAGGAACTCCGAGCGCTGCACGAACCCCTGCACCGCGGGCTCGATCAGGGCGTGGAGCCTGTTCTCCGCCTCGATCACGAGCGTGCCGTTCCAGAACGCTTCCGCGATGCCGCGGTCCGCCGCACCGCGCGCCGCCTGGTAGGCAGCGTAGAAGCCGAACCAGACCGCGAACTGGAGGGCGAGATGAGCCCATCCACGCGGCAGCCAGCGTGCCTCCGCGTAGGTCGTCACTCGGCCTCCAGTCTATCGTGGCGGGCTGCTGGTCCGGACGGGGAACCGGTCTGCGAGGATCCGCGCGAGCGAGCAGGAGGTGTGGCATGGCGGGATTCACGATCAAGCACGACGACGAGCTCGAGCGCGACTACGGCAAATGGGTCCTCGTCCGGCGTTCGCTCGGCGTCACGTCGTTCGGGATCAACGAGGTGGAGTTGCCGCCGGGGGAGTCGATCCCCGAGCACGACGAGACCGGACGCGACCACGAGGAGCTCTTCTTCGTCGTCGACGGCACGCCGACGCTGGTGGTGGACGGCACGGACCACCCGCTCCGTGCGGGCTCGTACGCCCGGCTCGACCCGGATCGTCTGCGCACCGTGCGCAACGACGGAGACACGGTCGCGAGGGTGATGATCGTCTCGGCGCCGGTCTCGAGCGGGTACGAGCCGCTCGACTGGGCCTGAGCCGGTCTCAGCGCATCGCGTTCGCCGCGCCGATCGTCTCGACGTACTGGGCGCGCTCGTACGCGCGCGGGTTGCCGCACGCGACCTGGCTCAGGCGCCCGCGTGCGTCGGCGAGCGACAGCTCGTTCTCGTCGAGCCAGGCGGCGAGGCCGTCTCGCACCACGCGCATCCGGCCGATGCCCTCCTGCAGGAGCGCCGACGTCATCATCACGGCGTCGGCACCGACGAGGATCGCCTTCACGGCGTCCTCCGCCGTGTGCACACCTCCCGTCGCACCGAGGCTGACGTCGACACGGCCGCGGAGAAGGGCGAGCCACCGCAGGGCGACGCGCAGCTCCTCCCGGCGAGACAGCTCGAGGCCGGCCGACACCTCGACCCGCGTCACGTCGATGTCGGGCTGGACGAACCGGTTGAAGAGGACGAGCCCGTCCGCTCGTGCGTCGGCGAGCCGGTGGGCGAGGCCGGCGAACGCCGTGTAGTAGGGGGAGAGCTTGACCGCGATCGGGACGGACACCGCCTGGCGCACGGCGACGACGAGGCGGAGCAGCCGTTCCTCGACGTTCGCGCCGGACGTGTACGGGTCGGTCTCGACCGAGTAGACGTTCAGCTCGATCGCGTCCGCGCCGGCCTGCTGGAGCCATTCGGCCGTGTGCACCCACCCGCCCGGCGTCGAGCCGTTCAGGCTGGCGACGACGGGAATGTCGAGCTCTCGCTTGGCGTCCCGGACGAGGTCGAGGTACGCCTCGAGATGCGCCCGGTCGACGTGACCCATGTAGGCGCGCGCCTCGCCGGCGTGCTCCTCCGCGTGCCACAGGGCCTCGGAGGCAGGGACGTCATCGTCGGCCACCTCCTCCTCGAACAACGAGGGCAGCACCACGGCCGCGGCTCCCTGGTCGGCGATCTCGCGGAGCGACTCGAGCCGGCCCGTGAGCGGGGAGGACGAGGCGATCAGCGGGCACGCGAGCTCGAGCCCGAGATACGTGGTGGTGAGGTCGGCCGACATGGCTCCTCCTTCGTCGCTGAGCCGAGGGTAGCGCCGCCCGAACGGTCCGCGATCGGGGGACGCGCCGATCGGTGCTGCGGGCTATCCGCCGATGTAGGACATCTCGACCCGCGGCAGCTCGGCCGTCCGGTCGGTGCGGATCTCGGAGTATCGGTCGGCGCGACGCGCCCACACGGCGCCGATCGCGGCAGTGAGCTCCTCGTCGGCTGCGCCGGAGCGCAGCAGCGCCCGCAGGTCGGTGCCCCGGACGGCGAAGAGGCACGTGTAGAGCTTGCCCTCCGCGGAGAGCCGTGCCCGCGTGCACGTGCCGCAGAAGGGCTTGCTGACCGAAGTGATCACGCCGATCTCGCCCTGCCCGTCGACGTAGCGATAGCGGTCCGCGACCTCGCCGTGGTACGCCGGATCGACGGGCTCGAGTGGGAACACCGCGTCGATCCGCTCGACGATCTCGGCGGCGGGGACGACGTCGTCGAGCCGCCAGCCGTTCGTCGTCCCGACGTCCATGTACTCGATGAAACGGAGCGTGTGGCCGGTGCCGCGGAAGTGACGTGCCATCTCGACGACGCCTGCGTCGTTGACGCCGCGCTTGACGACGGCGTTGACCTTGACGGCCAGTCCTGCCTCGGTCGCGGCGGCGATTCCGTCGAGCACCCGCGCGACCGGGAAGTCCACGTCGTTCATCGCCTTGAAGGTGGCGTCGTCGAGCGAGTCGAGGCTGACGTTGACCCGCCGCAGCCCGGCCGCACGCAGGGCCGCGGCCTTCTTCGCGAGGAGTGACGCATTCGTCGTCAGCGTGAGCTCGAGCCCGTCGATCGTCGCGAGGCGCTCCACGAGCCGCTCCAGCTCCTTGCGGAGCAGGGGCTCCCCGCCGGTGAGGCGGATCTTCTCGACGCCGAGGCTCGAGAACACGCGCGCGACCCGCTCGAGCTCCTCGAAGGTGAGCAGCTCCTTGCGATCCATGAAGCGGTAGTCGTGGCCGAAGACCGTCTTCGGCATGCAGTACGCGCAGCGGAAGTTGCACCGGTCGGTGACGGAGATCCGCAGGTCGCGAATCGGGCGGCCGAGCGTGTCGACGGGATGCACAACCCAAGGGTACGGAACCGCTGCCCGCCAGTGTCGCCTCGGGCCGGCGCGAGCCGTTGACACCCTCGCGGGGGAGCCGGATAGCGTTGCCCGATGCGACGCCGAGCCCCGATCCTCGCCCTCGTCGCCGTCACGGCGATCTGGGGCTACACGTTCGTCCCCGTCCAGAAGGCGGTCGCGGTCTATCCGCTGTTCGCGTTCCTCGCGGTGCGCTTCGCGATCTCGACGGCGACGCTGGCCCCGTTCGCCTGGGAATCGCTCCGCTCGCTCCCGCCACGGGGATGGGCAGCGGGGCTCGGCGCGGGGACGCTCCTCGCCCTCGCCTACGGGCTACAGACGGCGGGGCTCGACCTGACGACCGTGACGAGCACGGGCTTCATCACCGGGCTGTACGTCGTCTTCACACCGCTGATCGCGCTCGCCGCGTTCCGAACGCCGGTGCCGGCGCCCGTCTGGGTCGGGGTCGTTCTCTCGCTCGCCGGGCTCCTCCTGCTGAGCGGCGCGCCGGGCGGGTCGTGGGCGGGCAATCTCCTCGTCCTCGGGAACGCAGTGGCGCAGTCGCTGCAGATCGTCGCGATGGAGCGCTACGCGCCGCGCTACGACGCGCGCGCACTCACGTTCCTCCAGATGAGCGTCGCGTTCGCGGGCTTCACCGTCGTCGCCGTCGCCGGCGGCCAGGTCGAGGCGCCGCCGGACGCGCACACCTGGTACGCGCTCGTCGTGACGGGCGTCTTCGCAGGCGCGCTCGGCTACCTCGTCGCGACCTGGGTGCAATCGCGGACGACAGCGGCTCGCGCGGCGCTCGTGTTCACGCTCGAGGCGCCCTTCGCCGCCCTGTTCGGCGTCCTGCTGCTGTCCGAGCGTCTCGGCTGGCAAGGCTGGCTCGGCTGCGCCGTGATGCTGCTCGGGATCGTGCTCGCGGAGCCTGCTGCGGCCTCCGCGCTGCGGCGCCTCGTCCCACCACGGGCGTAATGGACGCCGTCGGCCTCGCCCTCGTCTCTGCCGCGCTCTTCGGCGCGATGCCCGTCGCCGTGCGCTTCGCGCTCGTGCCTCCGCTCGTGCCCGCCTCCGTCGGCGCCCTTTTCATGCAGCTCGGGACGTTCGCGGTGCTCTGCGTGGCGGCCGCGATCCAGGGAGGCGTCACCCTCGACGGCGTCGCGCCGTTCCTGGTCGCCGGCGCGATCGCACCGGGGCTGTCGAACCTCTTCATCACCGTGGGAATTCGCGAGGCCGGCTCGTCGCGGGCGTCCGTCGCGTTCGGCACGGCGCCGCTCTTCGCCCTGACGATCGCGGTCCTCGTCTTCGACGAGCGGCCGGACGCGGCGGTGCTCGTCGGTGCGGCGCTCATCGTGGGCGGCGGCATCGCGCTCGCGGTCGAGCAGGAGCGTCCACAGCACGTCCGCCTCATCGGAATCATCTCCGCCCTCGTGGGCGCCGCGCTGTTCGCCCTGCGCGACAACCTCGTCCGGCATCTGTCCCTCGAGACGGACGTTCCGTCGATGACCGGCGGCGCGGCGATGCTCGCGGCGGGCCTCGTCGTCACGTCGGCCCTCGTGGCGGCGCGCCGGCACCGCGTCGCCTGGCCCGCACGCGTGGTCGGCAGGTGGCTCCTTCCGGGAACGTTCGTCGGGTTCTCGTACGTCGCGCTGTTCGAGGCCTTCTACCGTGGCACCGTCTCGGTCGTCGCACCGATCGTCGCGACGGAGTCGCTCTTTGGCGTCGTCTTCTCCGCGCTTCTGCTCCAGCGAACGGAGCGCATCGGCCCCCGGCTCGTGCTGGGCGCCGCCCTCGTGGTGACGGGCGGCGCCCTGATCGCTGCGTTTCGCTAGCGGCCCGGTCGAAGCGGGGTGAAGTAGTGCTTCTGGAGCCAGAAGCCGACCTTCTTCCCGATCCCCGCGCCCTGCACGTCCGCCGTGCGGAAGTGGATCCCGCCCCAGACGCGGGCGTTGACGATCTCCTTGAGCGCGAGCGAGAACCGGTCGAAGTGCCGCGGCTGCGTCGGGAACCTGGTCGAGAAGACGTCGAACGACACCTTGTCCGTCCCGAACACCTCCCGGAACGTCCGGAAGACGGCGCCGCTGACGCAGCCGTGACCCGACGGGTGGTCGGGGAAGGGCGGCGTCACGAGCGGCGGCGTGGTCGCCGTCGAGGCGTGGAACAACGGCTCCCAGGTGGGATCGGCGGCGGTGTCGGGGTTGCCGTCGTTCCCCGCCTCCTGGATCGCCGCCCGCGGTCGCCAGAAGTTCCAGTGGTACTTGTCGTTCCAGCACGCGATCGCGCCGTCGGCGGCCGCGAGGTTCACCATCGCGAGGAGGCGGGCCTCATGGGTCGTGTCGAGCCTGCGGGCGGCGGAGAGGTCGCGGGCCAGCCGGTTGTAGATCACGGCCGGCGGCGACTGCCAGAAGATCGCCGCCGTCGTCTCGTCCGCCGTTCGCGTGGTGCTCTTCAGCGCCCCGATCGCCTTCACCTCGTTGAAGTCCTTCGTGTAGGCAGCACTCGTGAGCGCGTTCGGCCCCTTCGAGCGGAACTGCGACGGGCTCTCGATCGTGAACGGCTTCAGGTTTCCGACCCATGCGTCAGGGTCCGTCGCGGCCGCCGTCAGCGGCCGCCACCAGCCGGCGTCGGCGCGGAGATCGAACGTGTACGGGGCGAGGTACCCGTCGCTCGCCCGCGCCGCGAGCATCGCAGCGGCCGCCGCGGCTCCGACGCGTACCCCCTCGTCCTTCGTCGCGCCGGCCGCGATGGGCTCGAGCGTCTTCGCGTACGCGGCGTCGATCTCCGCCACGCGGGCCGGGTCGACGATCGCCACGAGCACGTTGTGCGCCGCCGTCGCGATGGCGGCGTCCTGCGAGCCGAACGGCTGCGCCTTGAGCTTCGTCAGGTCGAGCAGGTACGGCTTGTACGCGGGAGCAATCGCGTTCACTGCGTCGTACACCGCCCCCTGCACCATCGCGATGCCGCGTGTCTGCCCATGCGCTGTCGGCCGGATCGCGATCGCCTGGTTCTGCGCGATCACGTTCCAGTCGTTCAGGACGTCGGCATGCGCCGCGCCTGGAGCCGCGAGCGAGACGGCGAGGCTCGCGAGAACGAGCGCGCGCCGGATGTGACGTTTCATCTGTGGCCTCCCTTGTCCCTCCGTTCAGGCCAACACCATCCGTCGTCCCGGCGGTTGTCGTCTATGTGATGTTCGTCATATCTTGTGTCACGACCGATGCAGAGGCTCGAGGCGACCGAGGAGCACGGGATCGGCCGGTTCGTCGCCGCGGCAGCCGAGATCGAGTCGCGCCGCGAGCCGTTCCCGGTCGAGCTCCTCGCGGCATTGAGGCGGCTCGTCCCATGCGACGACGTCGCCTTCAGCGAGCTCGACCGCGTGCGGCAACGCGTGCTGGGTGGCCTCGAGGACCCGGTCTGGGACGGCCCCGAGCTCGACGTCTCGTACTGGGAGATCCGCCACGAGCACCCGGTGTGCCACCGTCACGAGACGACCGGCGATTTCCGGGCGCACCGGGTGTCGGACTTCGTCGGGCAGCGCGAGCTGCGGCGGCGCAGGATCTACGCCGAGTGGTTTCGCCCGCTCGGCGTGGAGCATCAGCTCACCGTCGGTCTCGACGCCCCGCTCTGGCATACGAAGGTTTTCCTCTTCTCGCGCCGGGCCGGCCCGGACTTCACCGAGCGCGACTGCATCGTGCTCGACGCGCTGCGGCCGTACTTCGAGGGACGTCACGCGCTCTGGGAGGCCCGGCGTCGCAGCGCCGGTGCGGCGCCGGAGCTCGAGGCGCTCACCGCTCGGGAGCGGGACGTTCTCCTCCTCGTCGCCGACGGGCTCACGAACGCGAGGATCGCCGAGCGGCTCTGGATCACACCCGGCACGGTGCGTCGCCACCTCGAGAACGTCTACTCGAAGCTCGGCGTGCACACGCGGACGGCGGCCGTGCGCGCAGCCTCGCGCGACAGCTGAGTCCCCGTTCCGTCTGTGATCCGGGCGGCGGGCGCCTCACGCCCATGATCTGATACGATCAGACTCAGATTTCCAGCACGCCCACGCTCAAGGAAGGAGCACCACCACCATCATGGCAAAGACCATCGGTATCGACCTCGGTACGACCAACTCGTGTATGGCCGTCCTCGAGGGCGGCGAGCCCACCGTGATCCCGAACGCCGAGGGCGGCCGCACGACGCCGTCCGTCGTCGCGTTCACGAAGGACGGGCAGCGGCTCGTGGGGGCGCCCGCGAAGCGGCAGCAGGTGACGAACCCGGAGAACACGATCTTCTCGATCAAGCGCTTCATGGGGCGCAAGTGGGACGAGGTCTCGGAGGAGATGACGATCGTCCCGTACAAGGTCGAGACGGGCGACAACGGCGACGCACGCGTCTCCGTCGAGGGCAAGCAGTACGCGCCGCCCGAGATCAGCGCGATGATCCTGCAGAAGCTTCGTGCGGACGCCGAGTCGTTCCTCGGCGAGCAGGTCACCGACGCGGTGATCACCGTCCCCGCGTACTTCAACAAC
>DATAPC010000082.1:0-6624 GCA_036265415.1 Gaiella sp.
GCGCGTCCGCGACCGACCACCAGAGCGGCACCACCGCGGCGACGAGGGCGGCGACGGCAAGGGGCTTCCGCGAACCGGCGAGGACGGCGAGCCCGGGCACGAGCGGCAGGACGTAGCGGTCGAAGTGCGCGTTCGACGGAAGCAGCGAGACGGCGTACGCGGCCGCGAACGAGAGCAGCACGACGTCGCTGCGACTGCGCCTGCGCAGCGCGACGACCACGCCGGCGACCGCGACGAGCACAACGGGGCCGAGGGTCTCCCACAGTCGAAGACCGAACGCGACGGGCGTCGCAGGATCGTCCTCGAAACCGAGCCATCCGTCCTGGGCGAGCTCCTGCACGCGATGGAAGTCGGCCCATGCCGCCCCCGCGTGGATCACGACGAACGGGCTCGTGAGGAAGAACGCGGCTGCGGCGAGCGCCAGGGAAACGGCCACCCGCCGCCAGGCACCGATCCCGGCGACGAGGATCGGCACCACGAGGATCGCCCCCGGGTACTTCGCCGACGCAGCGAGACCGGCGGCGAACCCCGCCCACTCGAGCCGGCCGGTGACGAGCAGCGCGAGGGTGACGGTCACGCCGAGCGTGAGCAGCACGTCGGTGACGGCCATCCGCGAGTACGCCACGTGCGTCGTCGCGACCGCGACGCCGACCGCTCCGGTGATCGCCGCGGGCAGGCCGTACGCGACACGTCCGAGCCACCATGCCGCTCCGACGCCGAGCACGCCCAGCGCCACGGCGACGACCCGGGCGGCGCCGTAGGACGGCTCGTCGAAGCCGAGCTGCGTCGGCGCGAGCACGAGGAACAGGAGGCTCGGATAGTCGTACCAGCCGGGGTCGAGGCCGCCTCCGTGCACGACCTCCCAGGCCCGCGGGACGATGTTCGTCTCGTCGGGGTTGAGCAGCGGTAGCGGAAGCCCGGATCCTGCACCGACGGCACGGAGTCCGGCGGCGAGCGCGAGGATCGCGCCGAGGAGGCCGAGCTCCGCGGGCCAGGGGGTCCGGCGTGCGACCCGCACCTCGAGTCGCTAGACGTCGGGGACGCCGTCGCCGACGAGCGCCTCGACGTCTCCGGTGACGAGCACCGCGTCGATCCCGGCCCGTTCGAGCTCCTCGACGTCCTCCCGTGACGCGCCGGCGAGCTCCGCGATTGCGAGCTTGCCCGCCGGGACGTCCGGGAGAAGGTCGAGCACGCGGTCGAGGGGCTCCTGCTCGCTGTCCGCCGCGTCGGCCGCCAGGAGGAGGATCTCCGGGTCGATGTGCTCGAGGACGTGCTCGAGCTCGTCGTCGTCGCGGACGCGGACGACGTACTCGAGGCCGAGCTCGTGACATCGCTCCGCGAGCGCGGTCAGCGCATCCGGGTCGTCCGCCGTCAGGACGACGGCGTCGGCTGCGGATGCCTCGTCGGGCGCCGGGCCGTAGGCCAGGAGCGGTAGCTCCGTGTGGGTGCGGAGATCCGCCTGTCCGCTCTGCACGACGACGCCTTCGGCTCCGCTCGCCTCGGCGCGGCGCGCCCCGTCCGCATCCCGGACGTGCACCAGCACCGAGATCCCGTCACCTTCCGCGATCGCCTGGCTCAGACGTCGATGCGTCACGGTCGCGGATGCTATCCGCCGGTGCCGATCGCGTAGGCTCGCGCCCCGTGAGTCGGGTCAAGCGCGTCTGCCTGCTCGGGGCCGAGTCGACCGGCAAGTCGACACTTGCCGAGGCGCTCGCCCGGCGGTACGACACGCTCTGGAATCCCGAGTACGGGCGGCCCTACACACAGATCGGACGACCCCTCGCCGCCCCGTGGACGAGCTGGGAGTTCACGCACATCGCGCGGATCCACTGCTGGTACGAGGACTTCCTCGCAACGCTCGCCGACCGCGTGCTCTTCTCCGACACGGATGCATTCACCACCGCGGTCTTCCACGAGGTGTACCTCGGGACGCCGGCAACCGGCTTCGACGAGCTGGTCGGGCGCCGTTACGACCTCTTCGTCGTTTGCGGGCTCGACGTGCGCTGGCGCCACGACGGCATCCGTGAGTTCGAGGATCAGCGCCGCGCAATGCACGAGCGGTACCTGCACCACGCGCGCTCGACCGGTAGCCCTTGGCTGCTCGCCGAGGGGCCGCTCGACGAGCGCGTCGAGGCGGTCGCGCAGGCTGTGGATCCGCTCCTCGGTTGAGCGCGGCTGGAGCGGAGAGACGGGCTGTGCTCGTCACGAAGTCGGCACGAAGTCGGAGCACATCTGTCGCCAAGACAGGCGACGAAACCATTAGAATTCGCAGCGGGTGGTGGGTTGGGGCGCCCCGGAGGAGGTGCGGGTCGAGCGGCGGCTCCGCGTCAGCGGCCGATCGGGTGCCAGACCGTCTTCAACTCCATGAAGGAGCCGATCTCCCACGGGCTCTGCTCCTCCCGCGCGCGGACGACGCGCTTCACGTTCTCGGCGGCGAGCACCTCGAGCGCCGCAACCTCTCCGACATCGCCATTCACGCCCGTCACGTCGATCGCGTTGACGTCCATGTGCGCCGCGAGCACGGGCGCGAGCTCCTCGCGCCGCCCGGTGAGCACGTTGACGACGCCGGCCGGTACGTCCGACGTCGCGACGGCCTCGGCGAGCTCGATCGAGGCCAGCGGATGCGCCTCGGAGGCGACCACCACGACGGCATTGCCGCCGACGAGAGCCGGGACGACGCGTGCCACGAGCCCGTCGAGCGCCGGCGTGTCCGGTGCGATCACTGCGACCACTCCTGTCGGCTCGGGAACCGTGAAGTTGAAGTAGGGGCCGGCGACGGGGTTGGCGCCGCCGAGGACCTGTGCCAGCTTGTCGGCCCACCCCGCGTACCAGACGACGCGATCGATCGCGCGGGCGACCTCGCGGCGACCGCTGCAGACACGGGCGAGCGCGGCCTGACGCGTCTCCATCGTCTCGGCGAGCCGGTAGAGCACCTGCCCGCGGTTGTAGGCCGTGGCGGCGCTCCAGCCTGCGAACGCCTTGCGCGCGGCGACGACCGCGTCGCGCGCGTCCTTGCGCGAGGCGCGCGCGACGTTGTGGCTCTCGAGCTCGAGCGTCCGGCCGGACTCGGAGCGCGGGAACCCGCCGCCGATGAAGAGCTTGTACGTCTTTCGCACCGGAAGGCGTGCGCTCATTCCTCCACCTCTGCGCGAAGGATCTTCCACACGCCCCAGGCGAGCGCCCCGAGCAGCACGAGCTTCGCGCCGATCACCGCCGCCGGCTGCCGCGACCGGTCGCTCATTCGAACCTCAGGTACGCCTCGAGACCGTGACGGCCGCCCTCGCGGCCGAAGCCCGATTCCTTGTAGCCGCCGAAGGGAGAGGCGGGGTCGAACCGGTTGAACGTGTTGCCCCAGACGACCCCTGCGCGAAGCCGATCGGCCATCCAGAGGATCTGCGACCCCTTCTCGGTCCAGATGCCCGCGGACAGTCCGTACATCGTGTTGTTCGCCTTCTCGACGGCCTCGTCGGGCGTCCGGAACGTCAGCACGCTGAGCACGGGGCCGAAGATCTCCTCCTGGGCGATGCGATGGCTCTGCGCAACGTTCGTGAAGACGGTCGGAGCGAACCACCACCCCTTCTCCGGCAGGCGACACGGCGGCTGGTAGAGCTCTGCTCCCTCCTCCGTGCCGCTCTCGACGAGCTCGACGATGCGGTCGAGCTGGGCCTTCGAGTTGATCGCCCCGACGTCGGTGTTCTTGTCGAGCGGATCGCCGACACGGAGCGTCGCCATCCGACGCTTCAGCTTGCGCACGAGCTGGTCGTGGATCGATTCCTGCACGAGGAGCCGCGAGCCGGCGCAGCACACGTGTCCCTGGTTGAAGTAGATGCCGTTCACGATGCCCTCGACGGCCTGGTCGAGCGCGCAGTCGTCGAAGACGATGTTCGCCGCCTTGCCGCCCAGCTCGAGCGTGAGCGGCACGTCGCGGCCGGCGAGCTCGCGCTGGATCGCCTTGCCGACCTCGGTCGAGCCGGTGAACGCCACCTTGTCGACGTCCTCGTTGCGCACGAGATGCGCGCCCGTCGACCCGTCGCCCGTGACGATGTTGACGACACCCGGCGGCACCTGCGCCTGGCGGCACACGTCGGCGAAGAGGAGCGCGGTCAAGGGCGTCGTCTCCGCCGGCTTGAGGACGACGGTGTTCCCGCAGGCGAGCGCGGGCGCGATCTTCCACGCGAGCATCAGGAGCGGGAAGTTCCACGGGACGATCTGCGCGGCCACGCCCAACGGGCGCGGGCGACGTCCCGGGAAGGCGTACTCGAGCTTGTCGGCCCAGCCCGCGTAGTAGAAGAAGTGCGCGGCGGCGAGCGGGAGGTCGACGTCGCGCGACTCCTTGATCGGCTTGCCGCCGTCCAGCGATTCCGCGACGGCGAGCTCGCGCGCCCGTTCCTGCAGGATCCGCGCGATCCGGAACAGCACCTTCGCGCGCTCCGCGGGCTTCCACGCGCGCCACGTGTCGAATCCCTCCCGCGCGGCGGCGACGGCGCGTGCGACGTCCTTCGCTCCGGCCTGCGCGACCTCCGCGAGCGGCTCCTCCGTCGCGGGCGCGACGGTCGTGAACCACGACCGCGAGCGCGGGGCGACCTCCTCACCGCCGATGAAGAGCCCGTAGCGATCCTCGAGCGAGACGATGTCGCGGGACTCGATCGACGGGGCGTAGTCCCACGCGCCGGACGGTGCCAGCCCGCTCCGCTGCTTCTCCACCGCGCCCATCAGTCGAGCGTGAACTCGTCGGGCGACCGGTAGACGCCGGTGCGCTGCTTGCGGAGCTGCAGGAGCACGTCGTTGAGCAAGGAGGAGGCACCGAAGCGGAACAGGTCTGGGGTCAGCCAGTCCGGCCCGAGCGTCTCGTGGAGCACACACAGGTACTGGATCGCCTGCTTCGCCGTACGGATGCCGCCGGCGGGCTTCATCCCGATCACGAGCCCGGTCTCGTCGTGGACATCGCGGATCACCTCGAGCATGCAGAGCGTCACCGGCAGCGTTGCAGCGGGCGACACCTTGCCGGTCGACGTCTTGATGAAGTCGGCGCCGCCGGCGATCGCGACGAGCGACGCCTTTCGCACCGCGTCGTACGCGCCGAGCTCGCCCGTCTCGAGGATCACCTTCAGGTGCGCGTCCTTGCACGCGTCCTTGACGGCGACGACTTCGTCGTACACGTGCCCGATGCGACCGGAGAGGAACGCGCCGCGGTCGATCACCATGTCGATCTCGTCGGCGCCGGCCTCCACCGCGGCACGGACGTCCGCGAGCTTGACCTCGAGCGGCGCCTGTCCGGAGGGAAACGCGGTCGCGACCGACGCGACCTTGACGGCGCTGCCCTCGAGCGCCCGTCGAGCAACGGGGACGAGGCTCGGGTAGATGCACACCGCCGCCACGTGCGGCACCGAGGGGTCGCCCGGGTCGGGGTACCTCGCCTTCGTGCAGAGCGCCCGGACCTTGCCGGGCGTGTCGGCTCCCTCGAGCGTCGTCAAATCCATCATCCGGATTGCGAGCTCCAGCGCGAAGAGCTTGGACTCGCGCTTGATCGATCGCTTGGCGAGCTCTGCGGCCCGGGCCTCGAGCGCGACCGCGTCGACGGAGCCGACGCGGGGGAGCCGTCCCCCGCCGGGAAGCTCGAAGGTGCGCGGAAGGGCGACCGTCTGGCTCATGTCATCAGTCTAGAGTTCCGCTTCCGTGCTGCTTCGCGCCGACACCCGGGTCGACCTCATCCGCGGGCTGCCGCTCTTCGAGCTGTGCTCGAGGCGGGACCTCCGCCGCATCGCAGCACTGGCCGAGGAGCGCGAGGTCACCGCCGGGACCGAGCTGATCCGGGAGGGCGAGCCGGGGAGCGAGTTCTACGTCGTGGTCGAGGGCGAAGTCGACGTGCGCCGGCGCGGCCGCCGCGTCGCGCGGCTCGGCGCGGGGAGCTTCGTCGGCGAGATCGCGCTTCTCTCGCGCTCGCCGCGTACGGCGACGGTCGTCGCCGTCACGACGCTCCGCGTGCTCGCGATCTCGGGAGACGACTTCGTGCACCTGCTCGACACGCTCCCTGACCTCTGGCTCAAGGTCGCCCGGACGCTCGCCGACCGGGTGGACGCGGACGAGGCCACGGACGGCACCGGCGCGTGACGGCCGTCGACCCCGCTTGCGCGAGCTCGCGCGCGCCGCCAACTTCGCGACCCTCAGCGTGATCCTCCGGTCGGGGCAGCCGACGACGCACGTGATGTGGGTCGACCCGGACGACGATCACGTCCTGCTCAACACCGAGGTCCGTCGCGCGAAGTTCGACGCGATCGAGCGCGATCCGCGCGTCACCCTCACGATCTGGAAGCGCGACGACCCGAGGTGCGCGGCCGAGTGGTCGAGAAGGTGCGGGGAGCCGAGGCGCGTGACCACATCGATCGGCTGTCGCACAAGTACCGCGGCCACGCCTACGACCCCGAGCGGATCACCTCGCAACCTGTGATCCTGCGCATCGCGCCCGACGTCCAGCACGTCCATTGAGCAGCCCGGCGCCTCCGCGTGTCGCCGCCTCAGAGCCCGAGCCGCTCTAGCGTCCTGCGGTCGCGCCGCCAGCGGGGCTTCACCTTGACGACCAGCTCGAGGAACACCCGGCGGCCGACGAGTGCCTCCACCTCCGGG
>DATAPC010000083.1:0-1861 GCA_036265415.1 Gaiella sp.
CGCGGGGTCCGCGTCCGCGTCGCGGATGACGTGGATGGCGGCGGGCGCGGTGCGCGATGCGTGCCGCGCGGCGCTCGAGGCGCGCGAGCGGCAGGGCGGCGGCGAGGTCGACGTGGAGCGCGTGTACCGCCATCCGCGCACCGCGCCGCTCGACCCGGAGACGGGGCAGATCACCGGCGACCGCGCACACGTCGCGCTCGCCGTCGCGGCGATGCGCGTCGTCGTCGAGGTCGACGTCGACCTCGGGCTGACGCGCGTCGTCTGGATCGGGACGGCGCAGGACGTGGGCGCGGCGGTGAACCCACTCGCCGTCGAGGGCCAGATCGAGGGCGGCACCGCCCAGGGCCTCGGGCTCGCGCTGATGGAGGAGATCGTCACGCGCGACGGGCAGATCCTGAATGCGAGCTTCACCGACTACCTCATCCCGACGGCGCTCGACATGCCGCCGGTCGACATCGAGCTGGTCGAGGTGCCGGAGCCGGACGCGCCCTACGGCGTGAAGGGCGTCGGCGAGCCGCCGACGGTCGTCTCGACCGCCGCGATCGTCTCCGCCCTGCGCGACGCAAGCGGCCGCCCGCTGACCCGGGTGCCGGTCCGCCCGGACGACATCTGCCTCTGAGCGTGCGGGAAACCTCGTTTCCCGCGAACCCCCTCCTTCAGGTCATGGCGTTCAGGCGTACCGGGCGAGCGCGGTCGCGACACGGTCGACGTCGTCCTCCGTCATCGACGCGGCGAACGGGAGCGCGAGGGCGCGCTCGAAGGCTGCGTCGGCGCCCGGAAACGACCCGCGGTCGCGATAGGCGGACAGGTGGTGGACGGCATACGTGCCGATCTGCGCCTCGATCCCCTGTGCGCGAAGACCGCCGAGAGCCTCGTCGCGCCGGTCGAGCGTGACCACGTAGGCCTGCCAGCCGTGACGGTCGCCTGCGGCGGCCGACGGGACGCCGACGAGATGCTCCAGGCGCTCCGTGTACCAGCCCGCGACGCGCTCTCGTGCAGCTAAGAGGCTCTCGAGCCGCTCGAGCTGGGGGAGCCCGAGGGCGCAGAGGACATCCGAGAGCCGGTAGTTCGGCCCGGGCACCGCGATGTCGACCCGGTCGCCCGCGTCGATCCCGTGATGGCGCAATCGCCTCACGGCGCCGGCAAGCTGCGCCTCGTCCGTGGTGACGGCGCCGCCTTCGCCGGTCGTGACGATCTTGCGGGGATGGAACGAGAGGCACGCCAGGAGGCCGAGGGCGCCGCACGGCGTCCCCCGATAGCTGGCGCCGAGCGCGCCGGCCGCGTCCTCGAGGAGGACGACGTCCTGCGGCACGGCGGTCTGGAGCTCCTCCCACTCCACCGGCCGGCCGAAGAGGTGCACGGCGAGCACGGCTCGCGTCCTCGGGGAGAGCGCGGCCCCCACGAGCTCCGGGCGGAGGAGGAACGTCTCGCGGTCGACGTCCACCAGCACGGCGCGCGCGCCGCAGAGCTCGACGACGTTGGCGGTGGCGGGGAACGTGTACGCCGGGACGATCACCTCGTCCCCGGGGCCGACCCCGAGGGCGAGCAGCGCGAGATGCAGCGCCGCGGTGCCCGACGAGACCGCCACGGCATCCGCCGTGCCGACCGCGTGGGCGAGCGCCCGCTCGAAGGCCGCCACCTGTGGGCCCATCGTCAGCTGACCGCTCGCGAGCACGTCGGCGACCGCCGCGAGCTCCGCCTCGCCGACGTCCGGCCTCGCGAGGCGGATCGGCTCGTCGCTCACGCGGCGGCGCCGAGCCGCGACCGGTACCACGCGATCGTCCGCTCGAGCCCCTCGTCGAGCTCGACGCGCGCCTCGAAGCCGAGGAGCGAGCGCGCCTTCTCGATGTTCGGGATCCGC
>DATAPC010000084.1:0-3910 GCA_036265415.1 Gaiella sp.
AGCTGATTCCAGGTCTTCGGCGGGCTCGTGTAGCCGTACTTCTTCAGGAGATCCGTGCGGTAGTACAGGATCCCGAAGTCACCGAACCACGGCATCGCGACGAGCTTTCCGTCGACGGTGTCGTTCCTGATGAGCCCCTGCGTGTGCTGCTTCGCCTCCTTGCCGAGCTTCGGCTTCAGGTCGACGAGGTACGGCGCGAAGGCGCCCGGCCACAGGACGTCGAGCATCGCGACGTCGAACGACGACGACTTGGACGAGAACACGCGGGCGAGCTGCGAGTACGACGCATCGGACGCCGTCGGGTGCGGGACGACCTTCACCTTGATTCCGGTGTCCTTCGTGAACTGCTTCGCGAGCGCAACGTCACGGTTGTGGCTCCCGCCGACGGAGTCGCCGATGAACGTGATCGACTCCCCGCCGAACTGTTTCTTGATGGCAGCGGCGTTCGGCACCTTCGGCGCCGGGTAGGCCTTGGCGCTCTGGGCCTGGTTGCCCGCTGTCCCCGCCGTTCCGACTGCCGCGACGACGAGCGACGCGACGAGCGCCAGAACGCCGGCGACGCCGGCGACGAGACGCACAGATACGTGCTTCACCTCTCCCACGTCCTTTCTTCGAGAAGGGGTAGCTCTTTTTCTCTCACAGGCATAGACGACGCAATCGCATGTCTGATAGCCCCACGCCGAGACACGAGAGAGCGATCAGGCGCCCTCGTCGTGTGCCCCGAGGCAGGTCTCCGGGGCGACGTACCGGATCGTCCGAGCACATGGAGCTCAGGCAACGTAGAACCTGCCCGAAGCCCGTGTCAAGCGTGCAACTCGGCGTCCGTGCCGGCGGCCTCCTCGAGCGAGCGCCGGGCACTCTCGAGAAATCGCCTGACCCGTCCCGCCGCGAGCCGTTCGCCCGATCCGCGCCGAAGGGCGAGTGCGTCGGCGGCCAGAGCACCGTCCGCAAGCCGGTCGCCTGCCCACTCGCCCGCCTCCTGCTTCGACGACCAGCGGCCCTCGTCCGCATAGCGGAGCGCTCGACACGCGTTGAGGACCGCGTCGTCGTCCCGCGCGACGCCGGCCCGCTCGTGCCAGCGGATCGACTCGGCGAGGAGCCCGAGGAGCACCCACCTCGGCGCCGCGGTGAAGACCTCGCGGGCCGGCGGCCCGAGCAGCGCTCGTCCGTGGTCGCGGAGCATCGCGCGGTCGAGCGCGTACCAGTGCTCGGCCTCCCCGTCGCCTGGGGCGTACGAGACGTGGAACGGCATCGCGCGGCCCGTGTTCAGGTTCAGCTCGTACCCGGCGCCGGCGGTCGCGGCGCCGGCGGTCTCCGCGGTGTAGACGACCAGTTCGAGACCTCTCGCCGGGCACGGAAGCGACTCGTGGCGAACCGAGTCGACGATGGTCGTCTTGATCCCTGGCGACAGCACGCCGCCCGTGACGACGGCGACGTCGACGTCGCTGCGCGCCTCGGCGTATCCCCCGAGCGAGAGCGACCCGCCGAGATATACGCCCACGAGATCCGCCCCGAGGACGCCGCGCAGACGCCCGACGAGCTCGTCGAGGTACGCGCGAGTCTCCGTCGGGATCGCGTCGTGCACGTCGACGCCAGATTGCCGGACGTCGGGTCGTGCGCCGCGCGCATGGAGCGGCGTCTTCGACAGTGGAGACTTCCTGCGTGTCGCCGGCGGTCTACCGCGTCTCGCACCAGCGGCTCGTGCTCTCGTGCGTCCGTCTCGGGCTCCGCCGCTCGCCGTTCTCGGCGCGGTGGTCGCCGGGGCCGACGCCGCTCGGGCGGGTATGGGCGCGGCCCTGCGGGGCGGCGGTGTGCGGCCTCGCGCTCTTCACCGACCGGCGCCGGCTCTTCTTCCGCGCGCCGACCCGTTGCCGATGCCGCACGTCCGATCGCCCGCGGCGACGCGGTGCTACGCGGCATGGTGCCTAGCACGGCCGGCGTCGCGATCCTCGCCTTGCGTCGCCGCCTTCCGGCCGCTCCTCGCCGGCGTCCTGCTCGGCATGGGCATCGTCAGCCTCGCGAGCTGGGCCGAGGTGGTCCTCTGGGAGCGTCGCCCCGACGTCGCGCTCTTCGCCGACGCCCAAGTCAACACGCGCCGCTGCGTCGTCCCGCGGCACGACTCGACCCGCACGCCGCACACCGCCCACACCGCCCGCACCGACGGCCGCGCCATGGGCGAGTCGGTGCCCAAGTGACAAAGTGTTACTTGCCGGTCTCGTCGCGCGCGGCGACGAACGCGCGCACCGCGACCTCCACGTCCTCGTCGGTGTGTGCAGCGGACATCTGCGTCCGGATGCGCGCGGTGCCGAGCGGGACGACGGGGTAGGAGAAGGCGACGGCGAAGACTCCGTGGGCCACGAGCGCCTGCGAGAACCGCGCCGCGGCCGGAGCGTCGCCGATCATCACCGGCACGATCGGGTGGTCGCCGGGAAGGACGTCGAAGCCGAGCTCGGTCATCCGCGTGCGGAAGCCGCGGGTGTTCGCCCAGAGCCGATCGCGCAAGTCGTCCGAGCGCTCGATCAGGTCCAGCGCGCGCAGGCTCGCGCCGACGACCACGGGCGCGACGCTGTTGGAGAACAGGTACGGGCGCGCTCGTTGCCGCAGCAGGTCGACGATCTCCTGCCGGCCCGAGACGTACCCCCCGCTCGCCCCGCCGACCGCCTTGCCGAGCGTCCCGGTGAGGACGTCGACCCGCTCGACGACGTCGAACTGCGCATGCGTGCCGCGGCCCTGCGGGCCGACGAAGCCGACTGCGTGGGAGTCGTCCACGAGCACGAGCGCGTCGTGGCGTTCGGCGAGGTCGCAGATCTCGTCGAGCTTCGCCGCGTACCCGTCCATCGAGAACACGCCGTCCGTCGCGATCAGCCGGAAGCGCGCGTCGGCCGACTCGACGAGCCGCGCCTCGAGCTCGTCCATGTCGCCGTTCGCGTAACGCAGGCGGCGCGCCTTGCAGAGGCGGATGCCGTCGATGATCGATGCGTGGTTGAGCTGGTCGGAGATCACCGCGTCGCGCTCGTCGAGCAGCGCCTCGAAGACGCCACCGTTCGCGTCGAAGCAGGAGCCGAAGAGAATCGTGTCGTCCGTGCCCAGGAACTCCGAGAGCCGCTCCTCCAGCCCGCGGTGCAGGTCCTGCGTGCCGCAGATGAATCGCACGGACGCCATGCCGTAGCCCCACCGGTCGAGCGCCGCGTGGGCCGCGGCGACCATCTCGGGGTGGTTGGCGAGGCCGAGATAGTTGTTCGCGCAGAGATTGAGCAGCTCGCCGCGGTCGGCGACGCCGACGTGCGCGCCCTGCGGCGTCGTCATCACGAGCTCGCGCTTGAGCAGGCCGTCGCTCTCCAGCTCGTCGAGCCTCGCCCGCAGATCGTCGCGTACGGCGCCATACACGGAGCTACACCTCCCTCCAGTCGAGGAGCACCTTCCCCGCATCGCCCGACGAGGCGACGGCGAAGCCCTCCTCGAAGTCGGCGAACCCGAACCGGTGCGTGATCACGGGCGAGACGTCGAGCCCGGAGTCGATCATCACGCTCATCTGGTACCAGGTCTCGTACATCTCGCGCCCGTAGATCCCCTTAACCGTGAGCATGTTGAAGATCAGCGGGTCGAGGTCGAGCTCGACCGGTGCGGTGGGAATGCCGAGGATGGCGACCCGCCCGCCGTGGGCCATCTGGCCGATCCCCGCCCGCAGCGCGTCCGCGTTCCCCGACATCTCGAACATCACGTCGAATCCCTCGGTCATCCCGAGCTCGCCCTGCAGCTCCGCGAGGTCCGTCTCGCGCGGGTCGACGGCCCGCGTCGCGCCCATCCGCCGCGCGAGCTCGAGTCGGCCGCCGCTCAGGTCGGTGACGACGATGTGGCGAGCTCCCGCGTGACGTGCGACCCCCGCCGCCATGCAACCGATCGGGCCGGC
>DATAPC010000085.1:0-76621 GCA_036265415.1 Gaiella sp.
TGTCCGACGGGCCGGTGATGTTCAGCAGCACGCCCGTTGCCCCGTCGAGCGTCGTCTCGAGCAGCGGAGACGAGACGGCCGCGGTCGCGGCGGCCGTCGCGCGACCCTCTCCGCGCGCCGTGCCGATGCCCATCAGCGCCGATCCTGCGTCGCGCATGATCGTGCGGACGTCGGCGAAGTCGAGGTTGACGAGGCCGGGCACGGTGATGAGGTCGGTGATGCCCTGCACGCCCTGGCGGAGGATGTCGTCGGCCATGCGGAACGACTCGAGGATCGGGGTCGTCTTCTCGACCACCTGGAGCAGACGGTCGTTCTCGATCACGATCAGGGTGTCGACCCGGTCGCGCAGGTTCTGGATGCCGCCGTCGGCCTGCTCCGACCGACGCCGGCCCTCGAAGGCGAACGGCTTCGTGACGACACCGACGGTGAGCGCCTCGAGCTCCCGCCCCAGCTCGGCTACGACCGGCGCGGCGCCGGTGCCCGTGCCGCCGCCCTCGCCCGCGGTGACGAAGATCATGTCGGCGCCCTTCAGCGCCTCCTTCAGCTCGTCGCGGCTCTCCTGCGCGGCCGCGAGGCCGACCTCGGGGTTCGCGCCGGCGCCGAGTCCGCGCGTCGCCTTCGAGCCGATGTGGATCTTGACGTCGGCGTCCGTGTCGAGGAGCGCCTGTGCGTCGGTGTTGACGGCGATGAACTCGACGCCGGTGAGACCGGACTCGACCATGCGGTTGACGGCGTTCGTCCCGCCGCCGCCGACGCCGACGACCTTGATCACTGCGAGGTAGTTGCCGTTCTGGGTGCTCATCTCGACCTGCCTGAGGGTGAAGCTCTCATCGAGCTACGGGTTGGCCTGAAACCCTGATTCGGAGCCAGAGTACGGTCTCCAGTGGGGGTTGAGGCTTCCGTTGACAATGTCGACAAGGAGACCGTACCCTGGCTCCGAATCGAGGATTCCAGGCATTTTCGTAGCTCGATGAGAGCTTGACCCTCAGGCAGGTCGAGATGAGCACCCAGAACGGCAACTACCTCGCAGTGATCAAGGTCGTCGGCGTCGGCGGCGGCGGCACCAACGCGGTCAACCGGATGGTCGAGTCGGGCCTGACGGGCGTCGAGTTCATCGCGGTGAACACCGACGCGCAGGCGCTGCTGGACACGGACGCCGACGTCAAGATCCACATCGGCTCGAAAGCGACCCGCGGGCTCGGCGCCGGCGCGAACCCCGAGGTGGGGCTCGCGGCCGCGCAGGAGAGCCGCGACGAGCTCAAGGAGGCGCTGAAGGGCGCGGACATGATCTTCGTGACGGCCGGCGAAGGCGGCGGTACGGGCACGGGCGCGGCGCCGGTCGTCGCCGCGCTCGGCCGCGAGCTCGAGGCGCTCACGGTCGGTGTCGTCACGAAGCCGTTCGCGTTCGAAGGGCGCCGGAGGTCCGATCAGGCCGGTCTCGGCATCCAGAACCTCCGCGAACGCGTCGACACGTTGATCGTGATCGAGAACGACCGCCTGCTGCAGGTGGTCGAGAAGACGACGCCGATCCTCGAGTCCTTCCGGATGGCCGACGACATCCTCCGCCAGGGAGTGCAGGGCATCACCGACCTGATCACCGTGCCGGGGCTCGTCAACCTCGACTTCGCGGACGTCCGCACGATCATGCGAGACGCCGGGTCGGCGCTGATGGGGATCGGGATGGCGCGCGGCGAGGGCCGCGCCACCGCCGCGGCGAACGCGGCGGTCTCGTCGCCGCTTCTCGAGACGACGCTCGACGGCGCGACGGGCATCCTCTTGAACATCACTGGCCCATCGGACGTCGGGCTCTTCGAGGTGAACGAGGCGGCCGAGGTCGTCACCGGCCATGCAGACCCGAACGCGAACGTCATCTTCGGGGCCGTGATCGACGAGTCGCTCGGCGAGGACGTACGCGTGACGGTGATCGCCACGGGCTTCGGCGCGGGACGCCCGCGGCGCAGACGGGTCGAGCCCGCATCTGCGACGGCGACGCCGTCCTCCGAGTCGCCCGTGCCGAGCTTCGATCCGCGTCCGCGCGAAGACGACAGCGACATCGACGTCCCGAGCTTCCTGCGCGACTGAGGCGCAGCGGGCCCCGCGCTCCTGGCTCCGCCGCCTCGGAGCGGCGGCGCTATTGTCGCGGCCGTGAGCGCGACCCTGCGCAGGACGCCTCTGTACGAGCGGCACGTCGCGGCGGGCGCGCGGATGGTGCCGTTCGCCGGGTGGGAGATGCCCGTTCAGTACGAGGGCGTGATCCCCGAGCACCTCGCCGTCCGCAGCGATGCGGGCGCGTTCGACGTCTCGCACATGGGTCAGCTCCACGTCGAGGGTCCGGCGACCGCGAGCTTCCTCCAGTCGCTGCTCTCGAACGACGTCGACCGGCTCGCCGACGGCGATGCCCAGTACACGTTGCTGACGAACGAGCAGGGCGGGATCGTCGACGACCTCATCGTCTACCGGATGGCTCACGGCCACTACCTTCTCGTCGTCAACGCAGGCAACAGAGAGAGTGCCTACGACTGGCTCAAGGAGAGCGAGGCGCGGGGCACCGAGGTGCGCGACGCGTCGGACGACTACGCGCTGATCGCAGTCCAGGGCCCACGGTCGCTGGAGCGGCTCGGGCTCGCCGACGCGCCCGCGTTCACGCACGCCATGGGCGAGGTGGACGGCGTCGAGCTGATGGTGTGCCGCACCGGCTACACCGGGGAGAAGGGCGTCGAGCTGCTCTGCCACGCCGAGGACGGGACCGCGCTCTGGGACGCCGTGCTGGCGCGCGGGGTCGTCCCGTGCGGGCTCGGCGCGCGCGACACGCTGCGGCTCGAGGTCTGCTATCCGTTGCACGGCAACGACATCACGCAGGAGACCGACGCGATCTCCGCGGGTCTCGGCTGGATCTGCGCGCTCGAGACCGACTTCACCGGCGCCGAAGCTCTCCGGCGCATCAAGGAGCACGGGCCGGAGCGGCGCCTCGTCGCGTTCGTCATGCAGGAGCGGGCGATCCCGCGGCAGGGGATGCCGATCGGGGGAGGCGGCGAGGTCACGTCCGGCAGCCAGTCGCCGTCCCTCGGCGCCGGCATCGGCATGGGGTACGTCCCGACCGCGGCTGCAGGCGTCGACACTGAGCTCGTCGTCGACGTCAGAGGCAGGCCCCGCCGAGCGCGCGTCGTCCAGAAGCCGATCTACCGGAAGGAGCACTAGTGCCGCCGAACGAGAGCTACCCCGAGGACCTCCGCTACCACCGTGAGCACGACTGGGCGCGGATCGAAGGCGACGAGGCCGTGCTCGGGATCACGTGGTACGCCCAGGACTCGCTGGGCGAGCTCGTCCTCTTCGACGCGCCCGAGGTCGGCGCGACGCTCCGGAAGGACGAGCCGTATGCCGAGGTGGAATCCGTGAAGGCGGTTTCGGACGTGGTCGCGCCGCTGTCGGGCGAGGTGATCGCCGTGAACCAGAAGGCGGTCGACGAGCCGGAGACGGTCAACGAGGCCCCGTACGGCGAGGGCTGGCTCGTGCGGATCCGGGTCGCCGACGCGGCGGAGAGCGACGCGTTGCTCGACGCCGCGGCCTACCGGGCTCATCTCGCCGAGCTCTGAGCGGAGCGGCATGAGCATCGCCGGCTATCTCTCCCTGACCGACGCCGACCGCACCGCGATGCTCCAGGCGATCGGCGTCTCCTCGATCGACGACCTCTTCGAGCAGATCCCCGAGGGCGTGCGCCTCGGCCGGCCGCTCGGCGTCCCGGAGGCGCTGCCCGAGGCGGCGCTCGTCCGTCACCTGGAGGGCCTCGCCGCGCGGAACGCGGATACCTCCCGCGAGCTCAGCTTCCTCGGCATGGGGATCTACGACCACTACGTCCCGTCGATCGTCGACACCTTCCTCTCGCGCGGCGAGTTCCTGACCGCGTACACGCCGTACCAGCCGGAGATGAGCCAGGGGGTGCTCCAGGCGATCTTCGAGTACCAGACGGCCATCTGCGAGCTCACGGGAATGGACGTCTCCAACGCCTCCGGCTACGACGGAACCACGGTGGCCGCGGACGCCTGCTTCATCGCACGTCATCACACCGGCCGCTCGAAGGTCGTCCTCGCCGAGACGCTGAACCCGATGGTGCGCCAGGTCGTGAAGACGTACGCGCCGGGCTTCGGCATGGAGATCGTCGAGGTGCCGCACACCGGGGGCACGACCGACCCCGCGGCCCTGGCCGCGGCGTCCGAAGACGCCGCGATCGCGATCTTCCAGCAGCCGAACGCCTTCGGCTGCCTCGAGCCGGCGCCCGAGCTCGCGGCTGCCGCGAGCGATGGCGGAGCGCTCCCCGTCGCCCACGTCGATCTCGCGTCGCTGGGGCTGCTCGAGGCGCCGGGCGTCTACGGCTGCGCGATGGCGATCGGCGAGGGACAGTCGATCGGGAACTACCAGTCGTACGGCGGCCCGCACTACGGGTTCCTCGCCGCCGGGAACGAGTTCATCCGCCGCATGCCCGGCCGGATCGTCGGGGAGACGACCGACCTCGAGGGCAGGCGCGGCTTCGTGCTCACGCTGCAGACCCGCGAGCAGCACATCCGCCGCGAGAAGGCGACGTCGAACATGACGACGAACCAGACGCTGCTCGCGCTCGCCGGGCTGATCACGCTCTGCTGGCTCGGCCCGGAGGGCCTGCGCGAGCTCGGCGAGACCTGCACGGCACTTGCGGCGTACGCGACGGAGCGCGTCGGATTACCGCTCGCCTTCGAGCGGCCGACCTTCAAGGAGGTCGCGTTCCGGACGCCGATCCCGGCGCGTGACGTCGTGGCGCGTGCGCGTGAGCACGGCGTCCACCCGGGCTATCCGCTCGGGCGCGACTACCCCGGTCTCGACGACGTGCTCCTCGTGGCGCTCACCGAGAAGCGGACGCCCGCCGACGTCGATCGGCTCGCAGACGTCCTCCGCGAGGTGTGCTCGTGAGCGGTCGTGAGCGCGAGGCGCAGCTGATCTACGAGAAGTCCAAGCCCGGGCGCCGGGCGGGTCGCGTCCCGTCGTACGGCCTTCCGGTTCCCGAGCTGCCGAGCGAGGTGCGGCGGCAGACGCCTCCGCGCCTGCCCGAGGTGCCCGAGAACGAGATCGTCCGCCACTTCACGGAGCTCGCCGACAGGAACTTCGGGATCGACACCGGCTTCTACCCGCTCGGCAGCTGCACGATGAAGCACAACCCGCGCGTCAACGAGCGCGTCGTCGGGCTTCCGGGCTTTCGGGACCTGCACCCGCTCCAGGAGGACGAGGGCGCGCAGGGGGCGCTCGCGCTGATGTGGGAGCTCGAGCGGATGCTCGCCGAGATCGCCGGCCTGCCGGCGGTCACGCTCCAGCCCGCGGCCGGCTCTCAGGGCGAGCTCACCGGCCTGATGCTGATGCGGGCCGTGTTCGCCGACCGTGGCGAGACGGGCCGGAACGTGATCATCACGGCGGACACCGCCCACGGGACGAACCCGGCGAGCGTGACCATGGCCGGGTTCGAGCTCGCGAAGGTCGCAACGACCGACCGTGGCAACCTCGACCTCGAGGACCTGCACGCGAAGGTCGACGACCGCACGGCAGGGCTGATGCTGACGAACCCCTCCACCCTCGGCTTGTTCGACGAGGGCATCGAGGACGTCGCAGAGATCTTCCACTCGCGGGGCGCGCTCCTCTACTACGACGGGGCGAACCTGAACGCAGTCGTCGGGCGCTCGCGCCCGGGCGACATGGGGTTCGACATCGTCCACTACAACCTCCACAAGACCTTCTCCCAGCCGCACGGTGGAGGCGGGCCCGGCGGGGGGCCGGTGGCGGTGCGCGCGGAGATCGAGCCCTTCCTCCCCGCACCCACGCTCGTCCGCGACGGCGACGTCTTCCGGCTCGACCACGACCGCCCGAAGTCGATCGGCCGCGTGCGGGGGTTCGCGGGGCCGTTCGGCGTGTTCGTCCGGTCGTACGCCTTCATGCGCGCCTACGGCCCGGCGCTCACGGACATGTCGGAGGCGGCCGTGCTCAATGCGAACTACCTCCTCGCGCGGCTGCGCGACGTCTACGACCTGCCGTACGACCGGCTGTGCATGCACGAGTTCGTCCTCTCGGCGCGCGCCCTCAAGCGCGAGCACGGTGTCACGGCGCTCGACGTCGCGAAGCGGCTGATGGATCACGGCATCCACCCACCGACGGTGTATTTCCCGCTCGTCGTCGCGGAGGCGCTGATGATCGAGCCGACCGAGACGGAGACCAGGGAGCGGCTCGACGAGTTCGTGGACGCGATGCGGTCGATCGCCGACGAAGCGACGAGGGACCCGGAGATCCTCAAGAGCGCCCCGCTCACGCGACCCGTGCGCCGGCTCGACGAGGTGAAGGCTGCGAAGCACCCGGTCGTGCGTCATGCGTTCGAGCCGGAGGTCGCGGAGGCTAGGATCGAGACCGGATGACGACGACCGCCGTCTCCCACGAGCTCGTCGAGCTCGCCCACGAGCTCGCGCAGGCCGTGTCCGACCACGACGTCGAGCGGTTGGAGACGATGCTCGCGTCCGAGTTCACCCTGCAGGGCGCCGCCGGGCAGCTCGATCGGGGGGCCTTCCTCCGGGCCGCCGCGGGCCCGTACGAGATCGACGAATTCGGCTACGAGCAGATCGATCCGGAGATCTACGGGAACACCGCGGTGCTCGTCTCGCGCTACCGCCAGGTCGCTCGCCTCGACGGCCGCGACCTGAGCCACCGGATGAACGTCACGGACATCTGGACGCGCCGCGACGCGCGCTGGCAGATCGTCCGCCGCCACGCGACCGTCGCAGACGAGTGACGGCGAACGCCACCACGGACGAGCTCGAGGCCGGGCTCGGACATGTTCGCGCGGCGCCGCGCGACGAGGGTGTCGTCGAGCTGATCGTCCGCCGCCCGGCGGTGGACGAGCGCGAGGTCGTGGAGGAGGCAGTCCTCGACCTCGAGGAGGGCCTCGTCGGCGACAGCTGGTCGTCGCGCGGCCGCTCGGGCGGCAGGGCGGCGAATCGCGACGCGCAGATCACGGTCATGAGCGCGCGCGCCGTCGCTCTCGCGGCGCGCGGCGATCGCGCACGTTGGCCGCTCGCCGGGGACCAGCTCTACGTCGACCTCGATCTCTCGTCCGACAACCTGCCGCCGGGCACCCGGCTTGCGATCGGCTCCGCCGTGCTCGAGGTGACCGCGGAGCCGCACACCGGCTGCAAGAAGTTCCGTGCACGGTTCGGGATGGAGGCGCTCGAGGTCTTCAACTCGCCCGAGGGTCGGGCGCTCAACCTTCGCGGGATCAACACGCGGGTCGTCGAGCCCGGCGTCCTCCGCGCGGGCGACGCCGTCCGGAAGCTCTAGCCCGCCCGCTGCAGCAGAGTCGTGCGCCCGCTCCCCCGCGCAGGAGCGGCGAGCTGACCGCACGCCGCGGCGATGTCACGGCCACGGGTGAGCCGCACCGTCGCCGGAACGCGCGCCGCGTCCAGCTCCGCCTTGAACGCCGCGATCGCCGCCCGCGACGATCCGTCGAACATCCCGGTGGGGTTGTACGGGATGAGGTTCACCTTGAACCCTTCCCGTCCGAGTGCCTTTGCGAGCGCTCGTGCCTGCGCGGGCGAGTCGTTGACGCCGGCGAGCATCACGTACTCGACGAAGACCCGCCGGTTCGTCCGCTCCCGGTGACGGCGGCAGAGGTCGAGCACGTCGGCCAGCGGGTAGCGGTCGTTGACGGGCATCAGCTCGCTCCGCAGTGCGGCGTCGGCGGCGTGCAGCGACAACGCCAGCCTGATCGGCTCCGAGACCTCCTCGACGAAACGCGCGAGGCCGGGCAGCCACCCGACCGTGGAGATCGTCGTCCGGCGATGCGTGATGCCGACGTCGGGGAGGCGGCGCGCAGCGTCGACCACGGCGTCGACGTTCATGAACGGCTCTCCCATGCCCATGAAGACGAGGTGGTTCACGGCCTCCGTGCGTCGGAAGTGGAGGACCTGGTCGAGGATCTCGAAGGCGGTGAGGTTGCGACCGAAGGCCATCCGCCCCGTGGCGCAGAACGTGCAGGTGAGGGGGCAGCCCGACTGCGAGGAGACACAGACGGAGCGTCGTCCGTCCCGGTACCGCATGAGGACCGCCTCGACCGGATGGCCGTCGTGGGTGCGGAAGAGCGTCTTGACGGTGCCGTCGCGCGCGTGCTGCTCGGCCTCCGTCGTGAGCGTGGAGAACGGCACTTCCGCGGCGAGCTCGGCGCGCAGCGCCCGTGGCAGGTTCGTCATCGCCTCGTAGCCCGTGGCGCCTGCGGACGCCCACGCCCAGACCTGGCGCGCACGGTACGCGGGCTCGCCGAGCTCGCCGATGCGCTCCTCGAGGCGTTTCAGATCCATGCCGGAAAGGTAACCCGGCCCACGACGCATCAGACCCCCGGCCCAGACCCCACAAGGAGGTCGAGATGTTCGCCCGTGTCACCACCTACGAGCTCGACGAAGCACGCGCCTCCGAGTCGATCGAGGCGTTCGAGCCCGCGATCGACCGCGTTCGCGAGCTGGACGGCTTCGTGGACGCACTCTTCCTCGTCGAGCGGGACGGCAACCACGCCATCTCGCTGACCCTCTGGGACTCCCTCGACGCCCTCGAGCGGAGTCGGGTCACGGCGTCGACGGCCCGCAACGAGGCCGCGCGCGAGGTGTCCGCCGAGGTGATGAGCACCTACGAGCTCGAGGTCGGCATCCGGGCAACCGTGGACGGCGAGGCGCTGCTGCAGACACGGGGCTCGAGCGCGTAGGCGACGCCGGCCGCCCGATAGGGTGCGGCCGTGATCGACCTTCGCTCGGACACCGCGACCCGGCCGAGCGACGGCATGCGCGCCGCGATCGCAGCTGCCGCCGTGGGCGACGAGCAGCGTCGCGAGGATCCGAGCGTCACCGAGCTGCAGGAACGGGCTGCGGAGCTGCTCGGGCACGAAGCGGCCCTCTTCCTGACGACGGCGACGCTCGCGAACCAGATCGCGCTGAAGCTCCACTCGCGCCCGGGCGACGTGCTCGTCGCCGAGCGCCACGCCCACGTCGTGATCTACGAGTACGGGGGGCCGGCCGCTCACGCGGGCCTGATGATCGAGCCGATCGCGGGGCGCAACGGCCGCTTCGGCGTCGAGGCGCTGGCTGCGGCGGTCGAGCCGAGCACGAAGGCGGCGGACCAGCGGGCGGCAGTCGTCGCGCTGGAGAACACGCACAACTCCTCGGGTGGACGCTGCTGGCCGCTCGCCGAGATCGAGGCGGTCACCGCGGCTGCGCGCGAGCGCGGGCTGCGCACCCACCTCGACGGCGCGCGCCTGCTCAATGCCGCGGTTGCGACGAACACCGCGGCGTCCGCGATCGGTCGGAACTTCGACACGGTCACGCTCTGCCTCTCGAAGGGCCTCGGCTGCCCGCTCGGGGCGCTCCTCGCAGGTTCGGCCGAGACCATCGAGCGCGCATGGCGCGAGAAGCACCTCTTCGGCGGGGCGATGCGCCAGGCGGGGATCGTCGCGGCGGCAGGCGTCTACGCGCTCGACCACCACGTCGAGCGGCTCGCGAACGACCACGCGCGAGCCCGCCGCCTCGCCGAGGGTTGGCACGCAGCGGGCCTTCCGGTCGACCTCGACCAGGTGGAGACGAACTTCGTCCAGGTCGACGTCGGCGCGCTCGGGCTCGGTCGCGACGAGGCTCTCGCACGGCTGCGGGAGGCGGGCGTCGGTCTCTCGTCGACGATCCAGCCGACCGTGATCCGGGCCGTGACGCACCTCGACGTCGACGACGATGCGGTCGATCGCGCGGTCGCCCTGGCGCCCGAGGCCCTCGGAGCCGGTGTCGCCGCCTGACCGGCTCGTCGAGCGGCTCGACCGGATCGCGGCGACCGCCCAGGCCGAGCAGCGCATGCCGGCGCTCTGCGCGGCCGTCTTCCGCGACGGGAACGCCTGTCGGCGTGAGGAGGTGCGGGGACGCGAAGGCGACGACCCTCGACGCCGACCATCGCGCGCTCATCGAAGAAGATCTCGCGGCCGTCGTCAGGGTGCGCCGACACTCACGACGAGGTCGATCGCGGTGCCGTCGGGGAGCTGTCGGCCCGTCTCGGTCGGCCGTTGGCTCAGAACGGTCCCTGCCGGTCGCTTGGAGCGGACACGCTTGACGGTGCCGATCGCGCACTTCGCCCTCGTGATCCGCGCCTTCGCGACGGCGATCGGGAAACCGACGACCCGCGGGACGAGACAGTCCGTCTCGTACGGGACGTTGACGCTCATCGAGCTGCGCCAGTTTCGGGCGCACACGTAGTGGCCGCCGGAGACGACGCAGGACGCGTCCGTGCTCGTGTACGTCTCGAAGAGCTCGCGCGCCTCGATCGTGATGGTGTGCGATCCACCTGAGAGCGGTTTCGTCGTGAAGATCGTCGCCCTGTCGGATCCGCTCCTGACGACGGATCCATCCACGGCGAGCGACCTATTGAAGACGTTTGCGCTTTCGAGCTCCCACGCGATCGTCACGGAGTGATCGCCGTTGACCGACGCTCCCCGAATCGCCACCCCGTAGGCGCTGCCGCGAGCGCCGGCGATGTTCGGAGCGAGCAACGCCAGGAGCACCGCCACACCGAAGATCTGTCGCTTCACCGGACGTCCTCCGCTTCGGACATCCCCGACCGCTGGCGTACGACCTGGGCTGACTGCGAGACCTTGGCGAACCCTCAGACGGCTGGTCGTTGCGACCTGTCCTGACAGGGGAGAGGGGGATGCGGTTACGGCCCGACCAGGTGTCGGGAACCACTCACGTCACCGTCCGCCGCATCGACGGTCGTTTCCCCCGTTCGTGTTCCCCTCTCCCCGTGTTGCCCATGAATCTTCTACGAGAACGGTGTCGCAGTCAATCACCGTGCACATGGCCATCCCTTCGCTCGACACCCGGTAGCGTCGTCCCGATGTCGAGGATCCTGGTGACCGGCATGTCCGGAACGGGCAAGTCGTCGGTGCTGGCGGAGCTCGGCCGACGCGGTTATCGCGTCGTGGACACCGATGATCCGGGCTGGCGCGAGTATCGCGAGTATCCGGAGCCCTCCGACGATGTGCGCCGTGGGGAGTGGCTCTGGATCGAGGAAAGGATCACGGAGCTGCTGGACTCCGATGACGGTCGCTCGCTCGTCGTTCAGGGCTGCGTGAGGAACCAGTCGAGGTTCTACGATCGTTTCGACGCGGTCGTACTGCTCAGCGCCCCTGCGGACGTGATCCTCGAGCGGATCGCGCGCCGGACGACGAACGACTACGGGAAGACTCCCGCTGAACGCGCGATGGTCTTGGACGACCTCGCCGAGGTCGAGCCGCTGCTCAGAGCAGGCTGCACGCACGAGCTCGATGCCAGCCGGCCGCTCGCCGACGTCGTCGCCGACGTGGTCGCGATCGTGACGCCCACGACGGCGACGTCCTAGACCGCCGGAGCGCCGCGCCGCTCGACGGACGTCGCGAGAGCGAACGGCCCCGCGAGGGAGGAGGGCGGCGCGAGGCGGAGCCGCCTCGCGCCGCCGTGGCTCAGGCCCGGACCGTCCGCTCGCGGTGGAGGCCGTCCGAGCCTGCTCGAAGCATCGCCGGCAGGACGGTGACGGCGAGGTAGAGGCCCGCCGCGCCGACGAGGACGTAGACGACCCGGCTGACCGGGTTCGTCTCGCCGAACGTGTCGCCGGTGAGCTTCGCGACGAGATCGAACTCGAAGAGGCCGACGAGACCCCAGTTCAGGGCGCCGACGATGACGAGCAGCAGTGCAACGGGATTGAGGACGCGCATCGATCTCCTCCTTCTGTATAGAGTTTGTCCGATGTATGTATAGCAACTGAAGAGTTCGTTTCGCAACCGGCTCGACGACGACGGACGGGCCGCTCACGAAACCCTCACACGCGCCTCGTACGGTTCGCCCGCGATGCGGCTCACGGCTCTCGTCGTCCTCCTTGCGGCGCTGGCCTTCGGCGCTGCATGTGTCGATTCGGTGCCTGGCCGCGCCGCGCCCGAGCGGGCGACCGAGGCCGCGGACGTCTTCGCCGGCCTCGGAACCTGGATCGACGTCTACGACACGCCGGTCTACCGCGCGCCGAACGCCGTCGCCTCGCGGCTCGCCGCGCGCGGCGTCCGGACGGCATGGATCGAGACCGCGAACGACCGCTCGCAGGTGGACGTCGTCGAGGCGCCCGGACTTGCCCGACTCGTGGACGCGCTGCATGCGCGTGGCATCCGCGTCGTCGGCTGGTATCTCCCCGGGCACCAGAACCAGACCCTCGACGTCAGGCGGACGCGAGCGCTCCTCTCGTTCCGCACGCCGCAGGGCGGAGCTTTCGACGGCGTCGCGCTGGACATCGAGGCGCTCCGCGTCAAGGACGTGAGGAAGCGGACTGCGCGGATGCTCTCACTGCTGGCCACGCTCCGCTCCGAAGGCGGGTCCATGCCGGTCGCGGCGATCACGTATCCGCCACGCGCCTTCGAGCGGCACCTGAGCTGGTGGCCGTCCTTTCCGTGGACGCAGATCGCCGCGCAGGTCGACGCGCTCGTGCCGATGCTCTACACGGGGGGAGGCTTCAAGGGGTACGACGCGACGTACGGCTATGTCGCCCGTTCGCTGCGGGTGCTCCGCGCCGCGGTCGGGACGGGCGTCCCGGTGCATGCGGCCGGCGGGGTCGCGAACCGGATGAGCGCCGAGGAGCTGAAGGCGTTCACCGACGCGGTGCTCGACGACGGGACGGTGACCGGCTGGAGCCTCTACGACCTCCAGACGAGCACGTCCGCCGCCTGGGCGGCGATGGCGCGGCTCACCGAGGCACTCGGCTAGGCGTCCGTGGCCCAGGCCGCCCGCAGGCGGTCGCGCGTCTCGAGAAGATGCTCGGGGACGACCTTGATGTCGGCGAGCACGGGCATGAAATTCGTGTCGCCGGCCCAGCGGGGAACGACGTGCTCGTGGAGGTGCCCCGAGATGGAGCCGCCTGCGACCTGCCCGAGGTTCCAGCCGACGTTGAACGCGTCGGGCCGGTAGACGCGGCGCAACGCGTCGAGCGACCGGGTGGTCAGGACGTGGATCTCGGCGGCCTCCGCGGCCGCCAGCTCGCCGAGCTCTCCGACGTGCCGGAGCGTCGCGACCATGAGATGGCCCGACGAGTACGGGAACTTGTTCAGGAGCACGAAGGCGTGATCGCCGCGGGCGACGAGGAGGCTGTCGTCGCCGAGCTCTCCGGCTGCCTCGGCGCAGAAGACGCAGGTCTCCTGACTTCCTGCGTTGCCGATGTACGCGAGACGCCATGGCGCCCAGATCGGCCGTGTCACTCGTGGGCCCTCGCAGCTTCCATCGCCGCCGGGACGTGGCCGTGTGCGAGCTCCTGGCGGACCCGCTCCCGGGCGGCGGCGAACCGCGTCACCTCGTAGACGATCAGGAGACAGACGAGCAGGAGAACGAGCCCGAGCGTGACGATCGCCGGTACCGCCACGGCCACGGGGTACAGGAGGAGGCAGGCGATGGCCGTCAGTGAACGCTGTCGGCTGAGCGAATGCACCTGACGCCAGCGGAACGCGACATGCCCGAGGAGGTACATCGCGACGCCGCCGACGAGCGCGGCGGCGGGCACGGACTCGAGCGGATCCCCGACGTGCTCGATCGTCTTCTTGAGGCCGAACGCGGCCAGCACGATGCCGGCGACGAGCGGGAAGTGGATGAGCGAGTACGAGTCGCGCGCGAGCTCGTTTTGCTCCTTGCCCGGTCGCGCCTGCAACAGCCGCTTCTGGCCCAGCCAGACGATCACGTCGAAGTAGAGCCACCACAGCGCGGCCGCGAGCGCGACGCCGAGGGCGGCTGCCGCGATCACGCCCCCGTCGACGATCTCGTTCGCGCCGACCCCGATCGCGACGATGGACTCGCCGAGTGCGATGATCACGATCAGCCCGTACCGCTCCGCGAAGTGCGCGGGCATCAGCTTCCACCCCTCGGCGAAGAAGAGAAACGGGATGCCGACGTCGAGGGCGATCGCCGCGGCCCACAGGGCGCCCTGCACGAGGCCGTCGGTGGACGACGCCGCCGCGAGGAGCGCGACGCTGATCGCGGTGCTTCCGGCGAGGCCCGTCACCGAGCGGCGGAGGCCGGGGTCGTCACGGCTCGCGATCGTGAAGAGCCAGATGTGCGCGATCCGGACGAGGCCGTAGGCGCAGGCGAAGACGAGCGCGTCGTCACCGAAGGCGTGCGGCACAGCGAGCGCAGCCACCAGAAACGCCGCCATCGCGGCGAAGATCGCGATCCGCACGGCCCCCTCCTCCGGATCGACGACGCTCGTGAGCCACGCGTAGCCACCCCAGGACCACCACAGCACCACCAGCACGAACAGCGCCTGGACGAGGCCTTCCCACGTCGGTGTGTCCGCCATCAGCGCTGTGCACTGCGTCAGCGCGAGCACGAAGACGAGGTCGAAGAACAGCTCGAGCGCCGTGACACGCTCCTCTTGCCGCCGCACGGCGGTGAGCCGCCGGGTCCGGGCCTCCGCCTGCGCCTCCACGGCTCGATCCTCGCACAGCGGTGCCCGACGGCACTATGCTCGGCCGGCTGCGGCGGTGACCCGGAGGGTGGAGGGCGTGCCGTACACGTTCGTCGAGAGCCCGAACAAGACCGCGGCGACGGGCCGCGCGATCGACGTGGTGGTGATGCACACGATGGAGGTGGCCGAGCGTCCCGACGCAGCGGTGATCTGCGCCCGCTGGTTCGCGTCGCCGGTATCGAGGGTCTCGGCCCACTACTGCGTCGATGCGCGCCAGGTGATCTCGTGTGTACGGGAGAAGGACGTCGCCTGGCATGCCCGCGGCGGCAACACGGACTCGATCGGCGTCGAGCTCGCCGGATACGCGCATCAGACGACCGCCGAATGGAACGACGCGTACTCGTCCGCCCTGCTGGCGCGAGCAGCGACTCTCGTGGCGGACGTGTGCCTCAGGCGTCGCATTCCGGTGCGCTGGCTCGTTGCCGGCGACCTCGCCGCCGGCCGCCGCGGCATCACGGGACACGCGGAGGTCAGCGCTGCCTATGGGAAGAGCGACCACTGGGACCCCGGCCCCGGGTTCCCGGTCGAGAGCTTCCTCGACCGCGCCAGGCGCGCGCAGCAGGCTGCGTCAGCGAAGCCCGGCTCGGCGGTACGGGCGAGCTAGCGTGCGAGCGTGACCTTGGCGAGGCCGTGCGGCGCGTCCGCGTCGAGTCCCCGGGCGCGCGCGAGTGCCCACGCGAAGAGCTGGCCGGGGACGACCGAGAGAAGGGGAGAGAGCAGGGCGAGCCGCGGGGTGGGGACAGGAACGCGGTAGGCGGCGCCGTCGATCCGGTCCGCCGCCGTGCCGCTCGCGACGAGCGTGGCGCCCATCTCCCTCGCACGCGCCGCAGCCTCCTGGACCGGCGCCAGTGTCCCGTCGCTCGACGCGATCGCCCAGACGGGGAACAACGGGTCGAGCGCCGCGACGGGGCCGTGGGCCATGTCCGTCGCCGTGAGCGGCTCCGCGGCGATCCGGCACGTCTCGAGAAGCTTGAGGGCGATCTCGCGCGCGGTCGCGTACTCGACGCCGCGACCGATGACGAACATCCGCCCCGTGTACGAGAACGGGAGGGCGAGCGCCGCTGTGGCGCGCTCGAGCTGCGGGAGAGTGTCCTCGGCGAGGTCCGCGACCTCGCGGATTCCGTCGGCGACCTCGTGGCCGCGTCGCGCGACATGGCCGGCGAGCAGCGCGAGCGCTGCGAGCGTGTTGACATAGGTCTTCGTCGCCGCCACCGCGAGCTCCGGCTCGGTGGCGAGGGGGATGACCGCGTCGGCGGCACGGGCGAGATCCGAGGCGACGTCGTTCGTGACGGCGATCGTGAACGCACCCGTCGCCCGCGCCCCGCGCAGGTACTCGACGACGTCCGGGGTACGGCCGGACTGGGAGAGCCCGATCACCGTGGACGCCGACATGTCGAGCGGCGTCCCGTAGTGGACTGTCAACGTGATCGAGTCGCGCATCGCCGTCCAGCGCGGGAGCAGCCCGAACGCGTAGACGCCGAACGATGCGGCGTTGTCCGACGATCCATGGCCGACGAAGCGGACGAGGCGGAGGTCGCGCTCGCGGACTACCGACGCGACGCGCGCGATCTCGGCGTCATACCCGAGTAGCCGCCGCAGCGCCGCCGGCTGCTCGCGGATCTCCGCGAGAAAGCGGGTCCCCGGCTCCGGCCCGTCCTCAGCCTGCGACACGGGTCTCTCCTGCGACGAGCGTGCGGACGACGTGCAGGGCGTCGTCGAGGACGACGACGTCGGCGGTGCCACCGACCACGAGCCGCCCGAGCTCGGGGGCTCCGAGCACCTTCGCAGGGACGCTCGTCGCGGCCCCGAGCGCGCCTTCGAGCGGCACGTCGAGGGCCACGAGGTTCCGCACGGCCTCGTCCATGGTGAGTGCGCTGCCCGCGAGCATGCCGTCCTCGCTGCGTACCACGTCGTCCGCGACGACGATCTCGATCTCACCGAGCGCGTACGTCCCGTCGCCGAGACCGGCGCCGGCGATCGCGTCCGTGACGAGCGACAGCCGGCCGGCGGCGGCCCGCCACAGGAGCCGCACGATGTCGGGGTCGAGATGAACGCCGTCGACGATCGCCTGCACCACGACGTCCGGACGGGAGAGCGCAGCCCCGACGACGCCGGGATCCCGGTGCGCGAGCGGTCGCATCGCGTTGAACACGTGGGTCACGGCCCGAACGCCGCGGTCGAAGGCGGCGTGCGCCTGGGCCGCGGTCGCGTCCGTGTGGCCGAGCGAGACGACGACGCCACGCGCGTGGAGGAGGTCGATGAGCTCGAGCGCGCCGGGCAGCTCCGGGGCGAGCGTCATCAGCCGCACGGGGCCCGCGTCGAGCAGGCGCTCCAGCAGCGGCGGGTCCGGGTCGCGGCGGGCGTCGCGGCGGTGAGTCCCGAGGCGGGTGGGGGAGAGGAACGGCCCCTCGAGGTGGACACCGAGGATCCGAGGCCCGGGAACGGCGTCCGGCACCGCCTCGAGCGCGCAGACGACGTCTGCTTCCGCGGACGTGATCAGCGTCGGGAGGTAGGCCGTGACTCCGGTCTCGAGCAGTGCCTCGCCGGCGGCTCGGAACCCGTCGGCGTCGGCGCCGAGGAAGTCGACGCCCGCGAAGCCGTTCACCTGCAGGTCGACGAACCCCGGCGCGGCGATCCCGCGGCCGACCCCGTCGAGCCCGATTGCGGTGACACGACCGTCGTCGACGGAGACGTCGCCGGGCATGAGCCTCCCGTCGACGTACGCCGCCTCGACGCCGAGCCTCACGGCTCGAGCGCCCGGCGGACGACGCCGCCGGCCCCGTCGAGGCGGGCACGGGCCGTCCGGGCATCGACGCCCAGCTCGAGCATCACGATCGCGACCTTGGCGTCTCCCAGCGACTCCTCGAGCGCGGCGTCGACACGACCGGCCGGTGCACCGGTGGCGTTGCGCACGATCGCGCGGACGCGCTGCCGAAGCTTCTCGTTCGTCGCGACGACGTCCACCATCAGGTTCCCGAAGGTCTTGCCCAGCCGCACCATGGAGATCGTCGAGATGGCGTTGAGAACGAGCTTCTGCGCCGTCCCTGCCTTGAGCCGCGTCGAGCCGGCGATCAGCTCACCGCCGACGACGACGGCGACGTCGTGGTCGGCGAGCGCCCCGAGCGGCGAGTCTTCGACGCACGTGACCGCGACGGTCAGCGAGCCCGCACGCGCCGCCTCCTCGAGGGCGCCGAGCGCATACGGGGTGCGGCCGCTCGCGCTGATCGCGACGACCGCGTCGTCCGACGAGACGCCGAGGGAGCGCACGTCGTCGGCCGCGGCGCCCGTGTCGTCCTCCGCCTGCTCCTGCGCCACGGCGGAGGCATCGGCGCCGCCGGCGACGAGCGCGACGACGCGGCCGGGGGGAAGGCCGAACGTCGACTGGCACTCGACGGCGTCGACGAGCGCCAGCCGCCCGGAGGTGCCGGCACCGGCGTAGACGAGCCTCCCGCCGGCGGCGAGCCGCGCCGCGATCGCGTCGATCGCGATGACGAGCGCGTCGTGTGCACGTGCGACCGCGTGCGGAACCTCGGCGTCCGCCTCGTTCATCGCCGTGACGAGCTCGTCCGTGGAGCGGAGATCGAGGTTCGCGCCGGTCGGGTCCCACGCCTCGGTCGGGAGGCGGTCGAGGCCGGAGTCGTTGGGCACCGTCGTCATCGGGTGCCAGTGTACGCAGGCAATGGTAGAGTGGTCAAGACCAATGTTGCGGAACGCGTGTGGAAGTGGTACAGCTCTCGCTTCCGCGGAGCATCCCGAAGAGACTACGTAGCCCATGGCCACCATCGAGCTCGACCACGTCACGAAGGTCTACGACAACGGGTTCGTCGCCGCGCACGACGTCAGCCTCGCGATCGAGGACGGAGAGTTCATCGTCTTCGTGGGACCGTCCGGATGCGGGAAGTCGACGCTCCTCCGCATGATCGCCGGCCTCGAGGAGGTGACCGTGGGCACGGTCCGCATCGACGGTGAGGACGTCACGGATCTCGCACCGCGACGCCGCGACATCGCGATGGTGTTCCAGAGCTACGCGCTCTATCCGCACATGACGGTTCGGGAGAACCTCGGGTACGGGCTGAAGGTGCGGCGGGCGCCGAAGACGGATGCCCGCAAGCGCGTCGAGGAGGTCGCTGGGCTTCTCGGTCTCACCGAGCTCCTCGACCGGAAGCCCGCGCAACTCTCGGGAGGGCAGCGCCAGCGTGTCGCGATGGGCCGCGCGATCGTGCGCGAGCCGCGCGCGTTCCTGATGGACGAGCCCCTCTCGAATCTCGACGCCAAGCTCCGCGTCGGCATGAGGGCGTCCCTCGCCGAGCTCCACGCGCGCCTCGGCGTGACGACGGTCTACGTCACGCACGACCAGACGGAGGCGATGACGCTCGGCCAGCGGGTCGCCGTCCTCCGCGACGGGCGGATCGTGCAGGTCGACGCCCCCCAGACGCTCTACGCGAAGCCCCGCAACGTCTTCGTCGCCGCCTTCATCGGCTCGCCCTCGATGAACCTGGTGGAAGCCGAGGTCGACGGCGACGTCGTCCGCTTCGGCGGCGAGGCCGTCCAGCTCGACCACGCCCGTCGGCCGCCGAACGGCCCTGTCGTCCTCGGGGTTCGCCCGGAGGCGTTCGAAGACGCGGCGTTCGCCGACCCTGCGCGGCCCCGGCTCGACGTCCAGGTGGACGTCCTCGAGCAGCTGGGTGCCGACACGCACGCGTGCTTCCGCGTCAACGCGCGGCGACCCCAGCTCGGCCTCGGCGCGGACGGCGACGACGCGTCCCTGCTCGCCGAGGAGACGACGCTCTTCACGGCACGTCTCGACCCCCGCTCGACGGCGCAGCAGGGCGCGTCGCTCTCGCTCGCCGTCGACCCCGCCGCGTTCCACTTCTTCGACGTCGACGACGGCTCGGCGCTCGTCACGGACTCCGAGCCGCTCACGGGCGCCGGGCAGGTTCCGGTCGGTTCGGTGGAGAAGTGGTCTTGATCACAAGCGAGGCGGGATGACGAAGCGAACGGGGACGAAGCAGAGCGAGGCACGCAGCCAGGTGCTCGACCTGATCGAGCAGCTCGGTGTGGGGGAGGCGATTCCGTCCGAGCGCCAGCTCTCGGCGAGCCTCGGCATGTCCCGCCTCACGGTGCGCGCGGCGCTCGACGAGCTCGTGCGGGAGGGCCTCCTCGTGCGCCGGCACGGTAGCGGCACGTTCGTGAGCGAGCCGAAGATCGCGCAGGAGCTGACGATGACCTCGTTCACGGAGGACATGGCCAGGCGGGGGATGGTGCCCGCGAGCCGCACGCTCGACCTTCGCATCGCCCCGGCGGGCGCGCACCTCGGGCGGCTCCTGCACGTCTCGCCCTCGGAGCCGGTCGTGATCATCAGCCGGCTCCGCCTCGCGGACCGCGAGACGATGGCGATCGAGACGCTCCACGTCCGGGAGTCGCTCGTCCCGGGTCTCTCTGCGCACGATCTCGAACGTCAGTCGTTCTACGAGCTCCTGCTCGACCGCTACGGCATCGACATCGTCGGAGGCCTGCAGACGATCGAGCCGACCGTCACCAACGAGACGGAGTCCGACGCGCTCGGCGTGCCGCTGCACTCGCCTGCGTTCCTCTTCGAGCGCACGACGCGCTCGTCGACCGGCGAGATCGTCGAGTACGTCCGCTCGATCTATCGCGGCGACCGCTACAAGCTCGTCACGGAGCTCAACCGCTCGCCTGTGCGGCGCAATGGCGGCGGGGACTGACACTGATCCGTAGTGGTCAATACCACAAAGCGCAACAGCGAGCCATCATCGATCAGCTTGCTTCCCATGGATTCATGGGTTTACAGCGTCCTGAACATAAGTGGTCTTGACATCATCGGGGTTCTGTGCCAGTGTTCCGATCCGTGGCCGATTGGTATGAGCCAGTAGGCGGTTGCGTCGCTCGCCCCGCCGGTCACCGGGACTCCGGAGCGACCGTCTCCGCCTACCGATGCGCTTGGGGGTACCGCCCATGAGAGCACGCATCATCGGCGCCGCCGTTCTCGTCGGCGTCGCCCTCGCAGTCGTCGCGTCGACCGCCTCCGGCGGCACGCAGGCGTCCAGCAGCATCACCGTCTGGCTGCAGACGGACGCGAACAAGGACAACTGGAAGGCGATCATCGCGGCTGCGACGGCCGACTTCCAGCGCCAGCACCCGGGTGTCGCAGTCGACGTGCAGTTCCAGACCTGGGGGAGCCACCTGCAGAAGTTCGACGCGACGCTCGCAGGCGGCAACGCTCCGGACGTCATCGAGATGGGCAACACGGAGATGGCGAAGTACATGGGTGCGGGGGCGTTCCAGGACCTCACCGCGGATCGCGGCTCGTTCGCGAACTCGAGCACCTGGCTCGACGGCCTCGCGGCCCAGGGCCGCCTGGAGGGAAAGACCTACGGCGTGCCGTACTACGCCGGGGCAAGGGTCGTGACGTATCGGACCGACCTCTTCAAGAAGGCCGGGATCAAGGTGCCGACCAGCCTTGCGGAGTACACGGCGGCAGCACGGAAGCTCGGCCGGCAGCAGGGCGACCGCCGCTTCTCGCCGGTGTACGTCGCCGGGACGGACTGGTACGTCGCGATGGGCTTCGTCTACGACTTCGGCGGCACGATCGCGCAGAAGGTGAGCGGCAAGTGGAAGGGCACGCTGGCGTCACCGAGGTCGATCGCGGGGCTGACGGCGTACAAGAACTTCTTCACCGCGGCCTCGCGCGCGAGCAAGACGACGGACGAGACCCACCCCAATCCGTACGACGTGTACGCGCAGGGCAACGCCGGCTCGATGCTCGGGCCGGGGTGGTACACGTGTTGCGTCGGGGACAAGTACAAGGGCTCGACCGCGCAGTTCGTGATGCCGAGCCACACCAAGGGCCAGTCGATGCCGGGCTTCCTCGGGGGGTCGCTCCTCGCCGTGCCCGTGGGCGTGAACAAGTCGCTCGCGGTCGACTGGATCAAGGCCTACACGAGCAATCAGTCGATGACGGCGCTTCGCGCGATCGGCAACATCCCCAACACGACGAGCCTCCTCGGCAACACAATCGCAGAGCGCGCGGCGAAGCGGAGCTGGTTCGTCCCGACGGCGAAGAACTGGGTCAACGTCGAGAACGGCAACATCCTCCGCAACATGCTGGCGCAGATCCTGACCGGCAAGTTGACGGTCCGTCAGGCGGCACAGGCCGCGAGCGACAACATCACCTCGGTCCTCAACGCATGAAGGTGACGCGGGACGCGGATCACGGTGAGCCGTAGTTCCGCCCCGCAGGCAGCGGCAGTCGCCGCCGAGCACCCGGCGATGGGGACTCGGCGGCGGCAGCCGTTGTCGCTCCAGCGTGTCGGCGCGGCCGCCGTGCCGTACCTGTTGATCCTCCCGGTGGTCGTCGCGATCGGCGCGATCCTCGGGTACCCGCTCTACCGGCTGGTCGTGCTCTCGTTCCAGCGTTACGGCCTGCCCGAGCTCATCCAGCGCAAGGGCGAGTGGGTCGGGCTCGACAACTACCGCTCGGTGCTGGGCGACTCCGTCTTCTGGGACACGCTCGGCCGGACGGTCGTCTTCACGGCGGTGAACGTCGGGCTGACCATCGTCATCGGTCTGCTCCTCGCGCTGCTGCTCGTCCGCCTCTCGGCGCCTGTGCGGATCCTGCTGACCACCGCGCTCGTGCTCGTCTGGGCGATGCCCGCGGTCGTCGCCGTCCAGGTCTGGTACTGGATGACGAACTTCCAGAACGGCATGCTGAACCACGTCCTGACGAGCCTTCACGTGGGCGACTTTGTCCTGCACGATTGGTACGCGACGACGTTCTCCCAGCTCGCGATGGTGACGCTCCTGATCGTCTGGGGAGCGGTCCCCTTCGTGGCGATCACGCTGTACGCCGGTCTGGCGCAGGTCCCGCGCGAGCTGCTCGAGGCCGCCTCCATCGATGGCGCCGGCGGCTGGCGCTCGTTCCGCGACGTGACGCTTCCCGTGCTCAAGCCGATCCTGCTCGTCCTCACGAGCCTCTCGATCATCTGGGACTTCGGCGTGTTCACGCAGCCGTACCTGCTGATCGGCGCGTCGCACGTCGACTCGTCGAACTACCTGATGGGCGTCTACGTGTACATCGAGGGGTACGCGCACTCGGACTTCGGTCGCGGCGCGGCGATCTCGATCCTGATGCTCCTCATCGTCGCGGCGCTGAGCGTCGTCTACGTGCGCCGCATGGTGAAGCTCGAGGACGTCACGTGAGCACCGCTTCGCTGCCGGCCGGCGCGCGCCGTCGTCGTCGCGGCCGAGCCCTTCGCCGGCGTGCCTGGGACCTCCTCGGGCTCGCCCTGTTCGTCGTCCTCGTGTTCCCCGTCTTCTGGATGGTCTCGACGGCCTTCAAGCCCGACGACGAGATCAACACCGCCGAGCCGACCTGGTTCCCGCGCGATCCGACCCTCGACCACTTCCGGGACGCGATGAATCGCCCCTACTTCTGGCAGATCGTCGAGAACAGCCTGATCGTTGTGCTCGTGGCTGTGGGCGTGTCGATCGCGGTCGCGTTCGTCGCCGCCGTGGCCCTCGCGAAGTACCGCTTCACCGGCCGGAAGCTGTTCGTCGTGCTCATGATCGGGATCCTGATGCTGCCCGCGGTGGGGCTCGTGATCCCGCTCTACGTCGTGCTCGCCCGGTACCACCTGACGAACACGCTGACGGGCGTCATCGTCACGTACATCACGTTTGTCCTTCCGTTCGCCGTGTGGACGCTGCGCGGCTTCGTCCTGGGGATCCCCAAGGACCTCGAGGAGGCCGCCATGGTCGACGGCTCGACACGGCTCGGGGCGTTCGTGCGGATCCTGCTGCCGCTCGTCGCGCCCGGGCTCGTCGCGACGTCCGTGTTCGCGTTCATCCAGGCGTGGAACGAGTACGTCTTCGCGAGCGTGATCCTCACCGACCAGCAGAACCACACAGTCACCGTCTGGCTGTCGTACTTCCTCGGCACGAGCCGCAATACGGACTGGGGCGCGCTGATGGCGGCGTCGACGCTGACCGCGCTGCCGGTCATCGTCTTCTTCCTCCTGGTACAGCGGCGGATCGCGTTCGGCCTGACCTCCGGCGCCGTGCGCGGGTAGCGGCCGGTGGGCCGCGCCCCGGCGTTTCCGCCGGTGATCCCCAAGCCGCTGGCCGTCGCGCCGGGCCGGGGCGCGTTCGAGCTCGGCCCGTCCGCACGGATCCACGTCGACGGCCGGAACGCGGAGGCCGTGCGCGTGGCGCGGTTCCTCGCCGAGCGCCTGCGGCCGGCGACGGGATTCCGGCTTCCGGTTTCGGTGAAGCGGCGCCCGGCCGCGGCCGGCGACGTCGTCCTCGCGCTCGCGCCCGGGAACCGCTCGCTGGGAGACGAGGGGTACCGAGTCCGCGTCGAGCCCGGCCTGGTGCGGCTCGACGCACGCACGCCCGCGGGCCTCTTCTACGCCGTGCAGACGCTCCGCCAGCTCCTTCCCGCGGCGGTCGAGTCGCCGCGGCGGCAACCGGGACCGTGGCGGATCGGCGTGCTGACGATCCACGACCGGCCTCGCTTCGGCTGGCGCGGCCTGATGCTCGACGTGGCGCGCCACTTCTTCGACGTCGGGGAGGTGAAGCGGCTGATCGACCTCATGTCGCTCTACAAGCTGAACCGCCTCCACCTCCACCTCACGGACGACCAGGGCTGGAGGATCGCGATCCGCTCCCGGCCGAACCTGACGCGCGTCGGCGCGAGCACCGCCGTGGGGGGCGGCCCCGGTGGCCACTACACCAGACGTCGGTACGCCGAGCTCGTCAAGCACGCGCGGCGCCGCTTCGTCGACGTCGTGCCGGAGGTCGACATGCCCGGCCACGTCAACGCGGCCCTAACGTCGTACGCGGAGCTCACGCCGGACGGCGTCGCGGCGGCGCCCTACACGGGGATCGAGGTCGGGTTCAGCTCGCTGTCCATCCGCAAGGAGTCGACCTACGCGTTCGTCGACGACGTCCTCGGCGAGCTCGCGGCGCTCACACCCGGCCGGTATCTTCACGTGGGCGGAGACGAGCCGCTCTCGACCGAGCCGGAGGACTACCGCTTCTTCGTCGAGCGCGTCCAGCGGATCGTGCACTCGCACGGCAAGCGCGCGATCCTCTGGGAGGAGGCGGCGCGTGCGAGGCTGCGGCGGTCGGCCGTCATCCAGCACTGGCACGACCCGGAGCTCGCGCGGCGAGCCGTCGGACAGGGCGCGAAGCTTGTGCTCTCGCCCTCGACGCGCGTGTACCTCGACATGAAGTACGACCGCGATTCGCCGCATGGCCTCGAGTGGGCCGGCCTGACGAACGTACGGAAGGCGTACGACTGGGATCCCTCCGGCGTCGTCGCGGGGATCTCCGAGCGGGACGTCCTGGGTGTGGAGGCGCCGCTCTGGTCGGAGACGATCGACACGCGCGCCGGCCTCGATTGGCTCGCGTTCCCGCGGCTTCTGGGCGTCGCCGAGGCAGGCTGGTCGCCGGCGGGGCGGAACTGGCGGGAGTACCGGATGCGGCTCGCCGAGCACGGGCCGCGCCTCGAGGCGCTCGGCGTCGGCTTCCATCGCGCTGCGGGCATTCCCTGGCCCGAGGTCGGCCGGAACCCTCGCAAGTGACAAGTTGTCACTCGCTCCTTTGGGCGCGCCCCGGCGGGGCGAAGCCGCGTCAGCGGCCGCCGGTGATCGAGCCGAGGCCGGTGTTCAGGCGGGCGTCGGGGCAGGTGCCCCAGTAGCCGCGGTGCGCTTTCCGCGCCGCGTCGACGGCGTCCAGGAGCTGCGCGGCGTACCGGCCACGGCCGTTGCGGAAGAAGTACGGCGAGGCAGCTCCCTCCCGGACGAGCGCGACATTCACGTTCTCGCCCCGGATGAAGACGTAGCGCAGGAGACGCCCGTAGCGGTCGCGGTCGTCGAGGGCCGCGTCTCGGACGAGCCGCACGGGCGTGCCTTTCGGTGCGAGGGTGACCAGGGCGTCGAGCGCGGCGCGGCCGTAGCAGTCCGTCCCGAGCTCGGGGGCGTCGATCTGCACCAGCCTCACCTTCGCGCCGTTCGTCAGCGTCAGCGTGTCGCCGTCGTTCACCCATTCGACGACCGCCCTCGCGCTCGCGCCTGCCGGCTCGGTCGTCGCGCTGGTCTGCGTGCCGGTCCGGCAGGCCGTCGCCAACACGACGAGCAGGAGCGGGATCAGTCGCTCGGCACCCACACGAGCCGCGTCTCGAGCACGCGCACGTCGGTCGTCTCGAGCCGGATCTGCAGCGTGTCGACGTCCTCGGCGGTCGCCTTCCAGCGCTCGTCGATCTCGGCGATCTCCTCGAGGATCTCCTGCTCGAGCTCGGCGAGGTCGTCCTTCGTCGCCTGAACCTTGTCCTCCGCCGATTCCCTGCGCTCGGACGTGCGGGCGGTCATACCCCTGCGGGACGCCGCGCCGCCGATCGCGCTCGCCATCGACCGGGCGCTGCGTCGTCCGCCGAACAGCGCGCCGAGCACCGCTCCCGCGCCGGAGATCAGCTCGCTCGCCTGCCGGGTGCGGGTGTCGGTATCGAGCTCCTCGACGCGCCGTTGCGCCTGGGCGAGCGCCTTGTCGAGCCGGTCGCGCTTGGCTTCGAGCCGGTCGCGGATCTTCGCCGACTCGGCGTCTGCGCGCTCCTGCGCGACCGCATCGCAGCGCTTGGCGAAGTCCTCTGGACTCTCACCCGGGCGCGAGACGAGCTTGAGCGCGCGGTTCCGCTGCAGCTCGAGCGGGCGCCGGTCGACGAGGTGGCGCTGGATGTCCTTCGCCGTCGTGGTGAAGAACTTCCCGTCGCCTACGGGCGCCTGCGGAAGGACGTACGCCGCGCCCGCAGGGGCAGTCGTGGAGAAGTCGCGGTCGTCGTAGTCGACCTGCGTCTCGCCGTCGAGATCGAGGCCTCCGTCGAGCGGCCCGTAGACCGCCTCGAACTCCTCCTGCTCGTCGATGTCGGCGGCGGTGTCGTCGTAGCGCAGCGACACCCGCGCGGCGAGAAAGGCACGGAGCCGGCTCGAGCCGGCCGTCGCGCCGACGTCCTTCCCCCAGGCGGCGGCCGGGTCGAGGTACGAGACGGCGATGCCCGTGGCCACGGGCGGCGGAATCGGCGTCTCGTCGGACGCCAGCTCGCGGTCGGGCGTCGCAGGCGGGGGAGCGGCGGCGACCGGCGTGGACGCAGGCACGGCCTCCGCCGGCTCGGACGGCGTCGCCGCCGGGCCGGCGGCCACGGGCTTCAGCTTCGCGACCTGCTCCTTCGTCAGCGGCCCACAGAGGTACGACATCGCCCAGCGGGTCGCGAGCAGGCGCCGGGCGTTCGTCTTCGCGGAGACGAGGAGGAACTGACGCTTGCCGAGCGCACCGATCGCCTTGTCGAGCCCGGCGACGTCGGTCGTCCCGGCGGCCGAGCGCAGGCCCTCGAGTACGCGCGCCTTGTCGTTCTCCGTCTGCAGTCGGCCGACGAGCCACGTCCCGGCGTTCGACATCGCCTTGTAGTCGAGGTCGACGGGGTTCTGCGTGGAGAGCACGAGCCCCATGCCGAAGGCGCGGCCCTGCTTGAAGATCGTCAGGATCGGCTTCTTCGCCGGCGGCGCGGCGGACGGCGGGACGTAGCCGAACACCTCGTCCATGTACGCGAGCGCACGCAGGTCGGGCGTGCCCGCCTGGCCGCGCATCCACGTCACGAGCTTCGAGAACACGAGGGTGACGACGAACTGACGCTCCTCCTCGGAGAGGTGGGCAAGGTAGACGACGGCGCACCGCGGCTTCCCGTCCGCCGTGAAGAGCAGCTTCTGCGGATCGAGCGGCTCGCCCTCCCCCCAGGCAGAGAACGACGGGGACGCCACGAGCGCGTTGAGCGTGAACGCGAGCTTCGTCCGGTCGGCCGGCGGAAAGAACTGGTCGACCTCGAAGACGCCGAGCTTGCGGATCGGCGGCGTCTGGATCTCGCCGATCAGGGCCCCGAGGTCGAGGTCGCGGCCGGCTCGCCACGCGTTCTCGATCAGGTTCGAGACGAGCACGTGCTCGCGGCTCGAGAGCGGATCCGCCTGGATGCCGACGAGCGCGAGCAGGCTCGTCACCGTGCCCTCGATCTCGTCGCGCAGCGTCTCGGCATCCGTGTCCCACGAGAGCGGAGGAGCCTCCAGCGAGCCGACGACGTCGAGCGGGACGCCGGCCGTCGAGCCGGGCGTGTAGATCGTCACGTCGGCGGCGTCCTCGAGCGCCTGCAGCCGCTCGGGGCCGATTCCGTTCGACGCGAGCCCCTCGCGCCAGATCGTCGCCTGCTTTTCGGCGTACTCGTCGACCGACACGCCCGCGGCCTGCGCCTCCGCCTCGCTCACCCACGGCCGGAAGCTCGCGGGCGCGAGGTCCGGGAAGACGAGGGCGAGGTTCGTCATGTCGCCCTTGGGATCGAGCACGAGGGTCGGGATCCCCGAGAGGAGCGCCTCCTCGAGCAGCACGACGGCGAGGCCCGTCTTGCCGGAGCCGGTCATGCCGACGACGACACCGTGCGTCGTGAGGTCGCTCGATCCGACGACGACCTCGGTGGCCCCGGGCTTGCCGGTCGCCGGGTCGATCTCGTACCCGATGTGGAACGAGCCACGGTCGGCCATCGGCCCGGAGTCTAGAGTCACGCGGATGCTGCACCGACTCGAGGTCGAGCCCGGCACCAAGGCGCGGATCGGCGAACGGGACCCCGACGCCAAGCTCGGCATGGACAAGAACGAAGGGGAGACGCGGCTCGCGCGCGTCGTCGAGCGGATCGACACGCTCCAGTCCCGGCTGTACGGAGAGGATCGCCACAGCGTGCTGCTCGTCCTCCAGGGGCTCGACGCGTCCGGGAAGGACGGTGTCGTCCGGCGCGTGTTCGCGGGGGTCAACCCGATGGGCGTCACCGTGACGTCGTTCAAGGCCCCGGTCGGCGTCGAGCTCCAGCACGACTACCTGTGGCGGATCCATGCGGCGCTTCCCCGCCGGGGGACCGTCGGCGTCTTCAACCGCTCGCACTACGAGGACGTGGTCGCAGTGCGGATGTACGAGCTTGCGCCGGAGAGTGTCTGGCGGCCGCGCTACGAGCACATCCGGGCGTTCGAGCGCATGCTCGTCGACGAGGGGACGACCGTGCTCAAAGTCTTCCTCAACGTCTCCCGCGAGGAGCAGCGCAAGCGGTTCCAGGAGCGGGTCGACGACCCCGAGAAGCGCTGGAAATTCCGGCGCGACGACCTGAAGGTGCGCGAGCGCTTCGACGAATGGATCGCGGCCTGGGAGGAGGCGCTCACCGAGACGTCGACCGAGTGGGCGCCGTGGTACGTCGTCCCAGCCGACCGCAACTGGGTGAAGGCGCTCGCAGTCGGGGAGCTCCTCCTCCACGCGCTGGAGCGGCTCGACCCGCAGCTTCCCGACCCGGAGGAAGGCCTCGAAGGCCTCGTGATCACCTGAGCTGCCCGGTGGGGAGCCGCGACGTCGGAATCGCCGCCGTGATTCCGACGTCGCGGTTTTCTGGGGGAGAGACCTAGAGGAGGATCCTCGCCGCGACGTCTGGTGGGCAGCCACGCGCCACCAGGTCGACGGCGTCGTGCAGGTCGACCTCGACGTTCGCCGCCAGCACCGCTGCCGCGTCGAGCTCGTACCCAGACCTGCAGAGCGCGTCGAAACGCCAGGCGAGGACCTCTGCCGCCTCGTCGACGCGGAGATCCTCGAACTGTGCCGCCGTCATTCCTTGCCCCCTCTCGTGAGGGCCGTCCGCCGCTCGAGACCCTCGTTCACCATGCCACTACCGTCGGTGATCGTGCCTGGGCACTCTTCCCCCGCGGGGCGAGACGTGCCTAGCCGTTCGGGTGGTCGCCGCGTCGAGCGCTGGGTGAAGGCAGTTGCCGGACCTTGAGGCCTGGGCCGCAGTTCGTAAGCTGAGAGGGAGTGGTCGAGCTCGCAGGATTCGAGGTGCCAGACGAGCACGTGCTCGAGCTTGCCGGCCTGCTCGTGGACGCAGGCTACGACGAGACGGCCGAGCGGCTGAGCTACGCCCTCAAGTGGGGCGACGAGGTCGTGGGCCTCCGGATCGCCGACCGGCTCGCGATCATCGACGTGCTCGACGACGCCCCGGCAGGCCTCGCCGGACTCCGCGACGTGCTCGTCACGGAGCATCGGTGGCGCGTCCGCCACGGCATGGTCTGACGCCTCGGGCCACCGGCGCCGGCTCGCTCGTTAGGGTCGGTGGATGAAGTTCAAGCCCACGCGCACCGATCGGCTCTCGCAGGAGGAGCGCGAGATCGTCGACCGGTTCGAGCGTGGCGTGATAGACGCGGCGGAAGCGGGGCGGTTGCTGATCGAGTCGGTCAATTCGGTCGGTCCGGAGGCCGAGGCGTCGATCGACGACGAGGCGCCCGAGACGGAGAATCTCGACGCAGCCGCTCTGGACGAGACGCCCGAGGCTGCGAAGGCCCGGGCGCTCGTCGAGCGCATCGCGCGGGACGTCTACGACGATCCGGCCTGACCCGTTCTCGCGCCGTGTCAACAGGCGCAAGCGGCGTCTTCGTGCCGAGATGGAGCGCACTGGGCTTTCGCCGGAGCAGCCAAGAGGGCACGGGCGATATCGCCTAAAGCGTCGCGCGGTGGCCGCGGCTTGGGCGCGGCTGCTGCTGCTGCGCGGCGAATCCGTCGCTGTTCGCCCGATTGCGGCAGCGCCGCTGTGAACCACGGTTATCGGCTGAGTGGGCGATCGAGCACACGAGCGCGAAGACGCCCCGCACGCATCACCACGGGCTGACCGTCGCGTGGATCACGGCGGGCCCGTTGTCTGGTTCGTCCCGCGCACGCGCTGTGGTTCGTGGCCCTCATGTCTCGTCGGGCACGACTCGAAAAAACCGCGCCCTGGCTAGAGCGGAAACCACTCCACTGCCAAGTACGTCCCGTAGACGAGCAGACCGATCCACAGCAGCTGCACAACGGCGACGAGTGCGATACTCGCCCGATGTATCGGGAAGCCGCCCGCCGCCCGGCGGCCAACGTCGGCCTCCTTGCCGCTGTTCTCGCTTGCGTCGGCTTCTGGCTGGTGCTCGCCGTAGCCGTGTTCCAGCTCACCTAGCGCGAGAGCCGTCGGCTCCGCGGCCAGCAGATTCGCCTCCATGTACACATCTCCCCTGTTGCTCCCCCGCGCCGTGTCCGGACCGACGCCTTCCACAAGTCATAGCACCCTTGTGTGTCGCGGGGAAGGACACCATCGTGAAACCGACGCCTGCGTCGATTCCCGTACCGGCGCTGGAGTACCCGCATTAGGCGTCCCGCCGGGCGCAGCGGACGGCCGCACACCCTGAGAGATGCCCGCGGCTTCGGCGGCGTCAGACGGCCCGCCAACCGCGATAATCCTCAGAACCAGCGCTTCCAGCGGAAGAAGCCGATCATCCCGAGCAGCGTCGCGAGGAGCGCTCCCAGGATGACCCAGAACGCGGTGCGGGTCGCCTCGCCCGGATAGACCACGTTCATCCCGAAGATCCCCGTGAGCAGCGTCAGCGGGAGCATCGTGACGCTGATGAGCGTCAGCAGGCGCAGGACGTCGTTCTGACGGTGGGAGATGACAGACTCGTTGGTCGACTCGAGCGCCTCCACGACCTCCTTGTAGTTGTCGAGCTGGTCCCAGATCCGCTCGACCGCGTCGTTGATGTCGTCGAAGTAGAGCTCGAGCTCCTCGGGCAGGAACCGGTCGACGCGCCGCTCGAGCACACGGAGGGTCGAGCGCTCGGGCTTGATCACCTTGCGGTAGGAGATGATCTCCTGCTTGACGTTCGAGATGTCGCGGACGACGTCCTCCGCCGCGCCCTCGAACATGTCGTCCTCGATCCGGTCGAGCTTGTGGCCGATCTTGTCCAGGATCGGGAAGCAGTAGTCGAACAGGTCGTCGAGCACCTCGTAGAGCAGGCGCCCGGAGCCCTTCGCGAAGAGCTGCTCGCGGTAGGCGTCGTCGGACTCGCACCGCGCGAAGAGCCGCGTGACGGGGAGCAGCTCGCGGTTCGGAATCGTCACGAGGTAGTCCTGGCCGATGAAGACGTCGAGCTCGCCGGCGTTCAGGCGCTGCACCGCCTTGTCGTAGACCGGGAAGTGGAGGACGGCGAACAGATAGCGGTCGTCCTCGTAGTCGTCGACCTTCGGCCGCTGGCGCTTCGAGACGATGTCCTCGACGTCGAGGGGATGCCAGCCGAAGCGCTCGGCGAGCACCTGCGCGGTTTCGAGGTCGGGTGCGACCGCGTTGACCCAGGTGAGGCCCGCCGCAGTGAGCTCAGCGACCTGCGGCGCGCGCGCGACGACGTCCGCGCCGGGGCGCGACCGGATGCTCCTGCGGATGCGGGGCAGGCTCGGCACGGGGACTCAGCGGGTCGTCGGTCGCCAACGTCATGTTCGTCATTCTAGTCGCGTCGCCTGCGAGCGGTCAGGCGGGCTGGGCAACCGGGGTTCGCCGGATCGCCGCGGGAATCGTACGCTCGAGGGCGACTGCGAGGAACGAGCCGGCCCCGCAGAGAACGGCCCACACGACCCAGGTGCCGAGCGGGCTGACCTGCAGGAGGAAGCCGCCCACCGCCGGCCCGAGCGCGAATCCGACCTGCCAGGACAGGGCGGAGAGCGCCATGTACCGCCCGAGCAGCCGGGGATCGGCGAGGTCCGTGACGAGCGGTGCCTGCACCGCGCCGTGGATGCACTCGCCGATGCCGAACACCGCCATCACGACCGTCAGGAGGATGACCGCGAACGCCCCCTCGAACGCCCCGCCGACGATCGAGACCCCGATCCAGCACGCCGCCCACACGACGCCGAGGAGCGCGAGCATCCGCATCCGCCGGTGGCCCTCCGACAGCTTCGCGATCGGCAGCTGTGTGGCGACGATGACGACGGTGTTCACGAAGAAGATGACGCCGATGGCGCTCTCCGACACGCCGATCTCGTTCTTCGCGAACACCGGGAGCAGCTCGAAGCCGGACATGCCGGCGAAGATGAACAGCGTGTTGAGCGCGACCACGCCGACGAACGCCCGGTGGCGGAAGACGTCTGCGTAGTTCCCGGATCGGGACGATCCACCGCCGTGCGCGACCTCGGGGACGGCGACGAGGAGCACGCCGAGGTAGACGACGAACGTCAGCGCGTCGAGGACGAACAACGCGACGAACGTGCGCGGATGCGCCGCGTCGGCGATCAGCCCGCCGACGAGCGCGCCGAGGCCGATGCCCAGGTTCATCGTCACGCGCTGCATCGCGAACGTCGCATGGCGCCGGTCGGGCGGCGAGAGGGCTGCCAGCATCGTCGACTGCGCAGGCCAGAAGCCACCGTTGCCGATACCCGTCACGACGCTCGCAGCGAAGCCTTGCCACGGTTCGACGACGAAGGCGAAGCTCGCGTACCCGACGGCGAGGACGACCAGCGCGATCGCGAGCATCGTGCGAGCGCCGACACGGTCGACGAGCGCGCCGAACACCGGGCCGGCGGCGATGCTCACGAGCGCGTTCGCCGCGACGACGAGCCCGGCCGTCCCGAGACCGATGTCCCGCACGTTGTGCAGGTAGATGAAGAGGAACGGGATCAGCAGGCCGTTTCCGAATGCGCTCACGAGCCCGCCTGCCTGCAGCGTCTGGACGCTTCGGGGCAGCTGCGCGTCGAACGAGCGGAGCCAGCGGCGCATCGGCGAAGACTAGGCACGGGCGGCTCCGGTGCCCGCGCGCACGGCACACGTGTGCCGAATGTGTGCCAACCGGGCTCAGGCCCTTTCGCCCGATCTGACAACAGAGTATCAGGTGAGAGGTCATGTCCTCCCTCACCGATCGGAGCCGCGCCATGCCTCGAGCCTTGGCCCTCGTCCTTCTCACGGTCTTCCTCGCGGGCGGGGTGCTCGCCGTGCCCACTGCCCGCAGCGCGTCGCCCGACGTCGTCGTCAGCCAGGTGTTCGCGGGCGGCGGCAACGCGGGAGCGCCTTTCGCGAACGACTTCGTCGAGCTCTTCAACCGTGGCTCGACCACCGTCGACCTCGGCAGCTGGACGGTCCAGTACGCCTCCGCCTCCGGAGCGACGTGGCAAGCCACCGCCCTGTCCGGGTCGATTGCCCCGGGACGGCACTACCTCGTCCAGCTCGCCTCGGCCGCGGCGGTCGGCGGATCCCTGCCGACCCCGGACGCGACCGGGACGACGAATCTCGCCGTGTCGGGCGGGAAGGTCGCGATCGTCCGCGACGCGACACCGCTCGCCTGCGGCGCGACCGCGGGCAGCTGCTCGACGGCCGCCTCCATCGCCGATCTCGTCGGCTACGGGAGCGCGGCAGACCACGAGGGGAGCGCCGCAGCTCCCGCGATCGACAACACGACCGCCGCTGTTCGCGCGGGCGGCGGCTGCACCGACACGGACGCGAATGCGACGGACTTCTCGGCCGAGACGCCGGCACCGCGCAACACGTCGAGCCCCGTGACGACGTGCGGCACACAGCCGCCGCCGGCCGGAGGCGTCTCTCAGAACGCAGCCGTGGACGTCGACATCCAGCCGGTGCTGTCGATCGCGCTCGAGCGGTCGAGCGTGAGCTTCGGCAACGCGACGACCGGAGCGACGCCGACGCCCGTCTCCGAGCGGGTGACAGTCGTGAGCAACAACGCGGCGGGCTACGCGGTCAGTGTGCATCGCACCGCGTTCCAGCCCGCGGACCTCCCGCTCGGAATCGGCGGCACCGCGCCGAGCGGCGGGCAGATCGGCGGCGGCCTCGCGGGCGGAGCGACGGCGGCGATCCCGATTCCGCCGGCCGCGGATCTCCTCGTGGGCACCACCGCCGCACGGAGGGCACCGGTGGGCGACGTCTGGGACACCCGCCTCGGATTCGTCTCTTCGCTGCCGGTCGTTCCGGCCGGACGCTACACCGCAACCCTCACCTTCACGGTGATCGGTCGATGAGCCGCGCGGCGGGCCTCGTTCTCGCCGCCCTCGTGCTCGTGCCCGCCTCGGCGGGCGCGAGCACGGGCCGGCCGCCTCTCGCGCTGACGGCGACGCCAGCGCACGTCTCGATGGCGGGGTCCGGCACGGCGACGCTCAGGGTCACGAACCCGGGGACGAGTGCGCTCGTCGTCGAGGCGGCACGTGCCGGGTTTGAACTCGACCTCCGTGGCCGGCCGAGAATCGTCCCGCACAGCGGCGCCCGCTCGGCGACACCGTGGCTCGCGCTGCGACCCGGCCGCTTCGTCCTCGCCGCCGGAGCGAGCCGGACGGTCACCGTCTCGGCCAGGGTTCCTTCGCGCGTCGAGCCCGGAGACCACGACGCGCTCGTCCTCCTGACGACCCACCCGCGGCGGAGCGCGGCCGTCTCCGCGCGCCTGCGCGTCGGCGTCGTCGTGGTCGTGCGCGCGCCGGGCAGGGTCGTGCGACGGATGGTCCTCCGAGGGGTCGTCGTGCGGCACGCGCACGGCGTCCGGTCACTCGAGGTGCTCGTCTCCAATCTCGGAAACGTCACCGAGAGCCTGGAGCGGGGTCGCGTCCACGTCGTCCTCGTCCGAGGTCGGGCGCAGACGATCCTCCGCGCGGACGCACGCGACCTGCGGCCGCGGACGAGCGGCGTCGTGACGGTGCGCTACGGCGGCCGAGCACGCGGCTGGACGACCGCGAGCGTCGAGATCACAGCCACGGATGGCGGGCCGGTCGTACGACGGAGCTTCCGCGTCAAGCTGTGACGAGGACGCGACGCCGACGTCTCAGGCGGGAGGCTCGAGCCCCGCGGCCACGATCGCCGCCAGCGCGAGCCGCTCGTCGTCCGGCCCCGGGAGGCCGCTGACGCCGACGGCCCCGACGCGCCGCCCGCTCGCGAAGGCGGCGACGCCGCCGTGGAAGAACGAGAACTGTGGATCGCAGCTCGCCAGCTCCGTCGGCGTCCCGCCCACCTTCTCGGCCAGCGCCCGGGTCGACGGCGCGTCGCTTCGCGCCGCCGTGTACGCCTTCCGGCGGGCGTTCTCGAGCGTGTCGCGGGCCGCGCCGTCCATCGTGAGACACCCGACGAGCTCGCCGTGGTCGTCGACGGCGGCGATCGACACCGGACCAGGCGCAGCCTCGAGCGTGGCGCGGATCGCGGCGAGCGCCTGCTCGTGCGTCACGACGCGCCCATCTCGTGACCTGCCACGTCGGCTTTCGCCACGACGCAGAACCTGTTGCCGTCCGGATCGACGAGGACGACGAAGTCGTCGTCGGGGCCGTACTCGCGCGGGTACGGGGATGCTCCGAGCGCGACGAGCCGTTCGACCTCGGCCTCCTGATCGGAGGTGTAGAGATCGAGATGCACGCGGCTGAGCTCGCCGAGCTGCGGCAGCCGACCCTCGTCGACCCGGTCGAGCGAGATGTTCGGGCCCGCGCCCGTCGGATCGACGAGGACGACCCAACCGTCGTCCGGGGGCTCGCGCGGGACGTACCCGAGCGCCGCCCGCCAGAACGCCAGCAACTCGTCGAACCGTGCGCAGCGCACGAGAATCGAGCCCACCCGCACCCGGGAGCCGCGCTCCTGCGAGGGATCGATGCCCACGCCGGCGAGCCTACACAGCCCGACCGCCGTTCTACGATCGCCCGCATGGACGAGTTCGTCCCAGTCGACTTCGGCGTCCCTCGGCGGCTCGAGACGCCGTCGTTCGTCCACGAACCGCTCGGCCCGGAGCACGACGACGACGACTACGGCGCGTGGACGTCGTCGATGGAGCACATCCGCGCGACGCCGGGGTGGGGCGTGCGCCTCACGAGCCGCTACGCGATCGCGCTCCTCCCTGCTCGGCTCTCCAGTCGGCTTCGGGGATCGCGACCGGGAGCAGCGGCTCCAGCACGAGGGGCGGCCCCACCGGTTCCGGCCAGCTCGTCTCGCCGTCCTCGGCCCGCACCGCGAGCGCGTCCGGCCGCTCTTGGCCCGTCGCCGGTGGGGGCGAGCGGGACGAGTGGGCCGGTCTTTTCGCCCGCCCACGGCGGCGGCTCGATATCGAACGGCTGCGGCGGCGGCGGCGCGGGCGCCGCCTGCCCGCCCGAAAGCCATTCACCGGCATGACCGCCGAACGGCAGGTCAGCGAACTCGGCGGCCGTCGCCGCGGCGCCCGGCGGGACACGAGCGGGAGGGGCGGGCTTCGGCCGCTGGTACATCGCCCTTCATTGTTGCCTACGCCGAAGACGAAGAGCGCCTCGTCCTGAGGTTAGGTCGGGAGCCTCAGTCGCCGCTTCGAGTTCCCTGCTCGTCGCAAGGAATCGTGAACCTCTCGCCGATGGCGGCTCTTTCTTGGTCGAGGATGTGGATCGTTCGCTCCATCGCGACGGGCCGCAGGCCACCGGGGCCGGAGTGGTAGGGGCGGTCGAGGAACCACAAGAGCAGCAGCGTCGAGGTGATCACGATCGCGACGCCGCCGATCATCGTCGCCTGCACGACGGCACGTTCTGCACTATCGGCGAAGAACAGCATGAACACGAAGATGATCGCGGCGCTCAAAAGCAGCACGATCCACAGCGGCAGAGGGATCACTCCCTCGGCCCCGTGAGTGCGATCCCCCCGCGCAGACTCGCGGTCGGAGCGCTGGTCGAGCCACTTCGCGTAGGCCGCCTGCTCGGGAGCCGAGCGGGGATCCACCGTCTTTAGGGCGCGGAACATCGCTGGCGTCCAGGGATTCTCGGCGTCGCCCAGCGACCCCGTCCGCATCTTCGGCCACTCGCCGTGGACGACCGTTCGCGCATAACAGACAAGCTCACCGAGGAGGATGGCCCGCACCGTGGTGGGGAACAGTTGGGCCGTTTCGAACTGCTCCCTGACGAGCTGCGCTTCCGTCTCAGCGCCGCTTCGCGAAGTGTCGAAGCTCTCGAACGCCAGGAAGACGACGAACCCGAGGAGCACGGCGAACCCCGTCGCGAGCACACCGAAGACTCCGGCGGCGCGGTCCCCGTCCTCGAAGTAGCTCCCCGCAGGGGCGCGGCTACGGACGAGCAGCATCGCCGTGATCGCGACGGTCGTAACCGCTGCGACGACAAGCCCGGCCCAGATAAGGCTCACGGCACCCCGTCTACGAACTGCTCTAGCTGGGCGCGAGGGCAGTCGTCGACGGTGGTCACCGTCGCAGTGTGACGCCGGGCGTCGAGGTCTGCACCGAGGTCTGCACGCCACGGCGTCTTCCGCACATATCGCACAGATGACCACAGCATCCATGCGGGTTCCGCATGGGCACTGACCGCTAAATGCGCCCGGCAGGAATCGAACCTGCGACCTCGCGCTCCGGAGGCGCGCGCTCTATCCCCTGAGCTACGGGCGCCGGGGAGAGGCCAGTGTAGACGAGCGTCGGAGACGGGAGGTTGGCGGCCGGGAGGCCGGCCCGGAAGGTCGATCGTGCCTCGGCGTGGGGATCATGCGAGGGAGTGGACGACGACCGTTGCGAACGCCACGTCGGGAGGTCTAGGCTCGGCGCGTGCTGACTGGCGACGTCAGCTCGACGTACACGGACATCGTCGAGACGGTCTTCTCGTCGACGATCGCCGCGAAGGCATGGCTCGCGACCGGCGCGGCCGGCCTCGCGGTCGTGCAGGTGCTCACCGCGTCGAGGATGTGGGGGAAGCTGCACCGCGTCGTCCCGCTCTCCTTCCCGACGGCGAAGCGGGTCCACCGCTGGTCGGGGCGGCTCGCCGTCCTGCTCACGATCCCGGTCTTCTTCCACTGCGTGACGATGCTCGGGTGGAAGACGCCCGATCTGCGGGTGACGATCCACGTCGTCGCCGGGTCGTTCGTCTACGGCGTTCTCGCGGCGAAGCTCCTCGTGATCCGCTGGACGGGCTATCCACACTGGGTGCTGCCCGTGCTCGGTGGCTCGCTCGCTGCTGTCCTCGCGACGCTCTGGCTGACCTCCGCGCTGTGGTACTTCACCAACGTGCGCTTCGGCTTCTGATGACCAGGAGGCAGGTCGCCCCGCCGGTCGTGCTCGTCGCCGTGACGCTTGCGACGTTCGGGCTCGCGAAGTGGCATCCGTTCAGTCCGTCGGCTGCCCCCGCCGCGTCCGCGGCGGGTGATGCGACCACGGGACGCAGGATCTTCGTCGTGAACTGCTCCGGCTGCCACGGGGTGGACGCCGGGGGCGGAGTCGGGCCGTCCCTGCACGGCATCGGCCTCACGGCACCCGAGGTCCAGCAGATCGTGGCGACCGGCCGCGGCGTCATGCCGGCCGGCGTCGTGAAAGGGCAGGACGCCGCCGACGTGGCGGCGTACGTCGCGCGCATTGCCCAGTAAGGTCGGCGCGATGGAGGTGCGCGCCGAGATCGTCCGCCTGTACCTCGCGCAGACGTTCGTGATCAGCCGCGAGTCGCAGGACTGGGCGGACGTCGTCCACGTGACGGTGACCCACGAGGGCGTCGAGGGGCGCGGCGAGGCCGCGCCGATCGAGCGTTACGGCGAGACCGCGGAATCGGCGCTCGCGTTCGTCGAGCGGCACGGGGAGCTGCTCGGGGACGACCCCTTTGCCCTCGAGGAGATCGGGACGCAGCTCGGAAGACTCGAGGGCGAACAGGCCGCGAAGTCCGCCCTCGACGCCGCGCTCCACGACCTTCAGGGGAAGCTGCTCGGCGTCCCGGTCAACCGGTTGCTGGGCCTGCCGCGCACGGGCCCACCCACGTCGTGGACGGTGTGGCTCGGGGATCCCGACGACATGGCCCGCCGCGCGGAGGCCGCGGCGCCGCGCTTCCGGCGGCTGAAGCTCAAGCTCGGCGGCGGGGACGGCCTCGACCTCGAGCGCGTCCGGGCCGTGCGCGGCGTCACCGAGCTGCCGCTCCAGGTCGACGTCAACGAATGGTGGACGCTCGACGAGGCGCTCGACACCTGCGGCGAGCTGGCCACCCAGGGCGTCGCGTACGTCGAGCAGCCGCTCCGGGAGGGCGACCGCGACGGCGCCGAGCTCAAGCGGCGTGCACCGCTGCCGATCTACGTCGACGAGGACTGTCATACGCTCGCGGACGTGGCGGCGTGCAGGGAGGTCGCGCACGGGATCAACATCAAGCTTGCGAAGTCGGGGGGGATCCGGGAGGCGATTCGGATCGCGCATGCGGCACGGGCGCTCGGGCTCGGCGTGATGCTCGGGTGCATGATCGAGTCCGGCCTCGGGATCGCGGCGGGGTGTGCCGTCGCGCCGCTCTGCGACCACGTCGACCTCGACGGCAACCTGCTCCTCGCGCACGATCCCGCTCCGGGGCCGGCGTTCGTCGACGGCGTGCAGGTTCCGTCCGAGAAGGCCGGCCTTGGCTGCGGGTGAGCGCACGCTGATCCTCGCCGAGGGCTTCTCGGCGGACACGCACTACGGCAAGACGATGCACGGCGTGCTCCGCTACCGGCGCGCCGACGTCGTCGCGATCCTCGACTCGGCGCGCGCGGGGGAGAGCGAGGCGGGCGTGCCGATCGTGCGCGACGTCGACTCGGCGCTCGCATACGACCCCGTCGTCGCCCTCGTCGGCGTGGCGACGCAGGGCGGTCGCTTCCCGCCCGCCTGGCGCGACCTGCTCCGGGGTTGCATCGAACGCGGGCTCTCGATCGAGAACGGTCTTCACGAGATGCTCGCGGACGACGCCGAGCTACGGCCCCTCGCGGACGCCGCCGGTGTCGAGTTGCGGGACCTACGGCGATCGCCGGCGGGCCTCGACTGCGCGACGGGCGCGAACCTCGGGGTCGACGCACGCATCGTGCTCACGGTCGGCTCGGATTGCGCGATCGGGAAGATGACCGTCTCGTTGGAGCTCGACCGGGCCGCGCGGGAGCGGGGACTCGCGTCGGTCTTCGTCCCGACGGGCCAGACCGGGATCGCGATCGCCGGCTGGGGCATCGCCGTGGACGCCGTCGTCTCGGACTTCCTGTCGGGCGCTGCCGAACGGCTGGTCGTGGACGGCGGCCGGCGCGGAGGCGAGCTGTTGTTCGTCGAAGGACAGGGGTCGCTGATCCATCCCGCGTACTCGGGCGTCACGCTAGGCCTCTACCACGGCTCGGCGCCACACGTCCTCGTGCTCTGCCACCGGGCCGGAGCCACGGAGATCGAGGGCTCACCCGGGCACCCGATCCCGCCGCTTCGCGAGCTCGTGCGGCTCCACGAGGCGATTGCGCTGCCGCGCCGGCCCGCGCGCGTCGCCGCCGTTGCGGTGAACAGCTCCGGGCTCGACCGATCGGCTGCCGCGCGGGCGGTCGCGGCGGCGGCCGACGAGACAGGTCTTCCGGCCTGCGATCCCCTCCGGGAAGGCGCAGAAACGCTACTGGACGCCGTGCTCGAGACGTGGAGCTGATGCTGTAGGATCGCGAGCCGCTCCGCACGGAGCGTGGGCGACGTCACGAGGGGGTCTGCGGCGGTGAGGACGAGGGGGGAGTGGGGCGTGCGATCGCTCGCGGCCGTGATCCTCGCGGCACTCGCCTGCGCGGACGTCGCGTCGGGCGCGGAGGTCGGCGCGAACGACGACACCGGGAAGTTCGCTCCCGACGCGGGGGCGGCGTTCTACGCCGACATGGCGGCGCTCGGTCTGCGCCAGACGGTCGTCACGGTGCGTTGGCGGCCGAGCGATCCGCTTGCGCTTGCCGAGCGGCCGCTCCTCGACCTGACGGTCGCTGCAGCCAGGTCGGCCGGGCTCTCGGTCGTGTTCGCGGTGTACCCGTATCCGCCGCGGGACGTCGAGGGAGGTCTCGCGCGCCCCGATGCGTTCGCGGCCTGGCTCGCCGAGCTGGCGCACCGCTACCCCGAGGTGCGGCAGTTCGTCGTCGGGAACGAGCCGAACCAGCCGGCGTTCTGGCGTCCTCAGTTCGTCCGCGGGAGGCAACAGTCGGCCCGCTCGTTCGGGCCGTTCCTCGCCGCCGGCTACGACGCGCTGAAGGGCGTCGATCAGGGGATCACCGTCGTCGGGGTCGGGCTCTCGCCGCGTGGGAACGACCGCCCGACCGCGAAGAGCAACGTGTCGACCTCGCCGGTGCGGTTCCTCGCGGCGCTCGGCGTGTGGTACCGGGCGAGCGGCCGCCGGCGGCCGCTGATGGACGGCCTCAGCTTCCATCCCTATCCGAACGCGGCGACCGATCCGCTGAGCCGCGGCTACGCCTGGCCGAACGCCGGGTTCGTGAACCTCGACAGGATCAAGCAGGCGCTCTGGGACGCATTCGCCGGAACCGCCCAGCCGACGACCCTCGGCGGGCTCCGGCTCTACCTCGACGAGGTGGGTTGGCAGGTCGACACGAGCGATCGCGCGGGGTATCTCGGAGCCGAGAACGTCCCGGTCACGGACGAGGCGGCGCAGGCCGCGATCTACGGCGAGCTCGTGCGCCGGGCGGCGTGTGACCGCGACATCGCCCAGGTGAACGTCTTCGGCTTCCGCGACGACGCGCTGCGCAGCGGGTTCCAGGCCGGGCTCTTCCGCGCGGACGGCTCGCCGCGTCCCTCGGCGGCAGAAGTGGGCGGCGCCGTCGCCGACGGCACATGTGTCGACGACGGCGCCCTCCACTGGCGTCCCGCACGTTCGGTCGAAGGTGCGCGACCCGCGGCGCGCATGACCCGTGCAGGGCTCGTGGTCGAACTCACAGCGGCGGAAGCAGCCTCGGCGCGGGTGTGCCTGCTCCCGGGGTCACACACGATGTCGAGCGCGTCGCGCGTGCTGGCCGGCCGCGCAAGCGCGGCGGCGGCATGCGCGACGGCGAGCGTGCCGCAGAACCGTCGGGCGACCGTCCGCATGGTGCGGCCGCTGGGCCCTGCCACGCTCGCGGTGCGGCTCGTCGCAGAGACGAACTCCGCCCGCTCGACGACGCTCGTTCGACGACTCCGCTGACGGCATCCGCCGGGGAGTCCTCGCCGCCGGCGCTTGACACCGAACACATGTTCTGTCATGATCGAACACGTGTTCGTGAACAGCCTCATCGGACGGACCGCCCTCCTCGTGCTGACCGTCCTCGTGCTCTGGGCGCTCTTTGCGGGTGAGTCGGGCGCAGGCGGGCCCGAGCAGCGCTACCGCGTGCAGCCGGGGGACACCCTGTGGTCGATCGCGGAGGCGCGCTTCCCGGGCGATCCGCGTGAGGGCGTCTGGGAGCTGCGCGAGCGGAATCGGCTCGCGTCGACGACGATCGTCCCCGGGCAGAAGCTCGTCGTGCCGTCCTGACGCCCACCGCCCGCGCGGTAGGGCGCATGATCGGGCGCTCGTCGGTCCTCGGGGCAGGTGCGGCTGCCGCCCCGTAGCGGGATACGATCGGCGCCCGTGGACCTCGACCTCGTCTTCCTCGGGACCTCGGCGTCCGCCCCGACGGCCGCCCGCGGCACGGCAGCCACGCTGCTTCGGCGCGGAGGCGACCGGATTCTCGTCGACTGCGGCGAAGGGACCCAGCGTCAGCTGCTCCGCTCCGACGTGGGGCTGGTCGACCTCGAGGACGTCTTCCTCACGCATCTCCACGCGGATCACGTCCTCGGGCTCCCGGGGATGCTGAAGACGTTCGCGCTGCGGGGCCGCGAGGTGCCCATCACGGTGCACGGACCTCGCGGCACTCGCGGCCTGCTCCGGGCACTCGGAGTGGTGGTCGGGAACGTGCCGTACCCGTTCGAGGTCGTCGAGCTCGAGGCCGGTGACGCCGTCGAACGGGACGGCTACCGGATCGAGGCGTTCGCCGTCGTCCACGGCCGGAGGGCCGTCGGATACGCCGTGCGCGAGAACTGGCGCCCCGGCCGCTTCGACGTCCAGGCCGCCGATGCCCTCGGCGTGCCCGACGGGCCGGCCCGGGGTGCGCTCCAGCGCGGCGATCCGGTCACGCTCGCCGGCGGCCGCCTGGTGCGGCCGGACGAGGTCGTCGGCCCGGCCCGGCGCGGCAGGTCGGTCGTCCTGACCGGCGACACGGCGCCGGCGAAGTCGGTCGTCGAAGCCGCCGAGGGTGCCGACGTGCTCGTGCACGAGGCGACGTTCCTCGCAGACGAGCGGGCCCGGGCTCGGGAGACCGAGCACTCGACGGCCGCCGAGGCGGCGCTCGTCGCCCGCGAGGCGGGCGTCGGCCTGCTTGCCGTGACGCACATCTCCGCGCGCTATTCCGTGTCCGACGTCGCGGAGGAGGCGCGCGCGCTCTTCCCGCAGACGGTCGTGCCGCGCGACTTCGACCTGCTCGAGATCCCGCTGCCGGAACGCGGGCCGCCGGCGCTCGTCGCCCGCGGCGGCAGACGCGAGCCACGGCACGATGTAGGGTCCCCGGCATGAGCGAGCTCGTACAGGTCGCAGTCGCCGGCAGCGTGGACGAGGCCGAGGAGCTGCAGGCGCTCCTCACGCGCGCGGGGATCCCGGCGACGCTCGAAGCCGCGGTCGACGAGCATCCCGAGGCACACGGCGACGCGCCGGTGCGCCTCCTCGTCGACGCCGACGCGCTCGACGCGGCCCGTGACGCGATCGAGGCTCTGACGGAGCCGGACGACCAGCTGCCCGGCTGATCCCGGGCATCACGACGGCGTGAAGGCGATCGTCGTCGACCCGGCGTAGCCCGGGTTGTCGAGCTCGAAGACGCAGGGGCGCGTGCCGTCGGCGTACGGCGGCGCGGCGACGTGGTGCGTCACCGCCTCGCCCGCCGGCGTTTCGAGGCGGTCGACGACGATGCCGTCCACCCGCACCCGCACGGGATCGCCGGTCTTGCCGAGGATCGTCAGGTCGAGCATCCCCTGACGGCAGCCGTAGACCGTGATGCGCGCCGTCCCGGTGAAGTCGCCGTTCGGCAGGAACCCCTCGCGCCTCAGGTCGACCCGGACCGGATTCTCGGCCCGCCAGGCAACAAGGCCCTGTGCCTCGCTGTCTCCCACCTGTCGCTCGGCGACGGCCTCTCCGGCGAGGGTCAAGCTCGACGGCGCCACGACGAGCGCGCGTGCGAGCTGCGACCCGTCCGGGGCTCGCAAGATCCCGTCCGGGCCGACGTCGACAGAGCGCGTGACGGGGGGGAAGGGCGTCGTCGCGGGCGAGACGCGGATCGCGTCGTCGATCGCGCGGTTCCAGAAGATCGTGCGCGCGGTCGTCGTCCAGAGCTGATCGCCCGTCAGAAGCAACGTCGCACCCCTCACCGCGTCGTCGAGCCACGACGGCGGATCCGACCCGATCGCGACACGCTGCTCGTGCGCGGAGGCGTCCGCGATCCGTCGACCCGAGTCGACGGAGAGGATCGCCAGTCCGACCCCGACGGCGACCATCCCGAGCCCCGCCAGCCGTCGCGGAAGAAAGAGGACGAGGCCCACGGCGGCGAGCGCCACGACGACGAGCGCAGCTCGGGCCCAGCCGTCTCCGAGCGCAGCGAGCACCGCGGGCGTCGGCGTGTTCGGCAGCGTCGTGGGCGTGGCGAGCTGGTCGATCGGGACGAGCGCCGCCCCGGCCACGATCGCGGCGCCGGCAGCCACCACGACCCAGGTCGCGCGCGGCGCCCCGCGGGACGACCACACCGCCAGGCCGACGACCAGCGGTGGCCATGCCGTGAGCAGGTACCGCTCGGCGACGGTGCCGACGAACGCGGCGGAGAAGAGCCCGACCTGCACGACGAGCAGGCCGACGTAGGCAAGGGTCGTCGACACGAAGGCCCGGGTTGCCGGGTCGCGGTCGCGCCTCGCGAGAACCTGCCATGCGACCACCGCGGTCGCGATCACCGTCACGCCGAGCCCGAGCACGGCGAGTCCGAATGCATGCCAGAGCACCTCGTCGATCCTGTCGCCGGCGACGGTGCCGGCCCCGCCGACCGGTGTGTACGCACCGAGCAGCCGGCGCGACGACAGCTCACCGCCGGTGCCGAGGATCACCACCGCGACGGCGGCCGCGGCGACGGCTGCGAGGGCGCCGAACCAGAGCAGCGGCCGGAGCCGTGCACGGTCGCGTGCGGCGAGCGAGTCGATCGCGGCGGCGAGGAGGAACGCCGGAAGGAGGACGAGCGCCTGGAGGCGGACGGCGGCTGCGGCGGTTGCCCAGGCGACGAAGACGCCGTAGCGCCACATCGACGGCTGCTCGATCGCGCGGGCGAGCATGTACAGCGCCGCCGCGACGACGGTCAGCGTCAGCGGCTCGGTCATCAGGAAGCCGGCGTAGTGCAGTGCGGGAGCGGTCAGGACGAGCGCGGCCGCCGCGATCGCCCACCGTGTCGAGGCGACGCGACGCGTCCAGGCGAACGTCGGTACGGCGACGAGCGACATCGCGAGCGTCTGCAGCAGGCGCGCCACCTGGATTCCGGTGTCGAGGTCGAACGCGGCGAGCGGAGCGCCGAGCAGCGCCGGCGTCAGGAGGCTGTAGTACGGCGAGGGGAGGGTGCGCAGCGTGAGGGTCGCGTGCGTCCAGAGTCCTTCGCCGAGCATCCCGTAGACCATCTCGTCCGGCGCGATCCACGGCGTCGTGAACGCCTGGGCAGCGGCGAAACGGATCACCGTCGAGGCGAGGACGAGCCCCCCGACCGCGAGCGCGGCGTGCGAGGGCCTCCGGCCCGGCGTGCCGTTCGCCACCGTCTCCGAGCCGGTCACGGTCGGATCCTCTCCCGTCGGCGTGTGCAAGGTGTGAAGAGCCGCCTCCGTTGGCCGCGAGCTGGTCGTCGGGAGTGGACGCTAGACTCGCGCCGTCCCTTTAAGCCGGTCCGGCGAGGCCGGGAAGGAGCACGACATGCCGACCGACTCACCCGCGCGCGACGCGGCGCGCGAGATCCTCGACGCGGATGCCCTGGCCCGCACGCTCGCGCGGCTCGCGCACGAGCTCATCGAACGCGCCGACGACCCGTCCGAGATCGCGCTCGTCGGCATCCACACGCGCGGTGTGCCGCTCGCGCGGCGGCTGGCGTCGCTGGTCGCCGAGCGGAGCGCCGTCGAGCCCGTGCTCGGCGCCGTCGACATCTCGTTCCATCGCGACGACGTGATGGTGCGCGGCCGCGCCGAGCCCCGCCATGCCCACCCGGTCGTACGCGGGACGGAGCTCGACTTCGCGCTCGAGGGGAGGACGTGCGTGCTGGTGGACGACGTGCTCTTCACCGGACGCACGATCCGTGCTGCGATCGACGCGCTCCTCGACTTCGGGCGGCCCGACCGTGTCCAGCTCGCGGTGCTCGTCGACCGAGGACACCGCCAGCTGCCGATCCGGCCGGACTACGTCGGCAAGAACCTGCCGACGGCGCTCGGGGAACGCGTTCGGGTCGAGCTCGTGGAGGTGGACGGCCGGGACCGTGTTCTGCTCGAGCCGGTCCGTGAGGAGGGAAGCGATGACTGAGCGCAACCGGCGACACCTGCTCGGCGTCCGCGACCTCACCCGCGACGACGCCGAGCGGATCCTCGACACCGCGCGCGGGCTCGAGCGCTCGCTCGACCGCGAGCTCAAGAAGCTGCCGACGCTTCGCGGCAGGCTCGTCGTCAACCTGTTCTACGAGTCGTCGACGCGCACGCTCTCGAGCTTCGAGCTCGCGGCGAAGCGTCTCTCGGCCGACACGATGGTGCTTCGCGCCTCCGGCTCCTCCGTCGACAAGGGCGAGTCCCTTCGCGACACGGCGCTGACCTTGGCGGCCTACGACCCCGACGTGATCGTGATCCGGCATCCGCACATCGGCGCGCCGCACCTCGTCGCAGGGGCGACGGACGCGCACGTCGTCAACGCGGGCGACGGGAAGCACCAGCACCCGACCCAGGCGCTCCTCGACCTCCACACGATCCGTGAGGCGCTCGGCCGTCTCGACGGCGTCAGCGTCGCCATCGTCGGCGACGTGCTCCACTCGCGCGTCGCGCGGTCGCTCGTCGAGGCGCTCGTGCTCGTCGGCGCGGACGCGGTGCTCGTCGCGCCGCCGACGCTCTTGCCGCGCGGGATCGAGGCGCTCGGCTGCTCGGTCAGCCACTCGATCGAGACGATCGCCGACGTCGACGTCGTGTACGTGCTGCGGATGCAGGCCGAGCGCATGGAGGCGGCGTACGTCCCGTCGCTGCGCGAGTACACCGCGCTCTACGGGGTGTCGCCGGCTCGGGTGCGTCCCGGTCAGGTCGTCATGCACCCCGGGCCGATGAACCGCGGCGTCGAGATCGACCCGCGGGTCGCGGACTCCGACGCGTCGCTCGTGACCACCCAGGTGCGCTCGGGCCTCGTCGTCCGCATGGCGGTGCTCTACGACCTGCTCACAGCGCCGACGCCGGCCGTCGCCCCGGCCGTCCTCGAGGTCGCGTGATGCTCGCCTGCCGGAACGGCCGCCGCGACTCGCTCACGATCCGCGCGCGGGCGATCGACCCGGCCGCAGGCGTCGACGGGCCGACGAAGGTCACGGTCGAGGACGGGATCGTGACGGCCGTCGAGACGATCGCGGCGGCGCCGGAGGGGCTCGTCCTCGCACCGGCGTTCGTCGACCCGCACGTCCACCTGCGGACGCCCGGCCGGGAGGACGAGGAGACGATCGGCTCCGGGACGGAGGCCGCGGCCGCGGGGGGCTACTGCGCGATCGTCGCCATGCCGAACACCGATCCCGTCGTCGACACTGCTGCGGTGCTCGAGGCGCTCGTCGAGCGCGCCCGCGAGGAGGCCGTCGTCCCGACGGGGTTCACCGCGGCGATCTCGAAGGGCCAGCGGGGCGAGGAGCTGACCGAGATGGCGGAGCTCGCAGTGGCGGGCGCACTCGCGTTCACGGACGACGGCCGGCCCGTCGCGTCGGCGGGCCTCATGCGCCGCGCGCTCGCCTACAGCGCCGTCGCCGACCGCCCGCTCGCGCTGCACTGCGAGGAGCCGACGCTCTCGCGCGGCGGGCAGATGCACGAGGGCTGCGTCTCCGCCGAGCTCGGGCTCGCCGGCTGGCCGTCGGTCGCCGAGAGCCTGATGGTCGAGCGCGACCTCGCGCTCGCGGCCTTCGAGCGCCGGCCCGTGCACCTGCAGCACCTCTCGGCGCGCGAGTCGGTCGACGCGGTCCGGCGCGCGCGCGCGAACGGGGTGCGCGTCAGCGCCGAGGCGAGCCCGCACCACCTCTGCACGACGGACGAGGTCGTCCGTACGCTCGACGCCAACGTGAAGATGAACCCGCCGCTCCGCACCGAGGACGACCGCCGCGCGCTCGTCGACGGCCTGCTCGACGGCACGATCGACTGCGTCGCCACCGACCACGCGCCCCACGCACGGCAGGAGAAGGACGCGCCGTTCGAGGAGGCGCCCTTCGGGGTGATCGGCCTCGAGACGGCGTTCGCCGCGCTCAACACGTGGCTCGTGCGAACAGGCGAGGTGCCGCTCACCACCCTCCTCGAGCGAATGTCGGCCGGCCCCGCGCGTGCCCTCGGCCTTCCGATCCCGTCGATCGCGGTCGGCGCGCCGGCGAATCTCGTGCTGCTCGACCTCGACGCGGAGTGGATGGTGCGCGCGGACGCCTTCCGGTCGCGCTCGGCGAACTCGTGGCTCCTCGGGAAGACGCTCGCCGGCGCCATCGTGAAGACGGTCGCCGCCGGCCGGGTGGTGTTCGCGGCGTGACGGCTCCTCCCGCGGGCTACCTGCTCCTCGAGGACGGCACGGTGTTCCCGGGGCGGTCCGTGGCCGCGGCGGGCGCCGCGTTCGGCGAGGTCGTCTTCACCACGGGGATGACCGGGTACCAGGAGACCGTCACCGACCCGAGCTACGCGGAGCAGCTCGTCTGCTTCACGGCGCCGATGATCGGCAACTACGGCGTCGCCGACGCGCGGCTCGAGTCCGAAGCGCCTCACGCGCGGGCAGTTCTGATGCGGCGCCTCGGCGGCGAGGACTGGGCGCTGTGGCTCGCCGAGCGAGGGATCGTCGCGCTCGACGAGATCGACACGCGGGGGCTGACGCTGCGGATTCGCGAGGCCGGCGCGATGCGCGGCATGGCCGTGGCGGACGAGCGCACCCTCACGCCCGCCGCGGCCCTCGACCAGGTCCGCGCCCAGCCGACGATGGAGGGGTCGGCGCTCGTCGCGACGGTCTCCACGCCGGCGCCGTACGTCGTCTCCGACGAGGGGCGGGTGCGCGTCGCGGTCGTCGACTACGGTCTCAAGCGGTCGATCCTCCGTCGCCTCGCCGCAGCGGGGGCGGCGGTGACCGTCTACCCGCACGTCTGCGAGCCGGACGACCTCGCGTCGCACGACGGTGTTCTGCTCTCGAACGGGCCCGGCGATCCGGCGCCGCTCGTCGAGGAGACGCGCGTCGTCCGGGAGACGCTCGGCCGCGTGCCGATGCTCGGCATCTGCCTCGGCCACCAGCTGATGGGCCTTGCGACGCACCACGAGACGACGAAGCTGCCCTTCGGCCACCGGGGGGCCAATCACCCGGTGCTCGACAAGCGCAGTGGCCGCGTGCTCGTGACGAGCCAGAACCACGGGTTCGCCGTCGTCCCGACCGAGGGCACGGAGGAGACGCACGTCTCTCTCTACGACGGCACCGTCGAGGGGTTCTCGTTCCCCGAGCTCCGCGCGCAGTCGGTGCAGTTCCACCCCGAGGCAGGCCCGGGCCCGCACGACGCCTGGCCGATTCTCGAGTCCTGGGTGGAGGAGCTCGCACATGCCGGCTAGGCGCGACCTTCGCTCGATCTGCGTGATCGGCTCGGGCCCGATCGTGATCGGCCAGGCGTGCGAGTTCGACTACGCCGGTTGCCAGGCCCTGAAGGTGTTGCGGGAGGACGGCTACCGCACGATCGTCGTCAACTCGAACCCCGCGACGATCATGACCGACCCGGGATTCGCCGACCGCACGTACATCGAGCCGCTCGACCTCGAGGGCGTCGCGGATGTCCTCCGGCGCGAGCGGCCCGACGCGCTCCTCCCGACACTCGGCGGACAGACCGCTCTCAACCTCGCGATCGAGCTCGAGGCCGCCGGCGTGCTCGATGAGCTCGGCGTCGAGCTGCTCGGTGCGCGCGTCGACGTGATCCGCCGTGCGGAGGACCGCCAGCTCTTCCGCGAGGCCGTCCAGAGCTGTGGGCTCGGCGTGCCGGAGTCGCACATCGTCGAGTCGCTCGGCGACCTGGCCGGCGCCCCCGTGCCGGCCGTCGTCCGGCCCGCGTTCACGCTCGGCGGCCACGGAGGCGGCTTCGCGGACGACGAGGCCGCCCTCAGGCGCCAGGTCGAGCGCGGGTTGAGCGAGTCGCCGATCGGGCAGGTCCTCGTCGAGGAGTCGATCCGCGGCTGGGACGAGTTCGAGCTGGAGGTCATCCGCGACCGCGCCGACAACGTCGTGATCGTCTGCTCGATCGAGAACCTCGACCCGATGGGCGTCCACACGGGCGACTCGGTCACCGTCGCACCGCAGATGACCCTCTCGGACGAGGCGTACCAGGAGCTGCGCGACGCCGCGGCGGCCGTGATTCGCGCGGTGGGCGTCGAGACCGGCGGGTCGAACATCCAGTTCGCGCGCCACCGCGACACCGGCGAGCTGCGCGTGATCGAGATGAACCCGCGCGTGTCCCGGTCGTCGGCGCTCGCCTCGAAGGCGACCGGGTACCCGATCGCGAAGGTCGCGGCGAAGCTCGCGGTCGGCTACACGCTCGACGAGATCCCGAACGACCTGACGAAGACCACGCCGGCGAGCTTCGAGCCGACGCTCGACTACGTCGTCGTCAAGTTCCCGCGCTTCGCCTTCGAGAAGTTCCCGGGCGCCGACGCGACGCTCGGCACCCAGATGAAGTCCGTCGGCGAGGCGATGGGGATCGGCCGGACGTTCACGGAGGCGTTCCTCAAGGCCTTCGGCTCCCGGGAGCTCGAGCCGGGCTCACGGACGCCGTGGGCGACGATCGACGACCTTCCCGAGGGCCTCCATCCGTGGTTCGTCGGCCAGCTCGAGGCGGCGAAGCGCGAGCTGCGCACCGGCGACATCCGGCGCGCGAAGCGAGCGGGGTGGGGCGACGACTCGATCGGCGCCGCCTGGGGCACCTCGGGCGAGGACGTGCGCCGCACCCGCTACGCGCGCGGGATCAAGCCGGCGTACCGTCGGGTCGACTCGTGCGGCGGCGAGGTCGAGGCGGCCTCGAACTACCTCTACTCGACCTGGGGCGAGGACGACGAGGGCCCCCCTCCGGGGACGAAGCCGCGGGTCGTGATCCTCGGCTCGGGACCGAACCGAATCGGACAGGGGATCGAGTTCGACTATTGCTGCGTCCACGCCGTGCAGACGTTCCGCTCGCTCGGCTACGAGGCGGTGATGGTCAACTGCAACCCGGAGACCGTCTCGACGGACTACGACACGTCGGACCGGCTCTACTTCGAGCCGCTCTCGCCCGAGGAGGTCCTCGCCGTGCTCGACCGGGAGCGCCCGGTCGGGGTCGTGACGCAGTTCGGCGGTCAGACGCCGCTCCGTCTCGCGCGACACATCGAGGCGGCCGGGTACCGGATCCTCGGCACCCCGCACGCGGCGATCGACCTCGCGGAGGACCGGGAGCGGTTCGGAGCGCTCGCGCGCGACCTCGGTGTCCGCTGCCCGCCGTGGTCGACCGTCGAGGGCGCTGAGGAGGCACTCGCTGCCGCGCGCGAGATCGGCTATCCCGTCCTCGTCCGCCCGTCGTACGTGCTCGGCGGCCGCGCGATGCGGATCTGCGACGGCGAGGACGACCTGCGCGCCGCGATGGGCGCGGTGAGCGGGCCGGTTCTCGTCGACCGCTTCGTCGAGAACGCGATCGAGATCGACGTCGACGCCCTGTGCGACGGGACCGACGTCTACATCGGGGCTGTGATGCAGCACGTGGAGGAGGCGGGCGTCCACTCGGGCGACTCCTCGTGCGTCCTTCCCGCGCAGTCGCTGACGCTGGCGAACGCCCTGGAGGTCGAGCACGTCGTGCGGCGCCTCGGGCCCGCTCTGGGCGTTGTCGGGCTGCTCAACGTGCAGCTCGCGATCGCCGACTCGACGGTGTACGTGCTCGAGGCGAACCCGCGCGCGTCGCGCACCGTTCCGTTCGCGAGCAAGGCGACGGGTGTCAACCTCGTCGCGGCGGCCTGTCGCCTCGCACACGGCGACAGACTGGCCGACCTCGCACTGGAGGCGCCGAGGCCGGCGGAGGTGAGCGTGAAGGCGGCGGTGCTGCCGTTCGCCCGCTTCTCGGGCGCCGACCCGGTGCTCGGGCCGGAGATGCGCTCGACCGGCGAGGTGATGGCGACCGCCTCCGACCTCCCCACGGCGTTCGCGAAGGCCGAGCGCGCCGCCGGCCGGCCGCTGCCGACGTCGGGCATCGCCTTCCTCTCGGTCCGCGACGCGGACAAGACGAGCATCGCTCCGATCGCCGCCGCGCTGGCCGGCCTCGGCTTCGAGCTCGTGGCGACCGAGGGAACCGCGCGTACGCTGCGTGCGGCAGGTCTCGAGGTCGAGGAGGTCGGAAAGGTGGCCGAGTCCGGGCCGGGCGACCCGACGGTCGTCGACCTGATCCGCGAGCACCGGTGCAACGTCGTCGTGAACACGCCGCAGGGGTCGGGTGCGCGCGCCGACGGCTACCTGATCCGGGAGGCGGCGCTCGTCGCCCGTGTCCCGTGCATCACGACCGTCGCCGGGGCCGCCGCCGCCGTCCATGCGATCGCGAACGCCCGCGCCGAGGCGACGATGTCGCTGCAGGAGCGCATCGGCGCCGTGTCAGCCGCCCGCGCGGCCGGCTGACCATGCGAAGCGAGCGCCTCGCGGTGGTCGCCAACGAGGCGATCGGCCCGTACAGCCTCGTGCGCCTCGAGCGCGGCGGGCTCGACGCCGGCACTCCCGGACAGTTCTTCATGCTCGAGGCGCCGGGCCGTGTGCTGCCACGTCCCTTCTCGCTCTGCATCGCGCCCGCGGGCGAGCTCGGCTTCCTCGTCGACCCGGTCGGACCCGGGACGACGGCGATCGCCGGGCTCGCGCGCGGCGACGCGATCAGGATCACGGGGCCGCTCGGCAACGGCTTCGACCTCTCGGTCGGGCGCCCGCTCCTCGTGGGGGGAGGCATCGGCGTCGCGCCGTTCCCCTACCTCTCAGAGCGCCTCGGTGCGCCGCCCGCGCTCCTCGGCTTCCGCACGGCGCACCATGCGGAGGCCGCTGCGCTCGTCCCGAACGCCGAGGTGGTCCTCGACCCAACGCTCGTCACCGACGCCCTGCCGGACGACCCGGGCGACGTGCTGGCCTGCGGCCCTGAGCCGATGCTCGACGCCCTCGAGCGGCTGACACCGGGCGCGCAGCTCGCGCGCGAGGCGCCGATGGCATGCGGCTACGGCGCCTGCTACGGCTGCGTCGTCGAGCTCGAGGGCGCCTACCGCAGGCTGTGTATCGACGGGCCGGTGCTGACCGCGGCATGACCGTCCCGATCCTCAACGCATCCGGGTGCCTCGACGCCCTGGTCGCCCCCGAGGTCGCGCGTTCGCTCGACGTCTTCGTCACCAAAACGATCACGCCGGAGCCGCGGCACGGCAACCCGCCCGTGCGCATCGCCGAGACCGACCACGGCATGCTCAACTCGATCGGGCTCCAGGGGCCGGGGATCGAGGCGTTCGTCCGGGAGCACCTCCCGCGGCTCGCGACCCTCGACACGACGCTGTGGGTCTCCGTCGGCGGATTCTCGGCGGAGGACTTCGCCCGCTGCTGCTCCGCCCTGGAGGGCGACGAGCGTGTCGCGGCGATCGAGCTCAACCTTTCGTGCCCGAACGTCGAGGAGGCGCCGGAGACGGCAGCCGAGCTCGTCGCCGCGGCGCGCGGATCGACGACGAAGACGCTGTACGCGAAGCTCTCGCCGGCGCAGTGGGACGTCGCTGCGGCGGCGCGCGCGGTGGTCGCGGCCGGAGCCGACGGGCTCTCGCTCGTCAACACGATCCGGGGCCTCGCGATCGATCCGGCCACGATGCGGCCGCGCCTCGAACTGTCCATGGGCGGCTATTCCGGCCCGGCGCTGAAGCCCATAGCGCTCGCCTGCGTGCACGCCTGCGCGGCTGCCGTGGACGTGCCGATCGTCGGGATGGGTGGCGTCTGGTCGGGGCGCGACGCGCTCGAGCTCCTCTCTGCGGGCGCGAGCGCCGTGGCGCTCGGCACGGTCCTGTTCGCCGACCCCTTCGCACCCGCGCGCATCCGCGCCGAGCTCGAGGCGGAAGCGGCCACTCGTCATGTCGCGATTCCGTCGACATCTGGCACGACGCCGTTGTCATCGTAGAAAAAGGCCTGCAAAAGGGCGAAAACGGTACTGCTTGATCGCCGGCCAGACAGTGCTAGACTCGGCGCCTCACATGGTCACGTCGAAGACGCACGCCCAGGCCCCGGCCCGGTCGCTCGATCAGCGGATGGAAGCCCTCCAGCGTGCGAACGACATCCGCGTGCGCCGTGCCCAGCTGAAGAAGGACCTGAAGGACGGCAGCGTCCAGATCGAGTCGATCCTGCTCGATCCCCCGGACTACGTCTCGACCGCGAAAGTCTTCGACATGCTGATGGCCGTCCCCAAGTTCGGCCGCGTGAAGGCGGCCCGCCTGTTGAACCAGTGCCGGATCAGCCAGTCGAAGACCGTCGGGGGCCTCTCCGAGCGGCAGCGCGCCGAGCTCGTCAATCTGTTCAACCAGAGGTGAGCTCGGGCCACGGCGGCCGGGCTGGGCCGGTGCGTCCGGTCTTCGTCGTCACAGGGCCTTCCGGGGCGGGCAAGGGGACGCTCATCCGGTTGCTGCTCGAGCGGCTTCCCGAGCTCGAGGTCGCGATCTCGGCGACGACACGTCCGCTGCGGGCCGGCGAGGAGAACGGCCGCGAGTACTGGTTTCTGAGCGAGGACGAGTTCGCCGAGCGCGTCGCACGGAAGGCGTTCCTCGAGTGGGTCGAATACGTGTCGCGGAAGCGGTACGGGACGTTGCGCTCCGAGATCGAGCGGATCGCCGACAATGGCCACGTCTGCGTGCTCGAGCTCGAGCTCGACGGTGCGCTCCACGTGCAGGCGGAGGTGCCGGGTGCCTGCACGATCTTCATCTCGGCCGACGTCGACGAGCTCGAGCGTCGTCTTCGCGAGCGCGCGACCGAGTCGACCGGCGAGATCGAGGACCGGATCACGCTGGCGCGCGCGCAGCTCGAGCAGGCCCACCGGTTTCGCTACATGGTGCGCAACGACGACGTCACGCGCGCAGCGGAGGTGCTTTCCGCGATCGTGGAACGAGAGCTGGCCATCTCGTGCGTGGGGTCAGCCCTCCTGGGTGAATCCCAGACGGGGTAGGCCCGAGGCTGCGCTCGGACCGGCGGGGTGCTCGCCGTCCGACTCGAGGTCGGACGCCAGCCGGCCACGGTCAGCCGTCTACGTGCCGCAGGTCGCAGGTACCATGGTTAACCGATGATCGAGCCACGCATCGACGAGCTCCTCTCCCACACGGGCACCGAGACGGATCCGCCGTCGCGGTACGCGCTCGTGATCATGGCCGCGAAGCGGGCCCGTCAGATCAACAACTACCACCACCAGCTCGGCGAGGGTCTCGGGCTGGAGGATGCGCCCCCGCCGCTCGTCGAGTCCCGCTCCAAGAACTACCTGACGATGGCGATGGAGGAGATCTCCCGGGGCAAGCTGACGTTCGCGTACGACGCTCCCGCGTCGTAGGCGGCTTCGGGTAGCGGCCGCCTTCAGGGATGTGCCTCGCCCGAAGGCGAGGATCCGAGCGGCGGAGATCGGTGCGTCGGACTTCTGCCTGCAAACAACAGCCACAATGTGCGCGTGGCGCGCATCGTCGTCGGGGTGACGGGTGGCATCGCCGCCTACAAGGCCTGCGAGCTCGTGCGCCTGCTCGTGCGGGCAGGCCACGACGTCACGCCCGTGCTCACGCGGGGCGCCGAGCGGTTCGTCGCCGCAGAGACCTTCTGGGCGCTGGCCCGGCGGTCGCCCCCGGCCGATCCCTACCCGCATCTCCAGGACGCCGATGCGCTCGTCGTCGCGCCACTCACCGCACACACGCTCGCGCGGCTTGCGCACGGGCTCGCCGACGACCTCCTGACCGAGACGGCGCTCGCGCACCGTGGGCCGCTCGTGGTCGCGCCGGCGATGAACTCGGCGATGTGGGAGCACCCGGCGACGCGGGCGAATCTCGCGCTGCTCGTCGAGCGCGGCGCGGTCGTCCTTGGGCCCGAAGAGGGCGAGCTCGCCGAGGGGCTCGTCGCGATGGGACGCATGGCGGAGCCCGAGGAGATCGCGCGACGGGTCGAGGGCGTCCTCGGGGGCACGAGCGAGAGCGCGTCCCTCGCCGGCCTCCACGTGCTCGTGACGGCGGGCGGGACGCGCGAACCGCTCGACGGCGTCCGGTTCGTCGGCAACCGCTCGTCCGGGAAGATGGGTGTCGCTCTCGCCGAAGCCGCCCGCGAGCGCGGCGCACGCGTGACGCTGCTCGGCGCCAACCTTCACGTCCCGGTTCCCCGGGGGGTCGAGCTCGTGCCCACGCCGACGGCGTCGGACCTGCGGCGCGAGGCGCTCGCGCGCGCCGACGCGGACGTCGTCCTGATGGCGGCGGCGGTGGCCGACTACCGGCCGGCGGAGGTGCATCGCGGGAAGCGCCCGAAGACATCAGACCCCTGGACGGTCGCTCTGGTGCCGACGGCCGACGTCGCGCGCGCACTCGGTGCGGCCAGACGCGAAGGGCAGGTGCTCGTCGCCTTCGGCGCCGAGAGCGGGGAGGACGGCCTCGCGCGGAAACGCGCGATGCTGACGGACAAGAACGTGGATCTCGTCGTCTACAACGACGTGGGCCGCGACGACATCGGCTTCGACGCCGAGGACAACGAGGTCGTCCTCGTGACGCACGCCGGAGAGCGGACCGTCGCGAAGGCATCGAAGGCCGTGATCGCGGGCGTCGTACTCGACGAGGTCGAGCGACTGCGCGAGGGAACCGGATGAGCGAGAACGCCGAGCTCCGACCCGCGGCGGCCGGCGAGGCCGCAGCGGCGCTCGCGGCGCGCGTCGTCGCGAACCTCGGCTCGGCCGTCCACGCCTCGCAGGAGACCCTGCGCCTGCCCTTCCTGTGCCTGCTCTCCGAGGGTCACGTGCTCGTCGAGGACGTCCCCGGCGTCGGGAAGACCGTGCTCGCCAAGGCGCTCGCCCGCTCGCTCGAGCTCGGCTTCCACCGCGTGCAGTTCACGCCCGACCTGCTTCCCGCCGACGTCACGGGCGTCAACGTCTTCGACCGCCAGAGCGGGCTGTTCCGCTTCCGGCCCGGACCGGTGTTCGCGAACGTCGTCCTCGTCGACGAGATCAACCGCGCGTCGCCGAAGACGCAGTCCGCACTCCTCGAGGCGATGCAGGAGACGCAGGTCACCGTCGACGGCGCGACGCACGCGCTCGAGCGGCCGTTCCTCGTCATCGCGACGCAGAACCCGATCGAGTACGAGGGCACCTATCCGCTGCCGGAGGCCCAGCTCGACCGTTTCGCAGTGCGCATGACGATCGGCTACCCTCCACACGCGGACGAGGCGCGCATGCTCGCAGAGCAGACGACGGAGCCGCCGCTCGACAACCTGGCTCCCGTCGCGACCCGTGCCGAGGTCGCGGCGGCGATCGAGGCGGCACGCGGGGTGCACGTCGAGGAGGCGCTCAACCGCTACGTCGTCGCCCTCCTGCGTCACACCCGTGCGAACGACCGGATCGCGCTCGGCGGCAGCCCCCGCTCCGGGATCGCGCTGCTCAGCCTCGCCAAGGCGCGCGCCCTCGTCGAGGGCCGCGACTTCGTCGTCCCCGAAGACATTCGCGCACTGGCGGTGTCCGTGCTCGCACACCGGCTGATCCTCGCGCCCGAGGCGCGCGCCACCGGCGTGACGGTCGAGCAAGTCGTGCTCGACGCCGTCGCGGCGACTCCCGCTCCGGTATGAGCCGTTCGGGCGGCGTGGGGTTCCTCGCCGTCTGCGTCCTCGCGGCCGCATGGCTGCTCGGGTCGACCGCGCTCGTCGTCATCGGCGTGGGGCTCGGGCTCGCGACCGTCGCGGCGCGCCTCTGGGCTCGGCTCGTCGCGACCGGGCTCACCGTCGAACGCCGGCCGATCGAGGGCCCGCCCGTCGAGGGCGACGCGGTGACGCTCGAGGCCGAGCTCGAGGGTCGCACGTGGCTCGCCTCCCGTCTCGAGTGGCGCGATCGCGTCGGAATGCTCGGGGAGCGCGGCGCGATCGTGGGCACCGACGGCCGTGCGCGAATCGAGCTCCCGCGCATGCCGCGCGGTCGCTACCGCCTCGGGCCCGGTCGGCTGCGGGTGGCCGATCCGCTCGGGCTGACGGGCGTCGACGTCGACGTCGAGCGCGAGTCCACCGTCACGATCCGGCCGCGCGTCCCGGAGCTCGACACGCTCTTCACCGAGACGGGCGGCTGGGGGGAGGGCGGCCGGCGGGCGCTCGTGCGTCGGCCGAGCGGGCTCGAGCCGCACGGCGTCCGCGAGTACCAGGAGGGGGAGCCGCTCCGGGCCGTCCACTGGCCGACGTCGGCCCGGCGCGGGGAGCTGATGGTGCGCGAGCTCCAGGACGCGCCGCGGGACAGCATCGCGGTGGTACTCGACGTGGAGGCCCGCGCCGTGGCGGGTGCGCGCGGCGAGTCGAGCCTCGACGACGCGGTCCGCGCGGCTGCCGGAATCGTGCGCACGCACGCGCTGCGCTCGCGGCGCGCGCTCCTCGTGATCGGGGCGGCGCAGCCGCGCGTGCACAGCGTCCGGAGCGTCGGCCGGGACTGGGACGAGGCGCTCGACGACCTCGCGGCGGTCGAGCCCACGGCTGCGACGCCGCTCGGTGACCTCGTGGCGGCGCGCGGCCCACTCGGCTCCGTCCCCGAGCTCGTCGTCCTCACTGCGCGTCCCGAGATTGTCGCCGACGCGCTCGTGGCGCGGGCGGCGGTCGGCCGGTCGAGCGCGCTCGTCGCCGTCGATGCGCCGACGTATGCGGGCCGCCCGCCGGCGGCGGCCTCGGCGGTCTTGCTCCGGCTCTCCGCAGCCGGCGTGGCGCTCGCCGTCCTGCGGCGCGGGACGCCGCTCGCCGAGGCTCTCGGCGGCCTGAGGGCGAGGGCCGTTGGCTGACCGGTTCTCGCTGCGGACGTCCATCGCCGCGGCGCCGGCCGTCGCGGTCGTCATGGCGTCGTGGGCGATGCTCGAGCAGCCGACGTCGGCCGTGCGGTTCGTCGCCGGCGCGGCGCTCGCGGTCGGGCTCGCCGCACTCCGTGACGTGCGGTGGCTCGCGGCAGGCTGCATCGTCTCGGGAACGGGAGGGCTCGCCATCGCCTTTGCGACGTGGCCCCATCGCGCGCTCGGCAGCGCCTGGGACGCGCTCCGGGACGCGCCGGTCGTGCAGGCGCCGTTCGACCCGACGGCCTTCCCGTCGCTGCACGGCCTCGTGGTTGCGACCGGCCTCGCGCTCGCACTCGTCGCCTCGCTGGGCGTCGCAACGCGGCGTCCTGCCGTGGTCGCCGGTGCGTTGGCGGCGGGAGTCGGCTTCCCGGAGGCCCTGCTGGAGGGCCGCCACGCGCTTCTCCTCGGAGGCCTCGCACTCGGCAGCGTGCTCTGGGCGACGGTCGTGCAGAACGTCCGAGGAGCGCAGCGCACTCTCGCCGGCGCGGGCGTCGCAGCTGCGCTCGTCGCCGCGTCGGCAGGAGTCGCGCTCGCGGGGCTCGCGCCGGGCACCTCGCACGTCGACTGGCGCGGCTGGGATCCGTTCGCGCCGAGCGGCGCGACGACCGACGTGCGCTTCCTGTGGGATGCGAGCTACGCGGGCATCGACTTCCCCGTCCGGCCGACGGTCGTGCTCCACGTGCGCGCACCCGCGCGGGCCGAGTACTGGCGGATGTCCACCCTCGAGACGTTCTCCGACGACCGATGGATCGAGAACCTGTTCCCGACCGACATCGGCGACGCGCGCCGCCCCCTGCCCGACGATCCGCTCGTCCCGCGCCGCGACGCCCGTCCGAAGGCCTGGCTCGAGCAGAAGGTGACGGTCGAGGGCCTCGAGGACACGCGCGTCCCCGCCGCTGCCGAGCCCGCCCGCATCGACGGCCCGGAGCTCGGCAACGTCTCGTTCCTGGGCGGCGGGGTGATCCTGGCCCACCGGCCGCTCCAGCGCGGTATGCAGTACACGGTCTGGAGCTATGCGCCGCGACCCACGCCGCGGGCGCTGGCAGCCTCTCCGCCTCGCTATCCGGCCGCCGCGGGCCGCTATCTGGAGATGGGACGGGCGCGCTTCCCGGGCTACGGCGCGAGCGGCCGTGTCGCGAAGGTCGATCGCGTGTTCCGCGACGAGCTGTACCAGCCGCTCTGGCCGTACCGCCCGCTCTGGCAGGACGCTCACCGGCTGACCGCAAAGGCCGGCTCGCCGTACGAGGCGACGCTCGTCCTCGAGCGCTGGTTCCGCAGCGGCGGAGGCTTCCGCTACGAGGAGCACCCGCCGGTGAGCACGACCAACCCGCCGCTCGTGGACTTCGTCGAGGTCACCCGGGCGGGCTACTGCCAGCACTACGCCGGCGCGATGGCCGTGATGCTCCGCATGCTCGGCATCCCGTCCCGCGTCGCCGTCGGGTTCACGGCGGGGACGTGGCAGGCGGGCGTCTGGACCGTCACCGACCATCAGGCGCACGCCTGGGTCGAGGCCTGGTTCTCGCGGTTCGGTTGGCTCGCCTTCGACCCGACGCCGGGCCGCGGCACGCTCTCCGCCGTCTACACCCTCGCCTCGGACTCGGCCGACGCCGTCCGCGCGCTCGGCACCGGGCGGTTCCTCGACTTCGACCCGAGGCCCTCGGGAGGATCCGCGGCGTCGCCCACGGTCGTGCCGCCCGATGCCGGACCCGGGTTTCCGTGGTGGGTCGTCCTCGTCGTCGGCGCCCCCCTCGGCGCCGCCGCGGCGCTGCTCGTCGCGAAACGCGTGCGGCGCACGCTTCGGCTGCGACAGCACGATCCGCGGCGGCTCGCGGCCGGAGTCCGGGCGGAGCTCGTCTCCGCGCTCGTCGACCGCGGCGCCCTCGTCCCGCGTGACGCGACGCCCAGCGAGCTGCGCCACGCAGCCGAGCGTGTGCTCGCGACCCCCGCCGGCGCCCTCGCGGATGCCCTTGCCGAGGCCCGCTACGGCCCGCCGTCGCGCGCGGGCGCTGCCGCCACGCGCGCGCGGAGCGAGCTCGTCCGGGTCCTTGCCGCCGCGTCCGAGCGAGAGACGCCCGGAGACCACCTCCGGGCCGTGTTCTCGCTCCGGTCCGTGCGACCGGGCCTCGTGCGATGAGCGCTGCCTACGACCTCTTCCAGCAGGGGCGGAGCCACCTGCGGAGCGGCATGCCGGCCCAGGCCACGGTCGCGCTCGAGAAGGCGAAGCGCCTCGAGCCGGAGAAGGCGTCGATCCGCGAGGCGCTCGGCATCGCCTACTTCCGCATCAAGCGCTGGCCCGAGGCCGAGGCGGAGTTCCGCAAGGTGCTCGAGCTCTCGCCGGCCGACGACTACGCCCACTACGCGCTCGGCCGGACGCTGCGCAACCAGGGGCGCCACGACGAGGCGAAGAAGCACCTGAAGCTCGCCCGCTCGCTGCGCCCGCGGCCGCCGGGCCACGAGCTGGGAGAGGACTGAGCTACTCCTCCAGGTCCGCGACGAGCGACGCGTACCGCCGGAAGCGGCGCGAGGCCCCGGCGGCGAACGACCGCCGGTACGCGTCGGCGACCGTGTCGTCGGCGAGCGTCGCGGCGTACGCCTCGCGGAGGTCGAGCAGCCGGTCGGCGATCGCGTCGACGACGAGCTGGTAGTCGCCGTACGCCTCCTCGGCGTTCTCGCGACGGGCGCGAACCCAGGCGGCCTCCGCGTCGACGGCCTCCTGCAGGAGCTCCGCCTCGTCCTCCCCGAACAGCGCGAGCTGGCGGGCGACGAGGTCGTCGAACGGGTCTCGGCGCCGCAGCCTCAGAGGAGCTCCCGGTACAGCTCGAGATGTGTGGCCGCGGCGGCGTCCCACGTGAGCGTCTCACGCGCACCGCGCGCGCCCGCACGGGCAGCCGCGAGGGCGTGCGGGTCGTCGAGCAGCTCCCGGAGTGCCCCCGCCAGCGCGTCGACGTCGCCCCGCCCGACGACACGTCCTGCGCCGAACTGCCGCACGACCTCCCCGAGCCCGCCGACGTCGTAGACGACCGCGGGCACGCCGGCGCCGAGCGCCTGGAGAAGCGCTCCCGACTGATCGAGCTCGGCGCGATACGGGAACACCGCGACCGTCGCCTCGGACAGTGCCCGCTCGAGCTCCGCGGCGTCGAGATACCCGAGCCGCCACTCCGCGCGATCGGCGGCAGTGCGTCGGAGGTCGTCCAGCGGGATGCGGGCGTCCCCCGCGACGAGCAGGCGCGCGCCGTCCACGGCGAGCGTCGCCCCGACCGCGTCCTCGAGCCCCTTGTAGGGCCGGATCACACCCGGTACGAGGACGGTGCGGCCGTCGTCCGCCCGCGGAGGGTCGCTCGAGAAGACGGGATGCGGGACGACACGGAGCTTTTCCGGCTCGACGCCGAAGCGCTCGAGCGTCTCGCGTCCGCGCTCCGAGTGGACGACGACCCGGTCGAAGCGCGCGAAGAGGCGGCGCCAGAGACGCTCGCGGTGGGCGGTGCGGCGCGGCAGGAGGTCGTGGGCGGTGAAGACGAGTGGCTTCCCCGGCCGCAGGAGGAGCACGTCGACCTCGGGGGCGTCGAGCCACTGGAAGTGGACGACGTCCGCCGGCCGCGCAAGCAGTCGACGCAGGTCGAGGGGATGCTCGATCGCCTTCGCCGCGACCCGGAGCGCCGGCCGGCGGATCCTCCCGGCGCGGCGATAGAACGACTCGTCGAGGACGTAGCCGTCGGCCGCCGGGCGCGTGCCGAAACGGAACGGCGCCGTGACGAGCTCGACCTCGGCGCCTGCGCGGGCGAGCGCCGCCGCGAGCTCGTGGTCGTACGGCGGCGTGAACGCGGGGGGATCGGCGAGGACGACGTGCATCGGCGCAGCCCGCACGACGGTACCCGTAGCCTCGGCGGCGATGGAGCTGCTCGTCCGCACGTGGAACGTGTTCCACGGGAACGCCAGCCCGCCGCGCAGGACAGGCCACCTGCGGCGCATGATCGAGCTCGTCGCCCAGGACGGGCCGGACGTCGTCTGCCTGCAGGAGGTTCCCGTCTGGGCGCTGCCGCGGCTCGAGGGCTGGTCGGGGATGCGCCGGTTCGACGCGATCACTCGGCCGCCGCTCTGGCCCGGTCCGTTCTCGAAATGGGTCACCCGTGCGCACCAGGGTTTCTTCCGCTCCGGCCTCTCGGGTCAGGCGAACGCGATCCTCGTCGCCCCGCGCCATGCGGCAACGGACCTGGGGCACGAGCGCATCTCGGAGCACGGGCGCGAACGTCGTGTCGTCCACGCGATCCGCATCGCCGGATCCCACGCGGTGACGGTCGCGAACCTGCACGCCTCGAACGACCACGCACATCCCGCGGTGCCGCGCGGGGAGGCGGCGCACGCCGCGGCCTTCGCGGAGCGCGTCGCGACCCGCGGCGACATGGTGGTGCTCGCCGGCGACTTCAACGTCAGCGACCCCCAGCTGAGCGCCTACTCGACTCCCTCCGGAGGCATCGACCACGTGCTCGTGCGCGGCACGCAGCCCGACTCCGTCGCCCCCTGGCCACTCGAGCGACGTGTGCAGAATGGCGTCGTGCTCTCCGACCACCCCGTCGTGGAGGCACGTCTCCGGATCGGAGACGCATGACCTTCGAGGACGCACGCGGCCTGTTTCCCGTCCTCGAAAAGATCGCGTACCTGAACGCGGGCACCTTCGGGCCACTCCCCCAGCCCGTCGCCCGCGCGCTGGCGGAGTCGCTCGAGCGCGACCTCGCGCGCGGCCGCAGCGGCACGGACTACCTGGAGGAGACGCTGGCCCTCCGGGCGGAGCTGCGGGACGCGTTCGCAACACTCGTCGGCGCGGACGTCGAGCAGGTCGCGCTGACGGGATCGACCTCGGAGGGCTGCGGCATCGTCCTGCGCGGGCTCGGACTCGAGCCGGGCGACGAGATCGTCACGACCACCGACGAGCACTTCGGGCTGCTCGGGCCCCTCGGCGCGTCGGAGGCGACGGTGGTCCTGGTCGCGCCGGAGGCCGAGGCCGTGCTCGCCGCGGTCACGCCGCGTACGCGCCTGATCGCGACCTCGCAGGTGCTCTGGACGACGGGCGCGGTCCTACCTCTCGCGGAGCTTCGCGAGAAGAGCGGAGCCCCCGTGCTCGCCGACGGAGCGCAATCGGTCGGCGCGATCCCCTCGACCTCCGTCGGCGTCGACTTCCTGACGATCTCCGGCCAGAAGTGGCTCTGCGGCCCGGATTCGACGGGTGCGCTCGTCGTCGCGGAACCCGAGCGGCTCGCAGTCACCTCCCCGACGTACCTCGCGCAGCGCAGCCATCGGCCCGACGGGACGTACGAGCCGCACGAGGGTGCCCGCCGGTTCGAGGCCGGCTGGTGGTCGCAGGGGGCGCTCCGGGCGATGCTCGCGGCGCTCGAGCTCCGCCCGGACTGGTGGTTCGAGCGCGCGTGGGACGCCGCCGAGCGGTGCCGGGAGCTTCTGCTGCCGCGCGTCGAAGTGATCACGCCTCCCGTCCGCTCGACGCTCGTGGCGTTCCGCCCGGCCGGGGAGGAAGAGGCAGCGGACGTCGTCGCCCGGCTCTTCGCCGCGGGAGTCCACGTCCGGGAGCTTCCCGGACGGGGGCTCGTGCGGGTCTCGTGCGGCTGGTGGACGAGCGACGACGACCTCGACCGGCTCGTCTCGGCGCTCGACGCCTGAGCGGTCGCCGCGGGGGTGGGATGGCTCAGGCGGGGTCGGTGGCCGTGCGCAGACCGAGCTCCGGCGCGATCGGCTGGAGCGCCGCGACGACGTTCGCGATGTGCTCGTCGAGCTCCAGCCCGAGAAGCTCGGCGCCGGCGTAGACCTCGTCCCGGTGGACGCCCGCTGCGAAGGACGGCTGCTTGAGCTTCTTCCGGACCGACTTCGGCTCGAGGCCGTCGAGGCCCGCCGGACGGACGAGCCCGCAGGCGTGGACGAAGCCGGACAGCTCGTCGCACGCGAACAGCGTCTTCTCGAGCAGCGTCTCGCGCGGGAGCGCGAGGTGCTCGGCGTGGGAGAGCACCGCCCGGATGACGACCTCGGGGTAGCCCTCCTCCCGGAGGATCGGCGCGCCGTTCTGCGGATGCTCGTCGAGCGTGGGGTGGATCTCGTAGTCGAAGTCGTGCAACAGGGCGACGACGGCCCAGAGCTCCTCGTCCTCGCCGAAGCGCCGCGCGTAGCCGCGTACGGACGCCTCCACAGCCAGCGCGTGTCGGAGGAGCGACTCGCTCTTCGTGTAGCGGGTCAGGGTCGCCCAGGCGTTGTCGCGGGTGACCTCCACGGAGCCGGGTACGATACCGCCCCGCTATGCAGTCGTTCGTGATCCAGGGCGGACGTCCGCTGACGGGAACCGTCCGCACGGCGGGCAACAAGAACGGCGCGCTGCCGATCCTGGCGGCCACCGTGCTCGCCTCGGGCCCGGTCGTGCTCACGAACGTCCCGAGGATCAAGGATGTCGAGACGATGGTCGAGCTGCTCGCCGATCTCGGCGCGAAGGCCGAGTGGACGGGCCCCAACGAGGTGACCGTCGACCCGACCTCTGTCACCAAGACGGCCCTCGACGCGGGGCTCGGCCGCGAGATTCGCGCGTCGTTCCTGCTCGCCGGGCCGCTCCTCGCCCGCTTCGGCCGCGCGACCGTGCCGCCGCCGGGCGGCGACGTGATCGGCCGGCGCCGGCTCGACACGCACATCCATGCCTTCATGGAGCTCGGCGTCGAGGTCGAGCTCAACGGGGCCTACGACCTGCGCACCGACGGCCTCCGCGGCAAGCGGATGTTCCTCGACGAGGCGTCGGTGATGGCCACCGAGAACGCCGTCATGGCCTCCGTCCTCGCAGAGGGCGAGACGATCGTCGGCCACGCCGCCTGCGAGCCGCACATCCAGGACCTGTGCCACTTCCTCGTCTCCCTCGGGGCCAGGATCGAGGGCATCGGCTCGAACATCCTCCGCGTCAGCGGCGTGGACGAGCTGAGCGGCGGCACGTATCGGATTCGCCCGGAGCACGTCGAGGTCGCGAGCTTCGCGGCGCTCGCGGCCACGACGGGCGGCGACGTCACCATCGAGGACGTCGAGCCCGACGACCTGATCTCGATCGTCCCCGCATTCCGCAAGCTCGGGATCGCGCTCGAGGTGGGGGAGCGCTCCGTGCGCGTCCCGCCCGGCCAGGAGCTGCAGGTCGTCGACGATCTCGGCGACCAGATCCCGAAGATCGAGAGCGGGATCTGGCCCGCATTCCCCGCCGACCTGACGTCGATCGCCGTCGTCGCGGCGACGCAGGCGCGGGGCACCGTGCTCGTCTTCGAGAAGATGTTCGAGAGCCGGCTCTTCTTCGTCGACAAGCTCGTCTCGATGGGTGCCCGGATCATCCTCTGCGATCCCCACCGCGTCGTCGTGACCGGGCCGGCACAGCTCTACGGGCAGCGTCTCGAGAGCCCCGACATCCGAGCAGGGATGGCCATGGTGATCGCAGCGCTGTGTGCAGACGGAACGTCGAGCATCGGGAACATCGGGCAGATCGACCGCGGGTACGAACGCATCGACGAGCGGCTGCAGGCGCTCGGCGCGTCGATCGAGCGCGCGGAGTTGTGAGCGGCGCGCGCATCGCCGACGGGACCGGCGTCGCGAACGTCGCGACGGGCGTCCCGGTCCTCGACCACCTGCTCGCGGAGCTCGCACGGGCCGCGCGGTTCGACCTCGCTCTCGAGATCGACCCCGACGACCCCGAGGCGGAGGTCGACGCGGCCGGCACGGCGCTCGGGCGCGCCGTCGCGCCGCGCCTCGCCGTCGGGGCGCACGGCGAGGCGACCGTCCCCGCGGACGAGGCGCTCGCGATGGTCGTCGTCGAGCGGGCCGACCGGCCGCTCGTGGCGTCGAACGCCGACCTGACCGGCGCGGGCGGCCTCGGCACCGACCTCGCGGCGCGCTTCCTCGGGCGTCTGGCCGACGAGGCGGGTCTCACCATCCACGTGCGGCTGATGGAGGGCGAGGACACGGGCCACGCGCTCGCAGCGATCTTCAAGGCGCTCGGCGTGGCGCTCGCACGCGCGAGCCGCGCCGCCGACTGACGGAAGGAGAGGCATGGAGAAGACCGTGATCCGCACCGAGGCCGCCCCGGCGCCGTTCCAGGGCGCGCCGTACAACCAGGCGATCGTCGCGGGCGACCTCGTCTTCGTCGCGGGCCAGCTCGGCCTGAAGCCGGGCGACACCGAGATCTCGGGGGACATCGCGGAGCAGACCGGCCAGGCGCTCGCGAATCTGGCGGCCATCCTCGAGGCCGCGGGAGCTTCGCTGGACAACCTGGTCAAGACGAGCGTCTTCCTCGTCGACCTGGCCGACTTCCAGGCGATGAACGACGTCTACGCGAGCCGGGTCGGCGACCGGCCTCCGGCGCGGTCGACGTTCCAGGTCGCGAAGCTCCCCTCGGGGGCGCTCGTCGAGATCGAGGCCGTCGCGCACCTGTAGCGAGCGGGCCGGGCGGCGCGAGCGGCGAGAATGCTCGCGTGTCGACCGCGACCCGTCGCTACATCAGCTCGCTCGGGCTCGACGCCTATGTGGTGGGGGGCGCCGTTCGCGACGAGCTGCTCGGCATCGAGCACTCGGACGAGGACTTCCTGGTTCCCGGCGTCGACCACCACGGCCTGCGCGAGGCGCTCGCGCCGCACGGCCGCGTGGAGGACATGGAGGTGCACGGCCAGCTCGTCGGCGTGCGGTTCTTCCCGCGCGACCGGAGGATCCGCGCGCTCGCTCCCGCCGGCATCGAGATCACCCCGCCGCGCCGCGAGCAGAGCGTCGGCCCGGGCCATCGAGACTTCGAGATCGTGACCGACTCGTCCGTGTCGATCGCCGACGACATGGCGCGAAGGGACTTCACGGTCAACGCGATGGCACGTCGCCTGGCGACGGGCGAGCTGGTGGATCCGTTCGGCGGTCGCGAGCACCTCGAGCGGCGTGAGCTGCACACGGTCAGCCGGGAGAGCTTTCGCGAGGACCCGCTGCGCATCCTGCGCGGGCTGCGGCTCCTCTCGCAGCTCTCGTTCTCACTCACGTCCGAGACGCTGGCGCAGATGCGGGCGGACGCGTCGGGGCTTCGGCATGTCTCGGGCGAGCGGATCGGCGGAGGTGTCGAGGCCGACGGCCTCGGGGAGCTCTCGAAGCTCCTCCTCGGCACACGTCCGGCCGAGGCGCTGCGGCTCGCGCGCGACACCGGAGCACTCGTCGAGTTCCTGCCCGAGTACGGCGCAGTGATCGGCCACGACCTCGGCTCGGACCGTCAGCCGGGGCCGCTCGACGAGCACCTCTTCGATGTGGTCCAGCGAACGGCCGAGCTCGGCGCGGGCCTCGAGGTGCGCCTCTGCGCCCTTCTGCACGACGTCGGCAAGCCGGAGGCCGACCGCACCGGCTCCGACCACGCGACGCTCGGGGCGCGCATCGCGGGTGCGGTGCTCCGTCGGCTCCGCTACCCGAACGTCGTTCGCGACGAGGTGAAGCGGCTCGTCGCGAGCCACGCGTTCTGGCTGGACGGGCCGATCGACGGCATCTTCGCGCGTCGCTTCCTCGCCTCGCACGGCGTCGAGCGCGCACGGCGCCTTCTCGTCCACAAGCGCGCCGACCTGTCGACGAAGCGCGTCGATGCATGGGAGCTCGAGCATCTCGCCGAGCTCGAGCGGCGCGTCGAGGAGGAGCGCGATCGCCCCCACCGCCTCTCCGACCTCGCCGTGGACGGCAAGGACCTGATCGACGCCGGCTACCGGGAAGGGCCTCCGCTCGGAGCCGCACTCGCCCGGCTGCTCGACCTCGTGCTCGACGACCCGGCGGCGAACGAGCGGGAACGACTCCTCGCGGAGGCGACGTCGTGGCTCTCCTGACCGCCGGCGACGTGCGCGAGCGCTATCTCCGGGTGTGCGAGGAGGCGGGGCCGGACGTGACGGTCGTCGCCGCGACGAAGTACGTGCCGCTCGACGAGCTCGGCGTTCTCGCGGAGGCGGGGGTCGCGGTGGTCGGGGAGAACCGCGCCCAGGACCTCGCCGCGAAGCACGCCCGCTACGGAGACGCGTTCCGCTGGCACTTCATCGGCCATCTCCAGTCGAACAAGGTGAAGGTGGTCGATCCGCTCTGCGAGCTCGTCCACTCGCTCGACTCCGAATCGGCGGCCCGCAGGCTCACGGTGCCGGCGCTGCTCGAGGTGAACCTCTCGGGTGAGGCATCGAAGTCGGGGATCGCGCCGGACGAGATCGGTGGGTGGCTCGAGCGGTTCCCGGGGATCCGCGGGCTGATGACGATGCCGCCTCTGGCCGACGACCCCGAGGCCTCACGGCCGTGGTTCCGGCGCCTCGCGGAGCTCGCCGCGACGCACGGGCTCGCGGAGCTGTCGATGGGCACGTCGCAGGACTGGCGCGTCGCGGTCGAGGAGGGCGCAACGCTGATCCGCGTCGGCTCGACGCTCTTCCGCTGAGGACGTCGCCGCCGCCTGCCGCGAGGGGTGTCGCCGTCGGGAGGACGGGCTACGATCCCGCCTGACATGGGCCTCGGCGACGTGTGGAACAGGACGCTCGTCTACTTCGGCATCGCCGAGGACGAGGACTGGGACGAGGACGTGACCACGACGAGCGAGAATCTCGAGCGGGACTACCGCCGCCGCGAGCGCGCGAACGTGCGCCGCCTCCCGCGCCGGCGGGAGGACGAGTGGTCCGAGCCGGACAGCGTGTCCGAGGCGGACTCCGACGCCGTCGCCGCGCGTTCGTCCTCCTCGTCGACGTCGTCCTCGTCGCGCCGGTCGCGGCTGCGGGGCGTCGACAGCGCGTCGTCGCAGGTCCGCGTGCACCTCGTGCTGCCGCGCAGCTTCAACGACGCGCAGCAGATCGCCGACCGGTTCAAGGACTCGGTGCCGGTCATCCTCAACCTGCAGTCCGCGGACACGGAGCTCTCGAAGCGGCTCATCGATTTTGCGAGCGGCCTCACCTATGCGCTCGACGGCAGCATGCAACGCGTCGCCGACAAGGTCTTCCTCCTGACGCCGAAGAACGTCGAGGTGTCGGCCGAGGAGCGCGCGCGTGCGCTCGACCCTGCGGGCGGCTTCTTCAACCAGGCCTAGCCACCGCGCAGGAACCGCCCGGGGCGGGGAGAATGCAGGGCCGTGGGCGACGCGGGCGTCGGCTCGTTGCTGCTGGCCGACATCGGGACGTCGGTCCAGCGGTTCGTGTCCGTGTTCGTCGGCGTCTACGTGCTCTTGATCTTCGCGTACATCATCGCCTCGTGGATCCCCGGGGGCGGCTCGCCGACGCTCGAGCGGATCCGGCAGTTCCTGTACGACGTCTGTGAGCCGTACCTGAGGCTCTTTCGGCGCGTGATCCCGCCGCTCGGCCCGCTCGACCTGTCGCCGATCGCAGCCGTGTTCGCCCTGTACCTGCTCGGGATGCTCGTGAACGCCCTCATCGATCGTGTTCTCTGAAAGGAGGACGGTATGTCCCTGACACCGGTGGAGGTGCGCCACCTCGATCTGCGCCGCGGGCTCTTCGGCTATCGCCGTTCGAGCGTCGAGCGAGCGATCGAGGAGGTCGCCGACAGCTTCGAGGCCGTGTGGCGCGAGCGCGCGGACCTCGGCGAGCGCGTCCACGTGCTCGAAGGGGAGGTCGCTCGCCATGTCGAGCTCGAGACGCTGCTCCGCTCGACGCTCGTGTCGGCGGAGAGAGCGGCGCAGGACATGAAGGAGCAGGCGCGGCGCGAGGCCGACGTGATCGTCCAGGAGGCCAACGCGGAGAGCCGCAGGGTGGTACGGGACGCGATCGCCGAGAAGGAGCAGCTGCTCGCTGAGACGCACCGCATCCGCACGATGATGCGGGCGGCGCTCGAGATCGTCTCCGACCGCGACGGCGCCGAGCCGGAGACCGCCGCAGAGGACGACGCGGCGACGGTCGGGACCGCGGAGCCCGCGGAGCCGAGGATCGAGCGCCTCGCCGGATAACCTCCTTCGTCGCCGACCATCTGCGCCACTATCCTTCCGGCGTGGGCTCGACCGCCTCCGTCCGGAACGACCCGCCGCTCGCGGGCGGCGTCACGAGGCTTCGCGTCCGCGTCGCACCCGGCGCCAGCCGGTCGGCGGTCGTGGGACGCCTCGGGGACACGTGGAAGGTTCGGGTCACGGCTGCCGCCGAGCGCGGCCGCGCGAATGCCGCCGTCACGCTCCTCCTCGCCGACGCGCTCGGGCTCCCGCCGCGCCAGGTGCGCGTCGTCGCGGGGCACACGTCGCGCGACAAGGTCGTCGCGGTCGAGGGACTCGCGCTCGAGGAAGCGGAACGCAGGCTCGCCCGGGACGGAACCGCATGACCAGCGGCACGCACGAGGACCGCAGGGCCGAGCTCGTCGCGATGCGGGCGCGCATCCTCGGCGCAGCGCACGACATCGTCCAGGACGACAACGACGACAGCGAGCTCTCGAGCGCCGCCGGAGACCAGCACCTGGCCGACCACGCGAGCGAGATGTTCGACCGCGAGGTCGACGAGTCGCTCGAGGAGAACGCCGAGACGATCGTCCAGGAGATCGATGCGGCGCTGCAGCGCATCGAGGACGGCACTTACGGCACCTGCGTGCGGTGTGGAAACCCCATTCCGGACGACCGACTGGCGGCCGTGCCCTACGCGGTGCTGTGCGTCTCGTGCAGACGGGAGGAGGAGCGCGCATGAGCGAGCCCGCGCGCGCCGAGCCGCCCCGCGCCCCGCTCGAGGTCCGCGTCGGCTCGGCGACGAACGCGCTGCAGCCGATTCCCGGCGCGTCGAGGTCGCTGGCCGCTGGCAGCGTGCAGTGGCTCGAGCTCGCGCTCGTCGCGGTCGCGGCGGCGTGCGCCGACCAGCTGACGAAGGCGCTCGTCTCCGGGCGCCTCGCGCTCGGCGACTCCGTCGACGTGCTGGGGCCCTTCACGATCCATCACGTCCGGAACACGGGCATCGCATTCGGGCTGTTCGCCGACTCGACGTCGGTCGTGATCGTGCTCACCGCGGTTGCGATCGGCACGCTGATCGTCTTCTTCGCGCGCTCGGGCCGCCGGCACCCGCTTCTGCCCGTGGCCGTCGGCCTCGTGCTCGGGGGAAGCGCCTCGAATCTCGTCGACCGGCTGCGGCTCGGCTACGTGACGGATTTCCTCGACCTCGACTACTGGCCCGCGTTCAACCTGGCCGACTCGTTCATCGTGGTCGGGGTCGGACTGCTGTTCCTGTCCTTCGTGGCGGCCGACCGCTCGAGCGCCGCCGTTGGCACCTCGCCGCTCTCGCGTTCCTGAGTCGGACGCAGGCAGGCGGCTCGATGCCGTCGTCGCCGAGGTGCCCGGAGTAGGCACGCGCACGCTCGCCGAGCGGCTCCTGAGCACGGGAGCAGTCCTTGTGGACGGGCGCCCCCAACCGAAGAGCCACCGGCTTGCGGGAGGGGAGGAGCTGACCGTGGCGCTCCCCGAGCCTCACGAGCTGACGGCGGTCGAGCTGCCGCTCGAGGTCGTCCACGAGGACGAGCACCTGCTCGTCGTCGACAAGGCGGCCGGCATCGTCGTACATCCGGCCGGGCCGGACGAGCGACCGACCCTGGCACACGGGCTCCTCGCCCTCGGTGCGTCCGGCGGTGACCCCGCGCGGCCGGGCATCGTCCATCGGCTCGACCGCGACACGTCCGGCCTGCTCGTCGTCGCCCGGTCAGAGGAGGCGTACGGGCGCCTCACGGAGGCGATCCGGAAGCGGGAGGTCGAGCGCCGCTATCTGGCCCTCGTCGTCGGGGAGCCGAGCTCGCGCACCGGACGCATCACGGCGCCCATCGGCCGCGACAGGCGCGACCGGACGCGCCACTCGCTCGACACGGAGACTCCGCGCGACGCGGTCACCTGGTTCGAGGTGCACGAGCTCCTCGGGCGGCGAGCGCTCCTCGAGGTGCGGCTCGAGACGGGGCGCACACACCAGATCCGCGTCCATCTGGAGGCGATCGACCTGCCCGTCTCCGGCGACCCGGTGTACGGCGTGGCTGGAGATCTCGGCCTCGAGCGGCAGTTCCTCCACGCCCACCGGCTGCGGTTCGCGCATCCACTCACGGGGGAGACCATCGATCTCTCGTCACCGCTGCCCCCGGAGCTCGCCGCCGCCCTCGAGCGGGCGCGTAAGGGGTAGTCGCCCGCCGAGCCGCTACCATTCGCGCGCTCGGACCCGTCAACCCGGCGACGCCTCCGGACGGGGGTGCCGGCGCTCTCAGCGCCGGTTCCGTCCGCGCCCGCCGGCGCACCACACCACAACCGAAAGGACAGATCGTGGCAGTCGTCTCCATGAAGGAGCTGCTGGAGGCCGGTGTGCATTTCGGCCACCAGACGCGCCGCTGGAACCCGAAGATGAAGCGCTTCATCTTCGACGAGCGCGGCGGGATCTACATCATCGACCTCCAGCAGACGCAGGCGCTGCTGCAGGAGGCGCACGACTTCGCGCGCAACGTCGCCGAGCGCGGAGGCACGATCCTCTTCGTCGGCACGAAGAAGCAGGCGCAGGAGGCGATCGTGCGCGAGGCCACCCGCGTGGGCCAGCCGTTCGTCGCACATCGCTGGCTCGGGGGCCTCCTGACGAACTGGCGGACGATCGCGGACCGGATCTCCTACCTGCAGGAGCTCCGGCGCCTGAAGGAGGAGGGGCAGCTCGATCTACTCCCGGCGAAGGAGCGCATCGCGATGGGCGGGGAGCTCGAGAAGCTCGAGGCGAACCTCGGCGGCGTCTCGACGATGAAGCGCCAGCCCGACGCGGTGTTCATCGTCGACCTGCGCAAGGAGCAGCTCGCGCTGCGCGAGGCGCAGCGGCTCGGGCTGCCGGTGATCGCCCTCGTCGACACGAACTGCGACCCGGACGAGGTCACCTACGTCGTGCCCGGGAACGACGACGCGATCCGCTCGTGCTCGCTCGTCGTTCGCGCGATCGCCGACGGGATCGCCGCTGCGAAGACGAAGGTCACCGAGGCAGAGCTGGCCGCGGCACCCGAGCCGCGCGCCGAGGAGGCGTCCTCCGCGCCTGCTCCGGCCGAGGCCGAGACCGACCAGCCTGCGGCACCCCAGCCGGAGCCCACGGCCGGGGCCGCGGAGGGCACAGAGGCTCCGGAGACCCCGTCGGAGGCGGGCGAGCCCGTCGGCGCCGAGAACGGGAGGCAGACATGACCGGCGCCACGGAGATCAGCGCCAGCCTCGTCAAGGAGCTCCGCGACCAGACCGGCGCCGGGATGATGGCCTGCAAGCAGGCGCTGCAGGAGACAGGCGGCGACGTCGAGGCCGCGCGGACGCTGCTGCGTGAGCGTGGGATGGCCGCCGCCGGAAAGCGAGCGGACCGCGCCACGACCGAAGGGCTCGTGGGCGTCATCGTCGACGCGGGCGCCGCGTCGATCGTCGGCGTCGGCTGCGAGACGGAGCCCGTGTCGCGGAACGACGCCTTCCAGGCCTTCGGCGAGACGGTGCTTCGCGCCGTCCACGCCGACGGGCCCTCGGCCGTCGAGAGGTTCGAGGACGAGCGCGCGGCGCTGATCGCGCAGCTCGGCGAGAACATCGTGGTCGCGGGCGCAGACCGGCTCGAGGGCGGGACGCTTTCCGCGTACGTCCATCCGCCGGCGAACAAGATCGGCGTCGTGGTGCAGCTCGAGGGCGGCTCGCCCGAGCTCGCGCGCCAGGTGGCGATGCACATCTCGTTCGCGGCGCCGCAGTACGCCTCGCGCGCCGACGTGCCGGCGGACGTGCTCGCGGCCGAGCGGCAGATCTACCTCAACTCGGACGAGGTGCAGTCGAAGCCCGAGCAGGCACGTGAGAAGATCGTCGACGGCATGCTGGCGAAGCGCTTCTTCGCGGCGTCTCCGGGCGGCGCCCTGCTCGAGCAGCCGTGGATCCACGACGCCTCGAAGTCGGTGGGGGCGGCGCTCGCCGAGGCGGGCGCCACGGTTGTCGCGTTCGCGCGCGTCTCGGTCGCCGGCTCGTGAGCGCGAGGCCCGAGGAGCTCGCGGAGCACCCGCCGGGGGTCGCTCCGGCGTTCGGTCGGGCCCTGCTCAAGCTCTCGGGCGAGAGCCTGATGGGCGATCGCGAATACGGCGTCGACCCGAAGACGGTGAGCTCGATCGCGCGGGAGGTCGTGGCGGTCCAGGCGGCCGGCACGGACATCGCGGTCGTCGTCGGCGGAGGGAACTTCTACCGCGGCATGAGCGCCGCGGCAGAGGGAATGGATCGTGCCACGGCCGACTACGCGGGCATGCTCGCGACGCTGCTGAACGCCCTCGCGCTCCAGGACGCGCTCGAGCGGCTCGGTGCGCAGACGCGCGTGCAGTCCGCCGTCACCGTCTCCGAGGTCGCCGAGCCGTACATCCGCCGCCGCGCGATCCGACACCTGGAGAAGGGCCGCGTCGTGATCTTCGCCGCCGGGACGGGCAACCCGTTCTTCACCACCGACACCGCAGCCGCACTCCGTGCGCTCGAGATCGGCGCCGAGGCGATCCTCATGGCGAAGAACGGCGTCGCGGGCGTCTTCGACGGCGATCCGCGGAAGGACCCGTCGGCGCGGTTTCTGCCGGAGCTGACGCACCTCGAGGCGATCGAGCGCGGGCTCAGGGTGATGGACACGACGGCGCTCTCCCTGTGCATGGACAACGCCGTGCCGATCCACGTCTTCGAGCTGGCGGAGGGGAACATCGTGCGCGTCGCCTCGGGGGAGCGGCTCGGGACGGTGGTCGCGACGCCCGCCGTCGAGTCGTAGGCTGCGTCGAAAGGCGGACGAGGAGGTGTCGTAGGTGACGGCGATCGAGGACTTCCTGGCGGGCTGCGAGCGGCGCATGGACGCGTCGATCGAGCACACGCGGACCGAGTTCAACAGCGTCCGCACGGGACGCGCCTCGACGGCGCTGCTCGATCGGATCACCATCGACTACTACGGCCAGCCGACGCCGCTCTCGAACATGGCGACGATCAGCGCTCCCGAGGCGCGGCTCCTGTCCGTCCAGCCGTACGACCCGACGCAGATCAAGGCGATCGAGAAGGCGATCATGGAGTCCGATCTCGGTCTGACGCCCTCGAACGACGGGAAGCTCATCCGCCTGCCCATCCCCGCGCTGACGGAGGAACGGCGCAAGGAGCTCGTGAAGGTCGTCCGCCGCTCCGCGGAGGAGGGCAAGGTCGCGATCCG
>DATAPC010000086.1:0-18895 GCA_036265415.1 Gaiella sp.
GCGAGGAGGACCTGGGCACCGTCGCCGTCCTCGCCCGCTCGCAGACGCGCGATCCGTTCGAGCTGACCTTCGGCGAGCTCCGGGAGCAGGTCGCGCGGGCGCGTGCAGGGCTCCAGCGGCTCGGCGTCGGCCGGGGAGACCGCGTCGTCGCATACCTGCCGAACATCCCCGAGACGCTCGTCGCGTTCCTCGCCACCGCCAGCCTCGGCGCGATCTGGGCGACGTGCCCGCCGGAGTTCGGCGTGCGCAGCGTCCTCGACAGGCTCGGACAGCTCGAGCCGAAAGTGCTGCTCACCGTCGCCGGCTATCGGTGGGGGGAGAAGCACGTCGACCGCCGCGAGCAGGTCGCCGCAGTCCGCGACGGGCTGCCCGGGCTGGAAGCAGTGGTTCACGTGCCGTACGCGGGCGGAGAGGACGACGCGCTTCCCGAGACGCTCACCTGGGACGAGCTGCTGGCCGAGCCGGGTCGGCTCGAGTTCGCGTCACTCCCGTTCGCGCATCCGCTCTACGTCCTCTTCTCCTCCGGCACGACCGGGCTGCCGAAGGCGATCATCCACGGCCACGGCGGCATCCTCCTCGAGCACTGCAAGAACCTGGGGCTCTGCTTCGACATCACGCACGGCGACCGGCTGCTCTGGTTCACCACGACGGCATGGATGATGTGGAACGCGCTCGTCTCGAACCTGCTGCTCCGGGCGTCGATCGTGATGATCGACGGGAACCCCGGCTACCCGGACGTGTCGTACCAATGGCGGCTCGCCGAGGAGACGCGCGCCACGTTCATGGGGCTCTCGCCCGCGTTCACGATGTCGTGCCGCAAGGAGGGGCTCGAGCCCGGTCGCCGCTTCGACCTCTCGGCGATCCGGACGGTGTGCGAGGCCGGATCACCACTCCCGCCGGAGGGCTACGTCTGGCTGTACGAGCAGCTCGGGAGCGACCTCTTCCTGAACGTCGGGAGCGGCGGCACCGACGTCTGCTCCGGGCTTCTGTCCGCGTATCCGATCCTGCCCGTCTACGCCGGCGAGATTACGACGCCGTGCCTCGGCGTCGACGCGGCCGCCTTCGACCTCGACGGGAACCCCGTCGTCGGCGAGCTCGGCGAGCTCGTGATCCGCAGGCCGATGCCGTCTATGCCCGTCGGCTTCTGGAACGACCCCGACGGGTCGCGCTACCGCGCCGCGTACTTCGAGCACTACCCGGGCGTCTGGCGCCACGGCGACTGGATCCTGTTCACGGAGCGCGGTAGCTGCGTGATCACCGGCCGCTCAGACGCGACTCTCAACCGCGGCGGCGTCCGGCTCGGAACGAGCGAGCTCTACGGTGTCGTCGAGGAGATGGACGAGGTGCTCGACAGCCTCGTCGTCCACCTCGAGGAGACCGACGACCTCCTGCTGTTCGTCGTGCTGCGGGACGGCATCGAGCTCGACGACGCGCTGCGCAGCCGGATCGCGAACGCCCTCCGCACGAGCCTCTCCCCGAGGCACCGGCCCGACGAGATCGTCGCCGTCCCGGCCATCCCGCGCACGATGACCGGGAAGAAGCTCGAGCTGCCCGTCAAGCGCATCATCGGCGGCGCACCCGTCTCCGAGGTCGCGAGCCGCGACGCGCTCGCCGACCCCGGGGCGATCGAGCCGTTCGTCGCCTACGCGCAGGAGCGCTCGGGCCGCGTCTGAGCGCTAGGAAACGGCCGCCCTCGCAGCCGGCGGCGGCGCCTTCCCCAGGATCAGGTCAGCGGCCTTCTCGGCGATCATGATCGTCGCGGCGTTCGTGTTCGCCCGTGTGATCGTCGGCATCACCGAGGCGTCGACGACGCGCAGGCCTTCGACGCCGAGGACGCGGAGCTCGGGATCCACGACCTCGCCCATCGCGCAGGTCGAGGTCGGGTGGTAGACGGTCTGGCTCGCCCGGGTGACCCAGTGGAAGATGTCTTCCTCGGAGTCCGACGCCGGGACGCTCAGCGGCTCGCGCTCGATCGCCTTCAGGGCGGGCTGCGCCGCGATCGCGAGCGCGATGCGGACGCCCGCGAGCATGCTCGCGCGATCCTCCTCGGTCGTGAGGAAGTTGCAGAGCACGCGCGGCTTCGAGTCCGCCATCGGCGTCCGCAGCATGACCTTCCCGCGGGAGGTCGGGTTCACGATCACCGGGCCGAACGCGTAGCCGTTGTCGGGCGGCGGCGTCAGCCCTTCGTCGAAGAACGGCGCCGCCGCGAAGTGGAACTCCACGTCGTGCGCAAAGAGCTCGGGACGCGTGCGGAAGAACCCGCCGCCCTCCGGGTAGTTCGACGTGAGCGGGCCTCGCCCCTCGCTCTCGAGGAGCGCGAAGTTCTCGGGGGTGAAGATCCCGAAGAGGCCGGGCTCGTCCGTCAGGTAGTTGACGTTGACCATGCAGTGGTCCTGCAGGTTCCGTCCGACCGGGAGCTCCTGGCGAACCGGGATCCCGAACGGATCGAGCTCCTCGCGGAGGCCGATTCCGGACAGCATCAGGAGGACGGGCGACTGGTAGGCGCCGGCGGAGACGATCACCTCGCGGTCGGCACGCACCGTCTCGCGTACTCCGCCGCGCAGGAGCTCGACGCCGACGGCGCGGTCGCCCTCGAAGACGAGCCGCTCGACGAAGACGCCCGACCGGACCTCGAGGTTCGGCCTGTCCTCGGCCGGATGCAGGAACGCGTCGGCGGTCGAGCAGCGGAGGCCGTTCCGTTGCGTCAGCTGGAAGCGTGAGACGCCCTCCGGTCGGTCGACGTTGAGGTCCTCGATGTGGTCGTAACCCGCCTGCACGGCCGCCTCGAGCATGAGATCGGTGAACGTGCTCCCCGAGCGGCAGTCGGAGACCGAGAGCGGGCCGCCGACGCCGTGGTACTCGTCCTCGCCCCGCTCGTTGTCCTCGGAGCGCTTGAAGTAGGGCAGCACCTCGTCGTACGACCAGCCCGTGCATCCCGCTTCGGCCCAGCCGTCGAAGTCTGCGCGGTGGCCGCGGAGGTAGATCATCGCGTTGATCGAGCCCGAGCCTCCGATCACGCGTCCACGAGGAAGGTACAGGCGACGTCCACCGAGGCCCGGCTCCGGCTCGCCGAGCAGGTCCCAGTCGAGACCGGACTTGAAGACGATCGGGAACATCGCGGGAACGTGGAGCTCCGGCGCCGTGTCGGGCCCGCCCGCCTCGAGCAGCAGCACGCTGACGCCCGCGTCCTCGGTGAGCCGGGCTGCGAGCACGCAGCCCGCGGACCCCGCGCCGACGATCACGTAATCGGCCATGGGAGCGCTCCTTCGTCTCGACGTGTGGTGATCATCTCAGGCGCCGGACGGCGGCGACGATCTCGTCGGCTCCGGGGAGGTAGGCGTCCTCGAGCGGCCCGCTGAAGGGGATCGGCGCGAAGGGTGCGCCGACGCGGGCGATCGGCGCGTCGAGATAGTCGAACGCCGCGTCCTGGACGCGCGCGGCGATCTCCGCGCCGAAGCCCCCGTGCTCGACCGCCTCGTGAGCGACGACGAGCCTGCCCGTGCGCTCCACGGACGAGACGATCGTGTCGAGGTCGAGCGGGACGAGCGTGCGCGGGTCGATCACCTCCACCTCGATCCCGTCCTCGGCCGCCAGCCGCTCCGCCGCGGCGAGTGCCTCGTGGACGAGCCGGGAGAGCGCGACGACCGTCGCGTCCGCGCCGTCGCGCAGCACCGCAGCCCGTCCGATCGGGACGGGCATCGTCTCCTCCGGGATGTCCTCCTTGCGGAAATACAGCGTCTTGCACTCGACGAACACGACCGGGTTCGGATCGGCGATCGCGCTCGCGAGGAGGCCTGCCGCATCGGCGGCGCGGCTCGGCATCACGACCTTGAGCCCCGGCACGTGCGTGAGCCAGCTCTCGAGGCTCTGCGAGTGCTGCGCCGCGCCGCGCCGGCCGGCGCCGCCCTGCGTGCGGAGGACGAGCGGAACGGTGAGCTGCCCGCCCGACATGAAGTGCGCCTTCGCCGCCGCATTGACGAGCTGGTCGAGCGCGAGCGTGACGAAGTCGACGAACATGATCTCGAGCACGGGCCGGAGCCCGGCCTGCGCCGCGCCGATCGCGACGCCGGTGATCGCCGCCTCGCTGATCGGCGTGTCGATCACCCGCCCGGTTCCGAACTCCTCGGCGAGGCCGGCGGTGGCGGTGTAGGGGCCTCCCTCCGCCACGTCCTCGCCGAGGACGAGCACGCGCTCGTCGGCGCGCATCGCCTCGGCGAGCGTCCGGTTGATCGCCGCGACCGTGGTGGTCTCAGGCATCCGCGTAGACCATCGCCTCGACGATCTCCGGTGGGGGAAAGGCACTCTCCCTGCCGAAGCGCACCGCCTCCTCGACGTCCTCGGCCGCCGCCGCCGCGACGGCACGCGCGTCGTCCTCGGTGAACCAGCGCTCCGCGACGCCGTGGCGCTCGAGCCGCAGGATCGGATCCTTCTCGCGCCACTCGCCATCGTCCATCGCCTCGCGGTAGCGGCCCGGATCGCCCTCGTAGTGGCCGCGGACGCGATGCGTCAGGCATTCGAGGAGGAACGGCCCGCCGCCTCCGCGGGCGGACTGGAGGAAGCCACCGAACGCGTCCCAGGTGGCCACGACGTCGTTCCCGTCGACGGTCAGCCGGCCGAGGCCGTAGGGCGCGACGACGTCCGAGACCCGCTCGACGACGGTGTGGGCCGACCGGGGCGTGAACTCGGCGAACCCGTTGTTCTCGCAGACGAGGACGAGCGGCAGCCGCCACAGCGTGGCGAGGTTGACCGTCTCGTTGAAGTGCCCCGCCTGCACCGCGCCGTCGCCGAAGAAGACGACCGCCACGGAGTCGACGCCGCGCAGCCGCGCTGCGAGGGCGCTCCCGAGCGCGATCGGCACGTTCCCGCCGACCACCCCGGTGGCGCCCATGAAGCCGCGCTCGGCGTCGACGAGATGCATCGAGCCGCCGAGCCCCCGGCAGAGCCCCGAGTCGCGTCCCATGAGCTCCGCCATGACGGCGCGGAGAGGTGCGCCCTTCGCGATCGCGTGCCCGTGTGCGCGGTGCCCGGAGTAGACGTGGTCGTCGTCACGAAGCTGCGAGCACACGGCCGCCGCGACGCCCTCCTGTCCGGTCGAGAGGTGGATCAGCCCGTCGATCTCGCCGCCGCGGGCGAGCTGCCCGACGCGTTCCTCGAAGAGGCGGATCCGCCACATGGTGGCGAGCAGGCTCGTCGCCTGCTCGCCCCCGAAAACCGTCACTACGCCCTCATGCGGTCACGGGCGCCGTGCCGAGCACACGCTGCACCGCGGCGACGACCTTGTCCTCGTCCGGCAGGACGTAGGCCTCGAGCGGCTCCGAGTACGGGATCGTCGCGTCGAGGCCGGTCACCTGCACGATCGGCGCCTTCAGCGAGCCGAAGCCGTGCTCGGCCACCTCGCCCGCGATCACGGTCGACACGGAGGCATGCCGCGTCGCCTGGTCGACGAGGACGAGATGCCCCGTCTTGTCGACCGACTCGAGGATCGTCTGCAGGTCGAGCGGCGCGATCGTGCGCGGGTCGACGACCTCCGCCTGGATCCCCTCCCCGGCGAGCCGCTCCGCGGCGCCGAGCGCGCGGTCGACCGTCCAGCCGGTGCCGACGATCGTGACGTCCGAGCCCTCGCGCCGGACCGCGGCCTCGCCGAACGGCACGAGGTGCTCGCCGTCGGGGACCTCGCCGTGCTCGAGGGTGAGCAGGTAGTGGTGCAGGTAGACGACCGGGTTGTCGTCGCGGATCGCCGTCGCCATCAGGCCCTTCGCGTCCGCCGCGGTCGACGGCACGGCGACCTTGAGCCCGGGCACACCCATGAACAGCGCGTTCAGCGTGCCGGTGTGCTGGCCGGCCCAGCCCGCGGTGAAGCCGTAGCCGGCCTTGAGCACGATCGGCACCTTCACCTGGCCGCCGCTCATCCCCCGGAAGCGCGGCGCCTCGTTGACCACCTGGTCCATCGCGACGAGCATGAACTCGGCCATGTACAGCTCTACGACGGGACGGAACCCGGCGAGCGCCGCGCCGACCGCGATCCCGATCTCCGCCGTCTCCGAGATCGGCGTCACCCGCACGCGATCCCGGCCGAACGCGTCCACGAAGGGCTCGTTCTCCGTCGTGGCCATGTTCTGGCCGAAGTAGAGAACGGACTCGTCGCGCTCCATCTCGAGCTGGATCGCCTCGAGGATCGCGGCGATGTAGGGAAGCTCGTGTGCCATCGTCAGCGCCTCCTCATGCGTAGACGTACTCGAGGGCCGTCTCGACCTCGGGGAAGGGGCTCTCGAGGCCGAAGCCGACCGCGGCCTGCATCTCCTCGCGTACCTCTTGGGCGATCGCGTCCGCCTCCTCGCCGCTACAGACGCCGTCGGCGACGAGGCGGCCGCGGAACGCCGGCACCGGGTCGCCCTGCTTCGCAGCCTCGTACTCCTCGGGCGCGCCGAACTTCTCGACCGCCTCGTGCTCGGGGAAATGGAGCGGCACGCCGGGCGGCGCGATGATGTTCCCGTGCGCCGACAGGCGGTACATCTGCGACTCCACGAGCGTCGGCCCCTCTCCCGACCGCGCGCGCGCGACCGCCGTGCGGACGCTCTCGTAGACCTCGAGGGGGTCGCGACCGTCGATCGTGACGCCGGGCATGCTGAACGCCTTCGCCTTGACGGAGAGATCCTCGCCCGCCGCGCGGTTCGCGTCCTCCTGCTCGGTGCGCGTGTGGACGTTGTAGCCGTTGTTCTCCATCACGAAGACGATGGGGAGCTTCCACAGCGACGCGATGTTGAGCGACTCGAAGAACGCCCCCTGCTTCGAGGCGCCGTCGCCGAAGAAGCAGAGGACGACCTGGCCCTTCCCGCGGATCTGCGCGGCCCAGGCCGCGCCGGTCGCGTGCGGGATGCCCGCGCCGACGATCCCCGACGTGCCGAGGAAGCCGTTCGAGACGTCGGTCAGGTGCATCGAGCCGCCGAGGCCCTTGCAGAGCCCGTCTCGGCGGCCGTAGATCTCCGCCATGATCGCCTGCGGGTCGGTCCCGCGGGCGATCGGGTAGCCGTGGCAGCGGTAGGTGGTGAAGAACTGGTCGTCCGGGCCGAGGGTCGCGATGGAGCCCACGATCGAGGCCTCGGCGCCGTCGGCGAGGTGCGTGTGCCCCCGGATCACGCCGGGGTGGTCCTCGAACGTCCGCTTCACGCGCTCCTCGAACTCCCGGATCCGCAACATCTGGCGGAAGATCCAGACGAGGTGCTCGCGCTCGAGCTTCTCCACTCCTTGCGGTGAACTCATACAGAGCTCCTCTCAGGCTCGAACTGGCCGATCGTGGTCTCGTAGGCGCGCCGGAAGATGACGTCGATGGGGTTCGAGCGAAGCTCAGCGGACAGCACCTCGACGCCCCACGGGCCCGCATACCCGTGGTCGCGGCAGGCGTCGACGTAGCCCCGGATGTCGAACTCGCCCTCGCCGGGCAGCCGACGGTGGTTGATCACCTCGTCGACGGGATCGTCCATGTTCTCGATCTGGCCGTCGGAGAGCTCGACCCAGGAGAGGAGCTCGAGGGGGATGCGGCGGAGCTCGTCCGGCGCGATCCCGAGCTTCGACATGTGCCACGTGTCGATCGCGATGCCTCCGTTCGCCGCGCCCGCGCCCGCGACGACCTCGAGCGCGGCGTCGATCGAGTGCACGTTGACGTCCGGGGGCATCGGCTCGTAGACGATCTTCGCGTCCGTGTGCCGCGCCGCGTCCGCGCAGAGCTCGCCGAAGCGCTCCGTGAGCTGCGCAAGGGACGCCGGCCGCCCGAAGATGTTCGCGACCTTGACGTGGTGCGCCTCGAGCACGCCCGCGGCCTCGAAGAGGAGCGCGCGCGTGCGGTCGGACGCGCGGCGGCGCTCCTCCTCCGGGTCGAGGAACCAGTCGAGCAGGCACTCGACCTCGAGGTGGCGCAGGCCGTTGTCGTCGAAGACGCGCTTCATCTCCTGGAGGGTCCGCGTCTCGAGGACGTGCTCGAGGTCCGCGTGCCAGATACCGAGGCCGCTGAAGCCGACCTCGCGTGCCGCGGCGCAGCGATCGGCCCAGTCGAAGAGGCTCCATTCGCGGCCGACGTGGACCTCGACGGGTCCGGACACCGTCCAGTAGAGCGCAACCAGCTCGACCTGCTCACCCATCACCGGCTCTCCCGTCCGCCCACGCCTGTCGAGCCGAGCGTAACCCTTGTCCAACCCGCGAGGACGCGATGCTGCACGGCCGCCGGCGCGACCACGGGACCCTGTCAACCGTCTGCCCGTTTGTCAAGACGCTGTTCCGGTTGGTGAGACAACGCGCTACGATCGGCGGCAATGCCCGACACCGGGACCGGCACGTCGCAGTCGCTCGAGCGCGGGCTCGCGATCCTCTCCGCCTTCGACTCCGACCGGCCGCTGATCGGCGTCAGCGAGCTGTCGCGCGAGCTCACGCTGAGCCGCAGTACGGCCCACCGCTACATCGCCACGCTCGCGCGGCTCGGCTACCTCCAACAGGATCCCGACTCGAAGCGCTACCGGCTCGGCCCGAAGGTGCTCGACCTCGGGTTCTCGGCGATCAACTCGATGGACGTGCGCGAGATCTCGGCGCCGCACCTCCGGCGGCTCTCGGACGAGACCGGCCACACCGTCAACCTCGCGATCCTCGACGGCACCGACGTCGTCTACATCGAGCGCTGCCGCACCGCCCAGCCCGGCCAGCGCGAGATCGACCTCAACCTCCACGTCGGAGCCCGCCTGCCCGCGTACTGCACGGCGATGGGCAAGGCGATCCTCGCCTTCGTCCCCGAGGACCGGCTCGAGGAGGTCATCGCGCGCATCGACTTCGTCCCACGTGGACCGAACACGATCACCGACCCCGCGGACTTCCGCGTCGAGCTCGAGCGGATCCGCCTTTCGGGCATCGCCGTCAACGACGAGGAGCTCGCGTACGGCCTGCGCTCGATCGCGGCACCGATCCACGCGCACTCGGGTGAGGTCCTGGCGGCGCTCAACCTCGCCGTGCACCGGACGATGTCCTCGATGGACGAGCTCATCGCCCGGTTCGGTCCGGCGGTGAAGCAGACGGCCGAGGACATCTCGCTCGGCATGGGCCACCGGCTGGTGCCTGCCTGAGGCCGGCCCGGCGTGAGCGAACCCCTCGCGCTGGACGACGTCGTCGCGATCGACGTCCACACGCATGCCGAGATGTCGCGGGCGGGCCACGACTCGCTGCCCGACCATCTGCGCGACGCGGCGATCGAGCACTTCCGCGGGCAATCGGCGCGGCCGACCGCAGAGGAGCTCGCGGCGTACTACCGGGAGCGGAAGCTGATGGCCGTCGTCTTCACCGTCGACGCCGAGTCGACGACCGGTCAGCCGCGCGTGCCGAACGAGGAGATCGCCGAGGTCGCGCGCGCGAACGCCGACGTGCTGATCCCGTTCGCGAGCATCGACCCGCACAAGGGCCGCACGGGCGTCGACGAGGCCAAGCGGCTGATCGCCGAGCACGGCGTGCGCGGCTTCAAGTTCCACCCCAACATCCAGGCCTTCTTCCCGAACGACCGGCTCGCGTACCCGTTCTACGAGGTGATAGAGGAGGCCGGCCTCCCGGTGCTCTTCCACACCGGACACTCGGGCATCGGCTCCGGCATGCCCGGCGGCGGCGGGATCCGCCTCAAGTACTCGAACCCGATGTACGTCGACGACGTCGCGGTCGACTTCCCGAGCCTGAAGATCGTGCTCGCGCACCCCTCGTTCCCATGGCAGGACGAGGCGCTCTCGATCGCGATGCACAAACCGCAGGTCTTCATCGATCTCTCCGGCTGGTCGCCGAAGTACTTCCCCGAGCAGCTCGTCCGCTACGCCAACACGCTGCTGCGGGACCAGGTGCTGTTCGGGACGGACTATCCGTTCATCACGCCGGAGCGCTGGCTCGCCGACTTCGACACGCTCGACATCAAGCCCGAGGTCCGCCCGCTGATCCTCAAGGACAACGCAATCAGGCTGCTCGGGCTCCGCGACGGGGGGTGAGCGTCACGCGGCCGGGGCCGGGCCCTCGTCGACGTCCGGCGGGAACCCCTCGTCGGCGTCCGGCGGGAACCCCTCGTCGATCGCCCGCAGGATCCGGGCCGCGGCCTCGCCGCGGTGCTCGGCACGGGTCCGCGCCGCCTCGACGGCGTCGAGCAGCGCCTGCGTCGTGACGGGCGTCGGGATCAGCGTCGCCTCGTCCGCGAGGTGCGCGTAGCGCTCGAAGTCGGGCTCGGGCGCCTCGAACACGATCGGGGTCGAGCCCTGCGACCCGAGAACCGCGAGCACGGCGTCGCCCCGCTGCAGCGAGCAGGTGGAGACGACGACGTCTGCGCCGGCGACGAGCCCGCAGCGGCCCTCCTCGAGCAACGGACAGCGGTCGTGCCCGTCGGGGTGCTCACCCGTGCACGTCGCGACGTCGTAGCCGGCATCGCGTAGCACCTCGGCATACGCCCACAACTGCGCGCGGTCGGGGTTCTCGACGAGCACGCGGTCGCGTCCGCGCCGCTCGTCCCAGTCGCCGACCCGGATGACGTGCTTCGCCATGCCCCGACTATCGGCCGCGCACGACGCGACGGTAAGCGGGCGGACGCGGAATCAGCTGCGGGGTTTCTACGGAGCCGGTTCGTCGCGGAGCTGCGCGAGCCAACCGGCTGCGGCGCACGCGACGCGCGGCTCGACGCCGAGCTCCTCGAGGTACGCCGCGGCCGCCGTCATCTCATCGACCCGCCGGGCTGCGTGCGCCCTCGAGCCCGTCAGCAGCCGTTCGAGGAGCGGCTCTCCGAGCACGGCAGCCAGGTCGGGGCGGACGCGCTCCTCCGCGCCGGCCGCCTCGGCTGCCGCAAGGCTCTCGACGGCCGCTGCGGCGATGCCCTTCATGAAGACGCTCCGCAGGAGTTTCAGGCCGGCGGCCTCGCCGGGCTCGGCCCCGACCACCTCCACGGGCATGCCGAGGGGCCCGAGCAGCGCCGCAAAGCGCTCCGCTCCCGCCCCCGACGCGAGTGCCGGCGTCAGGAGGCCTGTTGCCGGAACCGTCCCGACGAGCGCGACGTCGGCGAAGAGGCACGGCACCGTGTCGGCCAGCTCGCGCTTGAGCCCGGGCGACGACGTGTTCAGGTCGGCATACAGGGCACCGACGTCGAGCGCGTCCGCCACGCCCTTGGCGACGTCGAGCGCGACCCCGGCCGTGTTGACGCTGAGCACGACGTCGGCTCCGCGCGCCGCGGACGGGCCGTCCGCCGCGAGCGGGACGCCGCTCGGCCGGGAGACGGGGTCCCAGCCGCGGACGTGTGCCCCGCCGGCCACGAGGTCCGCGGCGATCCGACCGCCTGCCTCTCCGAGACCGAGGACGGCGAGCTTCATTCCTCGACGAGCGCGCGCAGCCCCTGGACGTCATACGAGAGCTCGCCCTCGCGGTAGCGCTGCCGCATCGCCGTCTCCCGCTCGACGCGCTCGCGTGCCGCAGGGAGCACCTCGTCGACCCGGCCCGCGGGGAGCGCGAGCGCTCCGTCGCCGTCCATGACGACGAGGTCTCCGGGGCGGACCTCCGTCCCACCGACAGCCACGGGCACGTCGAGCTTCCCGACCTCGCCCTTCGCCGCGCCCTGCGCCCGCACGTACCTGGCCCAGATCGGCAGGCCGAGCTCGACGAGCTCGTCGAGGTCGCGGATCGCGCCGTCGACGAGCATCCCCGCGACGCCCTGCTCCTGCGCCTGCGTCGCGAGCAGCTCCCCGACGAGTGCGACGGCCGCCGGCACGGTGCTCGTGAGCACGAGGACGTCCCCGGGCGCCGCGTGCGCGACGGCGGCATGCACCATCGTGTTGTCACCGGGGACGCAGAGCGCGGTGCGCGCCGGCCCGGCGACACGCGACCCGGGCACCACGCGGGTCAGAGCGAGATCGACGATCCCCGTGCGCCCGGCTGCCTCGTGGACGGTGGCCACCCCGAGCGCGGCGATCGCGGCGTAGTCGGTCACAGCGCGTCGACGACGATCGGAAGCTCCCGCTGGAACGCCTCGGCGTAGCGGATCCCGCCGCGTCCCGAGATGCGACGCGCATGGTTCGCCCGATGCTCGGCTCGCTCGGAGTAGTACTGCCTCAGGTACGACTGCGCTCCCATCGCGTTCATCGCGGCGACCTTCTTCTCCCACACGGGCGTGATGTCCACGAACGTCGTCGGGACGAAGCCGCAGAGCTCCGGCTGGTGGGGCTCGAAGGAGAGGAGCTCCGGCGGCGTGATCGTGACGAACCCGCTCGCGACCCCCGCGCCGCTTGCGAGCTGCCTGGCGCGGACGGTTGCCTCGTGCGCGATCCCGTGATCCGGGTTGAACGGGTCGAGCGCAGCGTGCGTGAGCACGAGACGGGGCGCGAGCTCGCGCAGGAGGTCGGTCAGCCGGTCGAGCGCGGCGGCGTCGACGACCAGCGGGTAGTCGCCGAGGTCGAGGCTCCTGAACGTCGCACCGAGCGCCTCCGCCGCCGCCGCCGCCTCGCCGTGGCGGATCTTCTTGACGCGCTCCTCCGTCTGCCCCTCCTCCTTCCAGAGCTCGCCCGACTCGCCGCGCTCGCCGTACGAGAGCGCGACGACCTGGACGTCCCCGCCCGCCTCGGCCGCCAGCGCGATCACTCCCGCCGCGCGCCACACGAAGTCGGCGGAGTGCGCGCTGACGACGACGACGGATTCGCCCGGCACGGGGTCAGGCGAGGTAGCCGTGCGGATCGACGTGGAGGTGGTCGGCGAGGCGGCTCGCGAGCGCCATGATCGTGAGCGACGGGTTCACCGACATCGTGCGCGGCACGATCGAGCCGTCGCCGACGTAGAGGCGGTCGACGCCCCGCACACGGGCGTCGGCGTCGACGACGGACCGCTCGGGGTCGCTGCCCATGCGGCAGGTGCCCTGCACGTGGGTGGACGCGAGGCCCGTCCAGCAGACCTGGGTCGCGCCGGCCGCCTCGAGCACGTCCCGCGAGAACGCGAGCGCGGCGTCGAGGCGCTCGTGCTCGCGCTCGTTGAACGCCGCGGCGAACGTTTCCCCCCCGCCGTCGTCGACGGAGACGGTGCCGTTGTTCTCGTCGTTCACCATCGCCAGGAGCCCCACCCAGCGCCGGAACTTCCGCACGGCCTCGACGAGCGGCGCGCCCCAGAGCGGACCGTTCTCGTCCTCGAGCGTCGTCGCGAAGCTGATCGGATCCTGGATCGTCGTCGCCTCGATCACGAATCCGCCGTCCTCGTCGCGCTGGTGATCCATCGCGTGGGCCGAGATCGGATAGACCATGTGCGCGTCCTGCGGCTCGTCGAAGAGCCCGTAGACGAGACGCACCGGGTGGAAGCCGAGGTTGCGGCCGATCAGGCGGGTGCCCGGGCTGTCCGGCAGCCCGGAGCGGAGTAGGAGCTGCGGTGTGTTGAGCGTGCCCGCGGCGACGACGACCGCGCCCGCGTCCACGCGCCTCGGCGTCCCTTCGCCGTCGACGTACTCGACGCCCTTCGCCTCCCCGCCCTCGACGACGACTCGCTGCACGGGTGCCTCGGCACGCAGCTCGAGCCGCCCGGTCGCCCAGGCATCGTGGATGTAGGTGTTCATCGTCGACTTGCCGGCGTTCGTCGGGCAGCCCTGGAGACACGAGCCGCAGCTCATGCAGTTCGCGTCGGTGTACGCGTGCACGGGCTCGAGCTGCGAGCCGAGCGCTCGGAACCCGGGCTCGACGGTGTACACGCTCTTCCGCCAGTCGGAGCGCACGCGGACGCCGAGTCGCCGCTCGACGCGGTCGTAGTGCGGGTCGAGGTCGGAGGGGCCGAACGGCGCCCCGCCGTCGCCGACGAGCCCGCTCGCCTCGTGCCACTTGGCATAGTCGTGGTCGGCAACCCGGAGCGCCACCTTCGTGTTGATCGTGGTCGTCCCGCCGACGCACCGTGCCGCGAGGAGCGCGACGAGCCCGCCCGCACCGCCGTCGATCGGTGCGAAGCGGAGCGGCCACCAGAAGTCGTGGGTCGCCTTGGCCTCCCACCGCGTGAAGTCCGCGGCGGTGCGGTGCGGGCCGGCCTCGAGCAGGAGCACGCTGCGTCCGCGGTCCGCGAGTTCGCCGGCGACGACGCCCCCGCCTGCGCCCGAGCCGACGACCACGACGTCGAAGTGCTCGTTCATCGAATACCCAGGTAGGACCAGTCCTTCTTCAGACGCGTCGCGAGCGGCGAGTTGAAGTCGATCTCCTCCCATGCGCCCTCTGCGTCGACGCCCGGCGCGACGAAATCGCTGTAGAACGCCTCGATCGCGAGGGCGCGCACCCAGCCGAACTCCGGCGTGCCGACGTGGTCGCCGACGTCTCCCTCGGCCACCTTCGCGAAGGCCGCGATCGCGGCCCCGCGCGTCCCCTCGTCCATGCGGGCGAGCAGCGCGTCGACGTAGACGGCGGGCCGCACGCGGACGGACCCGGGGACGATCGCGTCGCAGACCTGCTCCACAGTCCGCGCAGTGGCCGCGTCGAGCACCTGGAGGCCGTCCACCCGGCGACTATACGCGGCGGCTCCGCCGCGCCGCCTCAGTCCGCGATCCCGAGCCCCCAGCCGCCGTCGATCACGATCTCCTGCCCCGTGACGTACGCCGACGCCGGCGCCGCGAGGAAGAGCGCGAGCGCCTTCACGTCGTCGGGGCGGCCGACCCGGTGCATGGGAACGTCCCTCGCGACCATCGCCTGCAGCTCGGGATCGTGTGCATGACCGCCGCCGATGTTCGTGACGAAGAACCCCGGCGCGATCGCGTTGGCGGTGATCCCGTACGCCGCGAGCTCGAGCGCCAGGCAGCGGACGAGGTGGCGCGCGCCCGCCTTCGCGGCCATGTACGCGGAGCCGATGACGGGCTCCACCTTCGTCGCGGCGAGCGACGTCGTCACGACGATGCGGCCATAGCCGTGCGGGCGCATGTGCCGGGTCGCCGCACGCGACGTCGCGAAGATCCCGTTGAGGTTCACGTCGATCACGCGATTCCATCGCTCGTCCGTGTAGCGCTCGAGCGCACCCTCCTCGACGCGCGGCCGGTCGCTCCCCGCCCAGCCTGCGACGAAGCCGACGCCCGAGTCGATGCCTGCGTTGGCGAACGCCACATCGAGCCGCCCGTACGTGTCCGCCGCCTCGTCGATCGCGCGGTCGAGCGCCGCATGGTCGGTCACGTCCGCGACCGCGCCGCACACGTCGAGGCCCTCGTCCACCAGCCGCATGACCTCGGCTCGGAGCGCACCCTCGTCGACGTCGATCAGGGTGACCCGCGCACCGTGCGCCGCGAGCACTTCGCCGTACGCGAGGCCGAGCCCGCTCGCGCCGCCCGTCACGATCACGCCGAAGCCCGCGACGTCGAACTGCGACGAGACGTTCACGGCGCGTCGACCCGCACGACGGCCTTCATCACCTCTGCCGGATGCTCCATCGCGTAGACCATCGCCTCCGGGGCGCGCTCGAGCGGGAACTCGTGCGTGACCAGTGCCGCGGCGACGTCCGCATGCCGGCCGACGAGCTCGACCGCCTCGGCGAACTCGGCGGCGCCGCAGCAGCTGACGCCGAGAACGTCGATCTCCTTCAGCGGCAGGTCGCCGACGCGCACGGGAGCGTGGTCGGCGGAGAGGCCGACGACGACGACCCGGCCCGCATGGGCGACGAGCTCCACCGCCGTCTGCACGAGCCGCGGGACGCCCGTCGCCTCGAAGACGACCTCCGGACCCTCCGCACCGCCCCATTCCCGGGCGGCGGCCGAGAGGTCCGTCCCGTCCGCGACCTGCAGCGTCTCCGCGCCGATCACCGCGGCGCGATCGAGTCGGCTCGCGTGCGTGTCGACGAGGAGGACGGAGGCGCCCCGGTCGCCGGCCGCGAGCGCGAGCGCCTGCCCGATCGGGCCCGCGCCGAAGACGACGACGCGCTCGCCGGCGGTCACGCGTCCGCGCGCGACCGCGTGCACGGCGATCGAGACCGGCTCGACGAGCGCCGCGAGCGCCGGGTCCTGATCGCCGACCGGGAAGACCTGCTCGGCGGGCACGACGAGCCGCTCCTGAAGCGCGCCGTCGCGGTGGACGCCGATCAGGCTGAGGCGGACGCAGGCGTTGCCGCGCCCGACACGGCACGCGGAGCACGTGCCGCAGGCCTCCACGGGCCAGAGCGCGACACGCCTGCCCGCGACGATACCCGGAGGGCAGTCCGGGCCGACGTCGAGGATCGTGCCGGCTGCCTCGTGGCCCTGGATCCGGGGGTAGAGCGACGACGCATCGTCGATCGTCCCGATGTCGCCCGTGAAGTAGTGGAAGTCCGAGCCGCAAAGGCCGACAGCCTCGGGCGCGACGAGCACCTCCCCGGGGCCGGGCGCGCCGGGCTCGGGGATGCCGACGACCTCGAGCAGGCTGCGGTCGCGTGTCACGGCTGCGCGCATGCTCGCCACAGGGTGATCGAATCATCCCGGGGGTGACCGTGCAATCCGGCTCGCGACGCGTCAGGATGCGCCTCCGGCATGCGCGACGCCCTGTTCACCGAGACGCTGCAGATCTCGATCGTCGTGCGCGACCTCGAGCAGACGCTGCGCACGTACGTCGAGCAGTACGGCATCGGGCCGTGGGAGATCTACGCCTTCGAGGGCGACGAGGTCGAGCCGCTCCCGTGCGGGCCGGCCGTGGACGGTGCGTGGCGGATCGCTGTGACGATGGTCGGGAGCGTCCAGTGGGAGCTCGTGCAGCCGCTCGACGACCGGAGCGTCTTCGCCGAGTTCCTCGCCGCGAAGGGCGAGGGGCTCCATCACGTGGCCGTTGCCGGGACGCCCTACGCGGAGCTGCTGGCGGAGCTCCGCGCCAAGGGCCGCACCGTGCCGCTCGGAGGCGTCTACCGCGGCGTCCGGTTCGCGTACCTCTCGACGGACGAGGACCTGAAGGCGATCACCGAGATCTTCGATTGGCCCGAGGGCCTCGTGCAGGAGCCCGACGCCGTCTATCCCGCGGAGGCCCGATAGACGCTCGCGGCGGATGCAGCCGGGGCCGGTGGGGCGGCCCCGGCGCATCAGCGGCGCTCAGGCGACCCTGAGCGTCTTCTTCCCGCCGGGCTTGGCGGTCGAGCTGTAGACGTACGTGCCCTTCTTCAGGTCGAGGTTCCACGTCGTCTTGCCCGTCCCCTTGACGCTCGTGACCTTCGTCACGCCCGGCCCGACGAGCCGGAAGCCCTGCGTGTTGGACGTGTCGGAGACGATGATCGAGTACTTGCCGCGCTTCACCGTCGTGACGACCTTGCCGTCCTGGCGGATCGTGATGAACTGCCTGCCGAGCGTCGCCTGCAGGATCTTGCCGCCGTCGATCGTGCTCGGCACGAACTGCGTGAAGTTCGGCAGCGAGGTGATGACGCCGTACTTCTTCGCGTACTGCGCCAGCTGGAGCACCTGGGCGCGGTTCATCACGGTCGTCCAGATCGGCAGGCGGATGTTCCGCGTCGCCGCCGGGAGCAGGTCGCGGATCTCGTCGCCGTGGTTCTGCGAGTACTCGAGCGACTGGTTCATCGCCGTGCGGAAGCGCGTCGCGACGTCGGCGTTCTTCGCGGCCCAGTCGGTCCTGACGAAGTAGCCGCCGATCGGCCAGTAGTCCCCGAGCACGGGCCCCGGCGCGAACAGGTCGCGGGCGCCGTCCTGCTGGATCGCCTGCGAGAGGAACGGCTCGGGTGTCCAGATCGCGTCGACCTGGCCGCTGTTGAGCGCCGCCCGCATCGCGGGGAACGGCAGGGCGAGGAGCTTGATCGAGCTCTGGTCGACGCCGACCTTCTCGAGCGCCGCCCTGACCATGACCTCGCCCACCCCCTTGAGTGCATTGACCGCGATGGTCTTGCCGGCCAGGTCCGCAGGAGTGCGGATCGAGCTCGATCCCTTGACGAGGATGTTCTGCCAGTTGCTCGCCTGGTTCGTGCTCTCGACCTCGGAGAGCGCCACCACCTGGATCGGGATCCCCGTCGTGCGCGCGATCATCGCGGGCACCCAGCCGCCGAAGCCGACGTCCATGTTCGAGTTCGCGAGCCCGAGCATGATGTCGTTCCCGCTTTGCGCCGTGACCTTCTTGATCTCGATCCCCTGGGCCTGGAAGAACCCCTTCTTGATCCCGAGGTCGAGCGGCAGGGTGTTGGCGATCGGGAGGACCCCGACCGTCAGCGTGACGGGCGTCGCCGCCTGCGTCCTCCCGGGGGCTCCGGTGGCGCCGCCGGCGAACAGGGCCGCCACGACGAGGATCGCGCCGCCCACGGTGAGCGCACGACCGCGGTGCCTCCCTCCCGTTGTCTTCATGCCTTCTCCTTCCTACTCGTGAAGGCCTTCGCCGACGAGGGTCGACGGAGGCTGGGCCGTGGTGTCGTGCTTGATCAGCCGGTAGACGTAGGCGCGCTGGTGCGCGAACTCAGCGAGCTCCTTCGTCGCGATCTGGTCGCGCGGCGCGGGGAGCTCGACCCCCACCACCTCCTTCACGACGGTCGGGGCATGGGTTAGGACGACGATCCGGTCGGAGAGATAGACCGACTCGTCGATGTCGTGGGTCACGAACAGGATCGTGATCCCGTACTCGTCGCGCACCTGCAGGACGAGGTCCTCGAGGTCGCCGCGCGTCTGCGCGTCGACGGAGGCGAACGGCTCGTCCATGAGCAGGATCGCCGGCGGGTAGGCGAGCGCGCGCGCGATCGCGACGCGCTGCTGCATCCCGCCCGAGAGCTGCCAGGGGTAGCGGTCGAGCACGCGCGTGAGCCCGACGGCCGTGAGCGAGTCCTCGACGAGCCGGTTGCGCTCGGCGCGCGTGAGCTTCTTGTGCCGCAGCGGCAGGAGGACGTTGTTGCGCACCGACGCCCACGGCATCAGCGACCGGCTGTACTCCTGGAAGACGAGCGCCATCTCCTCGGGCGGCCCCGTCAC
>DATAPC010000087.1:0-12739 GCA_036265415.1 Gaiella sp.
CATGGCAGGCGCCTGGCTCTGGGTGATCGCGATCTTCTCGACGTTCTCGACGCTCCACCTCGTCGCGCACTCCATCTGGGCGCAGGCGGCGACGGCGGCCGGCGCCGTGCAGCTCGCGGTCGTGCGCGGGCGGCTCCATTCTCAGTACTGGTCGCTCGTGACCGCAGGCGCTCTCTTCATCTCGGGCGCGTCGTTCCTGGTCCACGAGCAGAACGGCTGGCTCTTCGCCCGCTCGGCGTTCCTCCACCACCTGATCGGGTGGACGCTCGTCGTCGCGTCGGTGTTCCCCCTCGGCGACGCCCTGCGACCGCGGCGCGCGGTATGGGCCTACGGGTTCGCCGCGACGTGGATCCTGTTCGCCGTGATGCTGTTCGCGGACCGCGACGTCGCACCGATCTTCGGGCACCTCTCGGAGCTCGCCGGCGGCAGGCCGTGAGACGCGCGCTCCTCGCGGTCATCGCCGCCTCGCTCCTCGTACCCGCGGCCGCGTCGGCCCACGCGACGATGAAGGAGGCGCACCCCGCGGAGCAAGGCCGGGTAGAGACGCCGCCGAAGGAGGTGACGCTGCGGTTCGACCAGTCGGTCGTCGCCCCGGTGGACGCGATCGTCGTCCTCGGCGCCGACGGCAAGAACCACGCCCGGGCGGTCACGCAGTCGCATCGCGACACGGTCGTCCGCGCGGGCGTCACGGGCCTCGTAGCGGGCGAGGCCTACACCGTCCGCTGGCGCATCGTCTCGGCGGACGGCCACGTCGCGACGGGCGTCTTCACCTTCGGCGTCGCCGTCGATCCGCCGCCTCCCACCGAGGCCGTCGGCTCCTCGGGCATGACGTGGCGTGACGACGTCGCCCGCTGGGCGCTCTTCGCCTCGCTCGCGCTGATGATCGGCGTCGTCGGGATCCGCCTGCTCGTCCTGCCGCGCGTCGTCGACGCGCGCGTCGAGCATCGCGTGTACCTCCTGGGGACCCTGGGAGCGTTCCTCGCGCTGAACGCCGGCATCGCGGGGTTCGTGATCCGCTCGGCGAACGCCCTCCAGGTATCGGGTGTCGACCTGCTCTACGCCGACCTCTCGCCCTTCGCCGAGTCGACCCGCTTCGGAACCGCCTTCATGGTGACGACACTCGGCTTCGGGGTTTGCCTCACCATCCTCGTCGTCGCCTGGGTGCTCGATCAGCCGCTCCTCCGGTGGCCCGCCTTCCTGCTCGCCCTCGCACTCGTCTGGGGCTATCCGCTCTCGGGTCACCAGGCCACGGAGCCGAACTCGACGGCGCTCGGCGAGATCGCGGACTGGGTGCACCTCGTCACGGCGATGCTCTGGGTCGGCGGCGTCCTGACGCTCGCGCTCGTCGTGTGGCCGCTCGCCCCGGACCTCCGCCGTGCCGCCTTTCTGCGCTTCTCGCGCATCGCCGTCGTCCTGATCGGAGTCCTGCTCGTCGCCGGGACGGTCGTCGCGATCGAGCGCCTCCCCGAGGTCGCAGACCTGTGGCAGACGTCGTACGGGAGGACGCTGCTCGTGAAGATCGGGCTCGTGCTCGTCGCGCTCGCCTGGGGCGGTTTCCACCACACGTTCGTCCGCCCGCGACTGGAGCGCGGCGAGATGCCGGGCGGCGTCGGCCGCAGCCTGCTCGGGGAGAGCGCCGTCGCCATGGCGGTGCTGTTCGCCGCCGCCGTGCTCGTCAACGGGGCGCCGCCGCCCGTCGAGACCGGCTCGACCAGCGCCCAACCGGTCTCCTCCCGCTAGCTTTCCGCGCCGGTGCTCGTCGCGATCTCCGGCGGCGCGGGCTTCCTCGGCCTGCATCTCGCACGACGGCTGGTCGCCGACGGCCACGACGTGCGGACGCTCGACCTCGCCCCGCTCGACGATCGTCCGCTCGAGGGGCGTGTCGAGGAGCTGCACGGCGACGTTCGGATCCCGGCCGACGCGCGCCGCCTCGTCGCCGGTGCCGACGTGCTCGTGCACGCGGCCGCGGCGCTGCCCATCCAGGTGAGCCGTGCGGCAATTCGCTCGGTGAACGTCGAGGGCGCCGCCGTGACGTTCGCCGCAGCAGCCGAGGCCGACCTGCGGCGCGCCGTCCTGATCTCGTCGACCGCCGTCTACGGCGTTCCGGAGCGACACCCGATCCACGAGGGCGACCCGCTCGTGGGGGTCGGACACTACGGCGAGTCGAAGATCGAGGCGGAGCGGCTCTGCGAGTCGTTCGCCCGCCGCGGCCTCGAGACCGTGATCGTGCGGCCGAAGACGTTCGTGGGGCCCGAGCGCCTCGGCGTGTTCGAGATCCTCTTCGACTGGATCCGGGAGGGACGGCGGATCCCGATCCTGGGCGACGGGTCGAACCGCTACCAGCTGCTCGGGGTCGAGGATCTCGTCGACGCAGTCGTCCGGTGCCTCGACGCGCCCGTCGCCGGAGAGGCGCTCAACGTCGGTGCCGGCACGTTCGGCACCGTCCGCGAGGACCTCGAGGCGCTGATCGCCCACGCGGGCTCGGGGTCGCGGCTGCGCCCGGTACCCGCGAGGCCGGCCGAGGTGGTGCTTCGCGGCCTCGAGCTCGCGCGCCTCTCGCCGCTCGCCGAGTGGCACTACCGTACGGCGCACAAGGACTCGTTCGTCTCGATCGACAAGGCGCGGGCGCTGCTCGGGTGGGAGCCGCGGCTCTCGAACGCCGAGACGCTCTGCGCGACGTACGACTGGTACCTCGAGCACCGCGGCGAGCTCGGCGGCGCCGGCCTGACACACCGCGTCCCCTGGGACCAGCGGGCGCTCGGGCTCCTGCGGCGGGTCTCCTAGGGCATGAGGACGAGCGCGCCGCGCACCTCGCCCGCGCGGAGCCTCGAGAGCGCCTCGTTCGCCTTCGCGAGGGGGAGCCCGGTGACCTGCGTGCGGAGGGGAACCTCCGCCGCGAGCGAGAGAAACTCCTCGCCGTCGAGACGCGTCAGGTTCGCGACCGAGCGGACGACGCGCTCGCCCCAGAGCAGCTCGTAGGGGAACGGCGGGATGTCGCTCATGTGGATTCCCGCGCAGACCACCGATCCGCCCTTGCGGACGTGGCCGAGCGCGAGCGGCACGAGCTCGCCCGCGGGCGCGAAGAGGATCGCCGCGTCGAGCTCTGCGGGAGGCGCCGTCGTCGTGTCGCCGGCCCAGGTCGCTCCGAGCGAGAGCGCGAACGCCTGCGCGTCCCCGTCGCCGGCGCGCGTCAGCGCGTACACCTCGCGTCCCTCGTGGAGGGCCACCTGGCAGACGAGGTGCGCGGCCGCACCGAAGCCGTAGAGGCCGATGCGCGAGGCGTCTCCGGCGAGGCGCAGCGACCGGTAGCCGATCAGGCCCGCGCAGAGGAGCGGGGCCGCCTCGAGGTCGGGAAAGCCGAGGGGCACAGGGAAGCAGAAGCGCTCGTCGGCGACGCAGAGCTCCGCATAGCCCCCGTCGACGCCGTAGCCGGTGAACCGCGCCCGGTCGCAGAGGTTCTCCTGTCCCGAGCGGCAGTACGCGCACCAGCCGCAGGTCCAGCCGAGCCACGGGACGCCCACTCGGTCGCCGGCCGCGAACCGGCCGGCACTCGCCAGGACCTCGCCCACGATCTCGTGGCCGAGCACGAGCGGGAGCTTCGGATGCGCGAGCTCGCCGTCGTGGACGTGGAGGTCGGTTCGGCACACGCCGCAGGCGAGGACGCGAAGCAGAGCCTGCCCGGGGCCGGGCTCGGGATCCGCGAGCTCCGCCTCGTCGAGCGGGCCGCCGGCGCCCCGCAGCACCATCGCCCTCATCGCGTCTCTACGCTGCGCCTCATGCGCGATCTCCTCGACTACAGGTCGGAGTTTCCCATCCTCGGGCACACGACGTACCTCATCAACCATTCGCTCGCGGCGATGCCGCGCCGAGCCGAGGAACGGCTCGCCGAATACGCGCGCATGTGGCGCGAGCGCGGGATCCGGTCGTGGGGCGAGGGGTGGTGGACGACGCCGATGACCGTCGGCGACCAGGTCGGGAGGATCATCGGCGCGCCGCCCGGGTCGACGGTGATGCACCAGAACGTCGCCGTCGCGGAGGCGGTCGTCCTGTCCTGCTTCCTCCCGGTCGACCCGGCCCGGAACCGCGTCGTCTACGAGCGCGGCAACTTCCCGTCCGTCCGCTACCTCTACCAGGCCCAGCCCGGGCTCGAGGTCGTCGTCTGCGAGGACGACGACGAGATCGTCGACGCGATCGACGAGCGGACGCTGCTCGTCCCCATCAGCCACGTGTTGTTCAAGACGGCGGAGATCCAGGACGTCGAGCCGATCGTCCGCCGAGCCCACGAGGCGGGCGCGCACGTCGTCCTCGACGCCTACCAGTCCGCGGGCATCGTCCCGCTCGACGTGACGGCGCTACGTGTCGACTTCGCGGTCGGCGGCTCCGTCAAGTGGCTCTGTGGGGGCCCCGGTAACGGCTGGCTCTACGTGCGGCCCGACCTCGCGGAGCGGCTCGAGCCGACGTTCACGGGTTGGCAGGCCCACGAGCTGCCGTTCGGCTTCGAGGAGGAGATGCGCTACGCGCCGGGCGCGGCACGGTTCCTCACGGGCACCCCGAACGTGCCGGCCCACTACGCCGCGACGGCCGGCTACGACCTGATCGAGGAGATCGGCGTCGAGCGGATCCGGGCCAACTCGCTGCGTCAGACGCAGCTCCTGATCGATCTCGCCGAGCAGGCGGGGTTCGAGGTGCGCAGCCCCCGCTCGTCCGGGCGTCGCGGCGGCACGGTCACCGTCGACGTTCCCGACTTTTCCGCCGTCCACCGCGAGCTCGCGGAGCGGCAGATCCTCTGCGACTTCCGCCCGGACGCGGGCTTGCGGCTCGGGCCCCATTTCTTCAACTCGGACGACGAGCTCCGCTTCGCGATCGCCCAGATCGGCGAGATCCTCGAGACGGGCGCCCACGAACGGCACCTCGGCGCCGTCGCCCAGCACTGAGATATATCTCTCGCCCGACACGCTGCCCCCGTCCTCTGGAGGAACTGACCGATGCGCTCGAGCCTCGAGATCGCCCAGGAAGCGACGCTCCGACCGATCGCCGACATCGCCGACGAGGCGGGCATCGAGCCGGACGAGCTCGAGCTGTACGGCCGCTACAAGGCGAAGGTCGACCTCTCCATCCTCGAGCGGCTCGCAGACCGGCCGGACGGGAAGATCGTCAACGTCACCGCGATCACCCCGACACCGGCCGGCGAGGGCAAGACCACCACCTCCGTCGCGCTCACGCAGGGGCTCGGGCAGCTCGGGCGCCGCCCGGTGCTCGCGCTCCGCGAGGCGTCGCTCGGGCCCGTCTTCGGGATCAAGGGCGGTGCCGCAGGGGGCGGCTACACACAGGTCGTGCCCATGGAGGACCTGAACCTCCACTTCACCGGCGACCTGCACGCGATCACCGCTGCCAACAACCTGCTGTCCGCGTTGATCGACGCGCACCTGCTGCACGGCAACGAGCTGCGCATCGACCCGCTCACGATCTCGTGGCGCCGCTGCATGGACATGAACGACCGCTCGCTGCGCGACATCGTCACGTCGCTCGGCGGCCGCGTGAACGGGTACCCGAGGCAGACCGGATTCGACATCACGGCCGCGAGCGAGATCATGGCCCTCGTCGCCGTGGCGCGGGACCTCGGCGACCTGCGCGCCCGCCTCGGCCGGATCACCGTCGGGCAGACGTTCGAGGGCGAACCGGTGACTGCCGAGCAGCTGAAGGGTGCGGGCTCGATGACGGTGCTCCTCAAGGAGGCGATCAAGCCGAACCTCGTCCAGACGCTCGAGGGGCAGCCGGCGTTCATCCACTGCGGGCCGTTCGCCAACATCGCGCACGGCAACAACTCGCTCGTCGCCGACCGCATCGGGCTCAAGCTCGGCGAGTACCTGATCACCGAATCGGGTTTTGCGTCGGACATGGGCATGGAGAAGCTCTTCGACATCACGTGCCGGATCGGCGGTCTCCGGCCGAGCGCCACGGTGCTCGTCGCGACCGTTCGAGCGCTCAAGCACCACGGCGGGAGCATCGAGGGCGGGATGGCGGAGATCCAGGGCGGCGCCGCCAACCTCGCGCGGCACATCGGGATCGTCAAGCACTTCGGGCTGAACGCGGTGGTCGCCGTCAACAAGTTCCCCACGGACACGAACGACGAGCTCGAGCTCGTCAGGCGGCTCGCGCTCGAGCACGGGGCGTACGCGGCAGAGATCAACACCGGCTTCGAGCAGGGCGGCAAGGGCGCAACCGCGCTCGCGGAGGCGGTCGTCGCGGCTGCGGACGAGCCGAACGAGTTCCGCTTCGCCTACCCGTACGACGCGCCGATCGAAGAGAAGATCCGCGCCATCGCGACCAACGTCTACGGCGCCGACGAGGTCTTCCTGCTGAAGACGGCGAAGGACAAGGCGAAGGCGTTCGAGGCGTCGGGTCTCGGCCAGCTGCCGATCTGCATGGCGAAGACGCACCTCTCGCTCTCGCACGACGCGACGCTGCTCAACGCGCCGACTGGGTTCACCGTCACCGTCCGCGACCTGCGGCCGTACACGGGTGCGGGGTGGATCGTCGCCCTCTGCGGCGACATGCAGACGATGCCGGGGCTCGGGAAGACGCCCGCCGCGTTCTCGATCGACGTCGACCCACACGGCAACATCGTCGGCTTGTTCTGACCTGGTTCGCGAGCAGGATTCCGCAGAAGCGGAATCGTGCCGCTCGGATCCGCGCCTTCGGCGGGGCAGATCCCTGAAGGCGTCGGCTTCGCCGCCGCAACTGCGTCGTGCCGCTCGGATCCCTGCCCTTGCGGGCGGGCAGATCCCTGAAGACGCCCGCTGTCGCGCTCGCAACTGTTCGTTCGCCTCCGGCTGCAGCCACGCGCCGACGCCGTTGGCACAATCGCGTCGTGGAGCAGTACCTCGACCTCCTCCGCCGCACGCTCGACGAGGGCGTCCGCAAGGAGGACAGAACCGGGACCGGGACGCTGTCGGTCTTCGGCCACCAGATGCGCTTCGACCTGCGCGACGGCTTCCCGCTCGTGACGACGAAGAAGGTGCACGTGCCGTCGGTCGTCGCGGAGCTCCTGTGGTTCGTGCGCGGCGACTCCGACGTCGAGTGGCTCCACGAGCACGGCGTCACGATCTGGGACGAGTGGGCCGACGCGGACGGTGACCTCGGGCCGATCTACGGCGTGCAGTGGCGCTCGTGGCCCGCGCCCGACGGGGGCCGGATCGACCAGCTCGCCACCGTGATCGACCAGCTGCGCGACGACCCGGACTCGCGCCGCCACGTCGTCAGCGCGTGGAACGTCGCCGACCTGCCGCGGATGGCCCTCGCGCCGTGCCACGCGCTCTTCCAGTTCTACGTGGCGGACGGGCGGCTCTCGTGCCAGCTGTACCAGCGCTCGGGCGACCTCTTCCTCGGTGTCCCGTTCAACATCGCCTCGTACGCACTCCTCACGCACATGGTCGCGCAGCTCGTCGATCTCGAGGTCGGCGACTTCGTCCACACGCTCGGCGACGCGCACCTGTACCTGAACCATCTCGACCAGGCGCGCGAGCAGCTGACGCGCGACCCGCGACCGCTGCCCGAGCTCCGCCTCGATCCGCACTGCCGGACGATCGACGCGTTCGAGATGGACTCGATCGAGGTGCTCGGCTACGATCCGCACCCCGCGATCCGGGCGCCGATCGCCGTCTGAAGGCAGCGGGTGCCGGTCACGATCGTCGCCGCCGTCGCGCGGAACGGCGTCATCGGCGTCGACGGCGGCCTCCCGTGGCGGCTCCCGGACGACCTCCGCCGGTTCAAGGCGCTGACGCTGGGTCACGTACTCGTGATGGGCCGCAGGACGTACGAGTCGATCGGCCGTCCGCTTCCCGGGCGGACGACCGTCGTCGTCACCCGGAACGCGGATTGGGATCCAGGCTCGCACGACGTCCTCGTCGCGCGCGGAGTCCGGGACGCGCTCGACGCGGCGGCCGCGATCGACGACGAGGTGTTCGTCGTCGGAGGAGCGCAGGTCTACGCCGGCGCGCTCCCGCTCACCGACCGTCTCGAGCTCACGCTCGTCGACGACGAGCCCGAAGGCGACACCGTCTTTCCGCCCGTCGACTGGGCCGAGTGGCTCGAGGTCGGCCGCGAGGACGACGACGGCGTCGCGTACGTCACGTACGAGCGGAGGCGGGTAGCCTCAGCCGGGTGAGCGACACCGGCGAGATCCTGACCAGGGAGCAGATGGACGCGCTCGAGGCCGAGCTTGCCGAGCTCGAGGGGCCGCGCAGGGCGGCCGCCATCGAGGCGATTGCGACGGCGCGCTCGTTCGGCGACCTCTCCGAGAACTTCGAGTACCACGCCGCCAAGAACGAGCAGGGCCTGCTCGAGGCGCGCATCACCAAGCTCCGCGCGAGAGTCGCAGGAGCGACCGTCGTCGACCACGACACCGACGACCACGTCGGCCCGGGGTCGATCGTCGAGATCGCCGACGAGCAGGGCGAGGTCATGGAGGTCACCATCTCGGCGGTCGGCGGCGTCTCGCCGGACTCGCCGCTCGGCTCGGCACTGATGGGCAAGGGAGTGGGGGACGTGGTCGCCGTCGAGGCGCCGCGCGGGTCGTGGCAGGCGACCGTGCGCTCGATCCGCCGCTCGTGACGACGATCTCGGGCGCTGCGCGCCGTCTGGACGAGCGGCTGCCGGCGCTCATGCGCCGCGAGGAGGAGCGGTTCGCGCGTGAGCATCCGCGGTCGCGCGAGCTCGCGGCCGAGGCGCGCCGTCACCTCCTCGGCGGCGTGCCGATGCACTGGATGGCGAAGTGGCCGGGCGGATTCCCCGTGTTCTTCGCCGAGGCGCGCGGCAGCCGCTTCACCGACGTCGACGGCCACGAGTACGTCGACTTCTGCCTCGGGGACACCGGGGCGATGAGCGGGCACGCTCCCGCGGCGACACTGCGGGCGATCGCCGAGCAGTCCGCCCGGGGCATCACGACGATGCTGCCGACGGACGACGCGCTCTGGGTGGCGGAGGAGCTCAGCCGGCGGTTCGGCGTCGGCCGTTGGCAGTTCGCGCTCACGGCGACCGACGCCAACCGCTTCTCGATCAGGCTCGCGCGCCACGTCACCGGCCGGCCCAAGGTGCTCGTCTTCGATGGCTGTTACCACGGCACCGTCGACGAGACGTTCGCGACGCTCTCCGGCGGCCGCGTGGTCGCTCGGCGCGGCAACCTCGGGCCTCCCGTGCCGCTCGCGGAGACGACGAAGGTCGTCGAGTGGAACGACAGAGACGGGCTGGAGGCAGCGCTCGCGCCGGGGGACGTCGCGCTCGTCCTCACCGAGCCGGCGCTGACGAACCTCGGCATCGTGCACCCGGAGCCGGGGTTCCACGACGCGCTTCGCCGGCTCACGCGGGACAGCGGCACGTGGCTCGCGATCGACGAGACGCACACGATCTGCTGCGGCCCCGGCGGCTACACGCGCGCACACGGGCTGACGCCCGACGTCCTGACGATCGGGAAGCCGATCGCGGGCGGAATCCCGGCGGCGGCGTACGGCTTCGCGGACGAGCCGGCCGAGCAGGTGGCAGCGTCGATCGCGCTCGAGGACGTCGACGTCGGCGGGGTCGGGGGGACGCTCGCCGCGAACGCGCTCTCCGTCGCCGCGATGCGCGCGACGCTCGCGAACGTGCTCACGCACGACGCGTTCGCGCGGATGATCCCGCTCGCCGAGCGCTGGGCGGCCGGCGTCGAAGCCGGGATCACGGAGGCGGGACTGCCGTGGCACGTCACCCGGCTGGGCTGCCGGGCCGAGTATCTCTTCGGCCCCGACCGCCCGAGGAACGGCACCGAGGCGCACATGGCCGCCGATTTCGCGCTGGAGCGCTTCATGCACCTCCACGCCCTCAACCGCGGCGTCCTCCTGACGCCGTTCCACAACATGGCGCTCATGTCGCCGGCGACCACCGAGCGCGACGTCGACCGGCACACCGAGGTCTTCCGCGAAGCGGCCCTCGAGCTCGCCGACTAGGACGAAAAACTCGCAATTTGCGGAAATCGTCCCGTGGGCCGTTTGCGCGCGAGGCTGCGCGCGTCTAGATTCTCGCCATCTGAGCCGGCGGGCCTTCGGGTTTGCCGGCTCAGTGTTTTTCTGAACCATCTGACGCGCGCGGCGTGCGGGCGGATGCCCCGAGTCGAGGGTTCGCGCTCCCGCCGGTGCGAATGGAACCGAGAGGGCGTTCGTGGGCTCGAACGAGAGACGCCGACGACGACTGACGACGACGACGCGACGGCGGCCGCCGGTCAGGTCGTGAGCACCGGCTCCTTGGCCCCCGAGGGGACGACGACCCAGCCGTCGAACGACGTCAGCTTGTACGGCGCGTTGAGGGGAACGGTCGTCTCCCCGGCCGCAACCGCGAACACGCCGCACGGCTCCGCCAGCTTGCCGTCACGAGTCAGCCAGAGCTCGTAGGTGCCCGCCGGCAGGCCGCTCACGCGGAGCTCCATCGGCCAGTTCCCGGCAGCGTCCTTCTCGAACAGATCGAGCTGCGCGTTCGCGGCCCCCGAGCCGCTCATCGCGACCGTCTCGAGCGGATCGGGTCCGCCGCCGCCACCGGCCAGATAGCCGAGGCCGAAGAGCGCCAGCGCGGCGACGGCCGCAGCGGCGACCGCCGTGTAGCGGTACCGGCGCGGGAAGGGGACGATCCGCGCGGCCGGCGGCTCGGGCGCCGCCGCGATCGCAGGTGACAGCTCCGGCGGGGGACCGGCGCGCTCGAGCAGCGCGTGGACACGCTCGAGGCGCTCGCGCTCACCGGGCTCGAGGTCGTCGCCGACGATGTCTCTGAGGTCGCTCATCGAAGCTCGTCTTCCAGTTCGTCGGCGAGCCGACGCAGCGCGGCCCGCGTCCGCGTCTTGACGGTTCCGAGCGGGACGCCGACGTAGTCGGCGATCTCACTCTGCGAAAGACCGCTCCAGTACGCGAGCTCGACGAGCGTCCGCTCCTGCTCGGGCAAGGATTCGACGGCGCGGTGGACGCGCCAGGACACCCACTCGCTCTCCGCGGCGTCCGGAGGGCCGGGGTCGGCCGACGGAATGTCCGGCGGGTTCTCGACGGTGGGCGGAGGCCGCCGGCGGAGACCGTCGACGATCGCGTTGCGGGCAACGGTGTACAGCCACGACGCGGCCTGGCCACGCGCGGGGTCGTAGCGGCTCGCGGAGCGCCACACGCTCGCGAAGGTGTCCTGGGTGACGTCCTCCGCGCGGCCGCGGTCGCCGATCCGCCGCAGGGCAATGCCGAGCACGGAGCGAGCGTAGCGCCGGTGGAGCTCGTCGAATGCCCGCCGGTCGCCGTCGGCGATCAGCGCGATCAGTTCGGCGTCGGTGCGAGTCTCCGCCGTCATCGCGACGATGCTCGCCGCTCGCGCGAACCGCGGCAAGTCCAGGCGCAGTGCGACCGCAGCGTCCATTCGAATGGAATACGCATGACGCGAGGCGCCGGATTCGACGGCCGACACGGTCGGCGGCGCGCGAAAGGGGCGCGGCGGCCCCTCCCGCGCGACGACGCCCTAGCTCGAACGCGCCGCCTCGAACTTGCCGGCGACGGCGTTCCAGTCGACGACGTTCCACCAGGCCGCCAGGTAGTCAGGGCGGCGGTTCTGGTAGTTGAGGTAGTACGCGTGCTCCCAGACGTCAACGCCGAGGATCGGCGTCTTGCCCTCCATCACGGGCGAGTCCTGGTTCGGGGTGGAGAGCACGGCCAGACCCGTCCCGTCCCACACGAGCCAGCTCCAGCCGGAGCCGAATCGCTTGACGCCGGCGTCGTTCACCTGGGCCTTGAGGTCGTCGAGGGAGCCGAACGTGTCGGAGATCGCCGCTGCGAGGTCGCCCGACGGCTCCCCGCCGCCGTCCGGCCCCATGATCTCCCAGAAGAGCGTGTGGTTCGCGTGGCCGCCGCCGTTGTTGCGGACGGCGGTGCGCTTGTCCTCGGGGAGGATCTCGAGGTTCGCGATGACCGAGTCGATTGGGCGGTCGATCCACTCCGTTCCCTCGAGCGCGGCGTTCAGGTTCGTGACGTACGCGCCGTGGTGCTTGTCGTGGTGGATCTCCATCGTGCGCGCATCGATGTGCGGCTCGAGCGCGTCGAACGGATAGGCGAGATCGGGGACGGAGTACGCCATTGCCATCGCTCCTTCGGTCGTCGGCTTGGGCCCTCAAGGATATGCTGCCGCCGGTCCCGTCTCGTCGAGCGAGGAGCGTCATGGCAGCGACCGAGGAGATCTCGCCCCGCCCCCTCGACCCGCGTCTGCTGCAGCTCTCGGGCATCTCGCGCGCGTCGGTCGAGGCCCACTACCGGCTCTATCAGGGCTACGTGGCGAAGCGGAACGAGATCCTCGGCCTGCTCGGAGACGTCGACCTCGGCGGTGCGAACCAGGTGTACTCCGGTGTCCGCTCGCTCAAGGTCGACCTCACCTTCGCGATCGGCGGGATCAAGAACCACGAGCTCTACTTCGCGCACCTGGGCGGCGAGGGAGGCGACCCGCACGGTGCCTTCCGCGCGCTCGTCGACCGCGACTTCGGGTCGGTCGACGCGTGGCGGGCCGATCTGCGTGCGACGGGCATCGCGGCGCGCGGCTGGGCATGGACGGCGTACGACTGGGACGAGCGTCGTCTCTTCAACTACCTGGGCGACGCCCAGAATACCTTCCCGGTGTGGAACGCCACCCCGCTCGTCGCGCTCGACGTCTACGAGCACGCGTACTTCCTCGACTACCAGACCGACCGCCCCGCCTA
>DATAPC010000088.1:0-63259 GCA_036265415.1 Gaiella sp.
TCGCGTCCGGCGAGCCGAACCTCGACGTGGCCGTCGTCGAGCTGCGCGTTGAGCGAGAGCGCGGCCTCCGAGAGGAGATCGATCAGCCGCAGCCGGAGGGCTGGCTCGATCGCGTCGACGAGGCGCCGCCACTGCTCGACGGCCTCCTCGTCGCCGAGCGCCGCCACGACGCCCGTGAGATCGCGCTTGATCGCATCGATGTGCAACTCCATGACCACACTATGACATCATTTTGATGTCTGTCAAGTGCGAATTTGCGTCGCAATGCTGTCCACGATGCCCGCGACGCGCCGGATACCGCATGGAAAGGGCGGAAAACCGTACGTGCAGGCGCATCTGCATCGTCTACGCTTGCTACGCCCGAGGCGGCGGCGCACGCCCCTCGGACGCCCTTCCGCCCCGTGCCCACGGGGCGTTTCGCGCGACACATCTCGCCCACCGGGTTCGGGAGAGAACCACGTGACGGACATCGACCCTACCGACCTCACACTCTGGCCGACGATCCGGCACCTCTACCCCCTCTGGCGGGCGCAGTGGCGGCTGGTCGCGATCGGCCTCAGCTGCGCGCTCGTGTTCACCGGGCTCTCGCTCGCCATCCCGATCCTCGTGCAGCGGACGATCGACGACGCGATCGACGGGAGCGACCAGTCGCTGCTCGTGCCCTACCTCGGCGCGATCGTCGCGATCGCGACGGTGCGGTTCGGAGTCAACTTCACGCGGCGGTACGCGACGGCCCGGATCGGCGTCACGGTCGAGGCCCGGCTGCGGTCGAAGCTCTACGACGCGTACTTGCGCTATCCACGCGCGTTCTACGACCGCCACGCAACGGGGGAAGTCATCTCGCGGGCGACGAACGACATCTATCCCGTGCGCTATTTCATCGGCTGGGGAGTCGTGCAGGCGATCCAGAGCATGCTCATGCTCGTCGGCGCGACGATCGTCCTGATGGCGGTGAACTGGCAGCTCGCACTGACGGCGGCCGTCTCGATGCCGCCGATCGCCGTCCTGACGTACTTCTTCGCCCACCGCGTCTTTCCGATCTCGCGCGAGGTGCAGCGCCGGAAGGGCAACCTCACCGAGGCGTCGGACGAGGTCGTCGTCGGCATCGAGATGGTGCAGGCGTTCGGCCGCGAGGACGACGTCCGCGACCGCTTCCGCGACCGCGCCGAGGCGGTTCGCCACGAGACGATGCGGCAGGCGTCCGTGGAGGCGCGGTACCTCCCGGGCCTGATCTTCCTCCCCACGCTCGGCATCGCGGCGGTGCTGCTCGTCGGCGGGCGAGAGGCGATCGCCGGCAACCTCACGATCGGGCAGTTCACGCTCTTCATCACGCTGCTGCTGCAGCTCGTGTGGCCCCTGGAGGCGCTCGGCTGGATCATCAACCTCGGCCAGCGGGCCACGGCGGCCGCGTCTCGAAGCTTCGCGTGGCTCGACGGCATCGAGTCGCTGCCCGAGCGCGACCACCCCGTCCCGCTCCCCGACGGCCCCCTTCCCGTCCGCTTCGAGGGGGTGCGCTTCTCGTACGCGACAGGGGCCGAGGTGCTGTCCGGGATCGAACTCGACGCCGCACCCGGCGAGATCGTCGCGGTGTGCGGCGCGACGGGCTCCGGCAAGACGACGCTCCTCCAGCTGCTCCCGCGCTTCTACGACCCGACCGCCGGGCGAGTGCTGCTCGGCGGCGTCGACGCGCGGGACGTCGCCGTGGCCGAGCTCCGTGCGGCCGTCGCCGTCGTCACGCAGAAGCCGGTGCTCTTCTCCGTCCCGCTGCGGGACAACCTGCTCGCGGCCCGTCCGGACGCCGACTGGAGCGAGGTCCTCGACGCGTGCGAGGTCGCGGGGGTCGCGGACTTCGTCGACGACCTCCCCGACGGCTACGACACCCTCATCGGCGAGCGCGGCGTGAACCTCTCGGGCGGCCAGCGCCAGCGCGTCGCGCTGGCGCGCGCGCTGATCGCCGGCTCCAGGGTGATCGTCCTCGACGACCCGATGTCGGCCGTCGACACCGAGACCGAGCGGCATCTCGTCGAGCACCTGCGGCCCGCGCTCGCCGGCCGGACCGTCCTGATCTCGGGACAGCGGCTCTCGACCGTGCTCGTCGCCGACCGCGCGGTCGTGCTGCGCGACGGCCGGATCGTCGAGCAGGGCTTCCCCGACGAGCTGATCGCTGCCGGCGGCCCGTTCGCAGAGCTCTTCGGCGAGGAGGCACTCGCGGCGTGAAGGAACGGACGGGCCTGACGCGTCTCTGGCGCTACACCGAGGGACGGCGGCGCCGTCTCTCGGTCGTGCTCGCCCTGGCGGCGGTCTCGTCGGCCGCTCCCGTGGTCGGCTGGCACATCGTCGGCGACGCGATCGACAACGGCATCCGTGCGGGTGACGAGCACCGGCTTGCGGTCGACGTGGCGGGGTACGTCGCCGTCGGCGTCGTCGCGTGGCTGCTCGGCACTGCGACCTGGCTGATGCTCGCCGGCATCGGCCAGCGCATGGTGCTCGAGCTGCGGCGCGACCTGTTCGAGCACCTCACGTCGCTGTCGCTGCGGTACTTCTCCGAGCAGAAGGCGGGCTGGATCATCGCCCGCCTGACGAGCGACGTCGATGCCCTCTCGGACGTCCTCAACCAGGGGCTGACGACGCTCGTCGTCAACACCCTGACCCTCGTCGCCGCGATCGGGGGGCTGTTCCTGCTCGACTGGCGTCTCGGGCTCGTGGCGCTCCTCGTGCTGCCGCCGGGGATCGTCATCACGCGCTGGTTCCAGCGACGCTCCCATGCGGCGTTCTCCGACGTGCGCACGCGCATCGCAGCGGTCACCGCCCAGCTCGCCGAATCCGTCGCGGGAATGGCCGTCATCCAGGCGTTCAACCGTGAGCGCGCCTTCCAGCGCGAGTTCGAGGAGCTCAACGAGGCGAACCGCGTCGCGAACACCTACGCCCAGAAGCTCTCGTCCGTCTTCTTTCCCGCAATCGAGCTGCTGGGCGTCGTCGCCCAGGTCGCAGTGCTGTACGCGGGCGCGCGGATGATCGACGGCGGGGCGCTCGAGATCGGGACGCTGATCGCCGCGGTCGGCATGCTCTCCCTCGTCTTCCAGCCGCTGCAGGAGCTGTCCGAGCTCTATGGGCAGGTTCAGGCAGCCACGGCCGCGATGGGAAAGATCTCGACCGTGCTCGACGCCGAGCACGACATCGTCGACCGGCCCGGAGCCCGCAACCTCGGCCGGATCGACGGCCGGCTCGACCTCGACGGCGTCGTCTTCGCGTACGGCGAGGAGCCGGTGATCCACGGGCTCGACCTCGAGATCCCCGCAGGGGCGTGCATCGCGCTCGTGGGCGAGTCGGGCGGGGGCAAGTCGACGACCGCGAAGCTCGTCGCGCGGTTCTACGACCCGGGAACGGGCGCGGTCCGCGTCGACGGCACCGACCTGCGCGACGTCCGGCTGCGGTCGTACCGACGGCAGCTCGGCGTCGTGCTCCAGGACCCGTTCCTCTTCAGCGGGACGATCGCCGACAACATCCGCTTCGGGCGCCCTGACGCCACGGACGACGAGATCGTCGCGGCTGCGCGTGCAATCGGCGTCGACCGGGTCGCCGCCCGGTTCGAGGAGGGGCTAGAGCACGTCGTGCGCGAGGGCGGGGCGGGTCTCTCCGCGGGCGAGCGCCAGCTCATCTCGATCGCGCGCGCTCTCGTCGCCGACCCGCGCATCCTCATTCTCGACGAGGCGACCTCGAACATCGACCGGCCGACGGAGGTGCTGATCGAGCGCGCATTCGACACGCTGCTCGAGGGTCGGACGTCGATCATCATCGCGCACCGGCTGACGACCGTCCGCCGCGCGGACGAGATCCTCGTCATGGAGCGCGGCCGGATCACCCAGACGGGGACGTACGACGAGCTGATCGTGACGGACGGCCCGTTCCGCCGCCTGGCGACGACGCTCCAGGGCGCCGCCGTCCGCAGGGTCGCCTGAGCGCGGCCAGACCGCGCCCGGATCCCGCGACCCAAGTGACACTTTGTCACTTGCGTGCGTTGACGTCCGCCTTCGGCGGCGCTCGCGGCGGCTGGTGCCGCCCCCCGTGTCTGACCGGGTCAGCCCTAGGGGCGGGTGCGCTCTGCTTCGGTTCGGGCGTCCTCAGGCGACCGGGAGCTGCCAGGCGTCGTCGCGGATGATCGGGGTGGCCGACCCGTCGGCGGCGAGGCCGTCGACCTCGACGTCGGGGCCGCCGACCATGAAGTCCGTGTGCACGCCGGAGACGTTGACGCCGAGGTCGAGCAGCGCCTTGCGGTCGAGCCCCTCCGCGCCGTCGACCGCGAACGGCAGCCCGCTCCCGTAGGCGAGGTGGCAGCTCGCGTTCTCGTCGAACAGGGTGCTCTGGAAGACGAGGCCCGTCTGCCGGACGCGCGAGGCGCCGTCGACGAGCGCGATCTCGCCGAGGAACGGTGCCTGGGCGTCGCGCTGGAGCTGCGTCCGGATGACCTCCGCGCCGTCACGCTCCGCCTTCACGTCGACGATCTTTCCGTCCGCGAAGGTCAGCTCGAGGCCCTCGACGAGGGCCGCGATCCCGGGCACGACGAGCGGATAGGTCGAGCGGACGACCCCTTCGGTGCGCCGCAGGTCGGGTGTGGTGAAGACCTCTTCCGTCGGCAGGTTCGGGATGTGCTCGATGCCGCTCTCCGTCGTGAACGTCGCACACCCCCAGCGTGACGCCTCGAGCAGACCCACGACGAGATCCGTGCCGGGCCCGCGGAAGCGGACGGCGTCGAAGCGGCGCTCGTTGAGGATGTCGGCGCGGGTCTGGAGGTTCGCGGCATGGAGCCGCCAGGCCGCGACGGGGTCGTCCTCGTCCAGGCGCATCGTCGTCGCGACCGCGTCCCACAGCCGCTCCACGTCGGGCTCCCCGAGCACGGTGGCGGCCCAGCCCTCGTTCGGCGCGGGCACGATCACCCAGTTCACCAGCCGGCCCGTGACGAGGGGCAGATAGAGCTCCCGCAGGTCCGACGGCTCTGCCTTGCCGACGAGCACCGGGTCGAGGCCGGCGAAGAGCTCCGGCTCGGCGTCACCCGCGAGCTGGACGATCGCGGGCCGCGTCTCGCGCCACGAGCGCACCCAGTCGAGCAGGTAGTCCGGGCTCTGCCCGAGCGCGTCCTCCGGGCCGAGCTCGATTGCCGCCTTGCGCAGATGGAGGTCGACCACGTAGGGCAGAACGCGGCGTGCGCCCGCGGCGAGTGCGGCCCGCGTCACGGCCCGCGCGATCGGCACGTGCTCGACGAGGTACATGAGGACGACGTCCTGCCCCGGCTGGACGTTGGCCCCGGTCCTGACGACGAGGTCGGCGAAGCGGTCGAGGCGCTCGTCGGAGGTCACGGCGCCGACCCTATACGGAGGGCCGCAGGCGCCGAGGCGCGCCGGCGGGCGCGACTGTCACTCGCCCCAGTCGAAGTCGCGCGAGCGACCCCAGAGCCCGTCGTCGAGCGCGGCCCCCTCGACGGTGTCGCCGCCCTCGCCCGGCCACGGCAGCGCCGGTGACGGCTCGGGGGCCTCGACGCCCTCGAGCGTCTCCTCGAGGCGTGCCTGCTCCTCGGACTTGAACAGCGGATGGTTCTCGAAGGGATCTTCGACCGAGTACCGGTCGAGCGGCATGTCGCCGTTCAGGCCGGCGTTTCGCTGCTTCAGGTCGAGGTGCTCCTGGATCGCGCGGGCGAGCGACGAGGGATCCTCGCCGGCCGCGTCGTCGAGCGTGAAGGGCTTCTCGGGGATGCTGGTTTCGACTGCCATCGAGTCTCCGTTGCGTCGTTCGGAAGGGTCGCGGGCCACGCCGCAGTGTAGCCGCGGCCCCGGCGCGAATTGCGCAGCACCCAGTGAACGCGCTCAGCTCTCGACGCCGAACGCAGCCCGCACGATGCGGTCCTGCTCGACCTGGTGGGCGGTCGGATAGCCCTCGCTGGGGCTCGCCTTCCAGGTGCGCCCGACGTAGTGGAGCCCCCGCGCCGTGCTCGCGCGGACCGTCTGCTCGAGACGGTGCCTGATCGACCGCCAGGGGCCCATGTTCTGCGGCTCCTCCTGTGCCCACACGACCTGCTCGAGCCTCGGATAGCGGCGCAGCAGCGACTCGACCGACTCGACGGGGACTGGATAGAGCTGCTCGAGGCGCGCGACCGCGACGCCCTTCGTCGACTCGTGGAGGTCGTGCCCGGCGATGTCGTAGTAGAGCTTCCCCGAGCAGAGGACGAGCCGCTCGACGTCGTCGGGCTTTGCCCGCGGGTCGTCGAGAACGGGGTGAAACGCCCCCTCGGCAAGCTCCTCGAGACTCGACGACGCCTGCTTCAATCGGAGAAGCCCCTTCGGCGTCATCACGACGAGCGGTCGGGCGACGGCGTCGAGCGCCTGCCGACGCAGCAGGTGGAAGAACTGGGCCGCGGTCGTGCAGTTGGCGACGCGGATGTTGTCCTGCGCCCCGAGCTGGAGGAACCGCTCGAGTCGCGCGCTCGAGTGCTCGGGGCCGTTGCCCTCGTAGCCGTGCGGGAGCAGGAGCGTGAGGCGGCTCGTCTGGTTCCACTTCGAGCGCCCGGCAACCATGAACTGGTCGATCACGATCTGCGCGCCGTTGACGAAGTCGCCGAACTGGGCCTCCCAGAGGACGAGCACGTCGGGGGCCGAGACGGAGTAGCCGTACTCGAAGCCGAGCGCCGCGTACTCGGAGAGCGGCGAGTTGTAGACCTCGAACGAGGCATTCGCTCCTGGGAGCTGCTGGATCGGGGTCGCGGTCTCGCCGGTCTCGGGGTCGTGCAGTACGAGGTGGCGGTGCGAGAACGTCCCGCGCTCGGTGTCCTGGCCGGACAGGCGGATGGGGATCCCGTCCTCGAGCAGCGACGCGAACGCGAGGGCCTCTCCCTGGCCCCAGTCGATCCCGTCCGCCTCGATCGTCTCGCGGCGACGGTCGAGCTGTCGCGCGAGCTTCGGATTGACGGCGAACCCTTCCGGCACGCGGAGCAGCGCCTCGTTGAGGGCCCGCAGGCGGTCGGCCGCGACCGCGGTCTCCACGGCGTCCCCGGTGCCGGTCAGCAGCGGCGGCTCCGGCGGCGGCGCGGGAGGCTCTGCGATCGACGCCCGCAGGCGGTCGTGCGCGGCCCTCAGCGTCCCGACGAGCTCGTCGACGATCGCGTCGGCCTCCTCGGAGGTGAGAACACCGTCCTCGACGAGCCGGGACGCATATCTCTCGCGGACGGTCGGTTGCCCGTGGATCCGCTCGACCATCAGCGGCTGCGTGTACGCGGCCTCGTCCTGCTCGTTGTGCCCGAACCGCCGGTAGCCCACGAGGTCGATGACGAAGTCGTGGCCGAACTCGGCCCGGTACGCGAGCGCAAGCCGGACGGCGCCGAGCGCCGCCTCCGGGTCGTCGGCGTTGACGTGGACGATCGGGATGTCGAAACCCTTGGCGAGGTCGCTCGAGTAGCGCGTGGAACGGCTCTCGGTCGGGTCGGTCGTGAACGCGACCTGGTTGTTCGTGATCACGTGGAGCGTTCCGCCGGTCGAGTAGCCCTCGAGGCTCTGCAGGTTGAGCGTCTCGGCGACGACGCCCTGCCCGGCGAACGCGGCGTCGCCGTGGATCAGGATCGGCAGCGCCACGGTCGGGTCGTGGAGGCCCGCGCCGCGCGAGCGGTCGGTCTGCTCGGCGCGCGTCCAGCCCTCGACCACGGGGTCGACCGCCTCCAGGTGGCTGGGGTTCGGGGCTATCGTGACCTCGATCTCGCCCGCGCGCGTGGAGCGCGTCCCGGACGCAGGAAGGTGGTACTTGACGTCACCGCTCCCTCCCTCCGGATCGACGACGAGCGCGTCGTACGAGCGCTCGCCCTCGAACTCCCGCAGGACGGACTCGTACGAGCGCCCGACCGTGTGCACCAGCGCGTTCAGGCGGCCGCGATGCGCCATCCCGAGCACGACCTCGTGCGCGCCGCCCTCGCCCGCGAGCTCGATCGCCTCGTCGAGCATCGGGATGAGCACGTCGAGCCCCTCGAGCGAGAACTGCTTCTGCCCGAGGAACGACCGCCGGAGGTACTGCTCGAAGCCCTCAACCTGCGTGAGCCGCCTGAGCAGCCGGAGCCGCTCCTCGGGCTCGACAGCGGCGTGGAAGCGCCCGGACTCGATCGCCTTGCGCAGCCAGACGCGCTCGGCGTGGTCGGAAATGTGCTCGATCTCGTACGCGCTCGAGCCGGTGTAGACGTCGCGGAGGCGCGGAAGCGCGTCGAGCAGCGTCTCGCCGGGCACCGAGAGCCGGAGCAGACTCGCCGGGATCCGCGCCTGCAGCTCGGCTGTCAGCGGCGGGACGAGGCGCGTCTCGTCGAGCGCCGGGTCGCCCATGGGCTCGGAGCCGAGCGGATCGAGCCGCGCCGCGAGGTGGCCGTGCATCCGATACGCCTTGACGAGCGCCATTGCCGCAGCCACGCCCGCGAGAAGCTCGGTGTCGGGGGCGTCGGCGGCCGGCACCTCATCGGCGGGAGCGAGCGCACCGTCGTCGGCCCCAGCCGCCCGCGGCGGAGCAGCCGGTGCTGCTGCGGGAAGGCCGTTTCCACCGACGTCGACGACCGTGTGGCCCTCCGCCTCGAAGACCGTACGCCACTCGGGCGGCACGCTCGCGGGCGCGTCGAGGTAATCGGCGAGGAGCTGGGCGACGTAGGCGGCGTTCGGGCCGGTCAGGTCGATCGCTCCCATCGCGTGTGTTGTAGCAGCGGGGGTCGCTGCCGCTCGGGGCCGCGCCGGCTCGACGAACGATCGTCTAGAGCAGGGGGCCGTCGGTGACGACCGCGACAGTCATCCCGATCACCCACGCGACACCGGCGAACAGCGCTGCCTTGAGCGCGAGGCTCTGATACCGGGAGCTCATCCTCGCGCCGACGAGCGCGAGCAGGATCGCGACGGGCGCGAGCCGCGCGGGATGCGCATCGAGCTGGAGCAGCAGCCCGAGTCCCATGGCGATCCCGGAGAGCACGATCGAGGCAACCGCGAGGAGGCCTCCGATCGTGTCGGCCGACGACGACCGGTCCGAGCGCGGGCCCTCGAGCGTCGTCACGAGCGGACCGCCGTGCGCGTGGGCTGCGGACGGGCCGGATCACGCTGGCGACGGCCCCGGCGGTCGTCGGCACGCCGATCACCGCCACCGCGGGGATCGCGCAGGCGGCCGGGCGGCGTCGGCGGCGACACGGGCGTGTCCGGCACGCGCGCCGCGACCGTCGGGTGCTCGTCCCGGGGCTCCGCCCGGATCGCCCACCAGACGACCATGCAGAGGTAGACGAGGGGGATCTTGAGCAGGACGAGCATGAAGACGACCTCCCAGACCATGCCGTTCGAGTGTACGCGATCGACCCATGGACGACGGCCTTCCGCGAGGGAGGCGTCCGGCGCACGGCGTCGAACAGGGCGGATTGCGCCACCTTCACACCACCCTTACGCGGTGGGGCTACCGTGCCCGCGTTCCCGAACCCGCCCAAGGAGGTTCTCGTGCGATTCATCGTCCGCCTGCTCGTCCTCGCGTGTCTCGCCGCCGTCGTCCTCGTCCCTGCAGCCGCGGGTGCCGACCGCATGTGGGTCGGCTTCCAGGACGACCCCATGTTCCGCTGGGACGACACCCGACTCGAGGCCTTGGACCGGGCGCGTTCGAACAACGCGTCCATTCTGCGGACGATCGTCGACTGGTCGAAGGTCGCGCCGGAGCGGCCCGCCCAGGCGACCGACCCCTTCGATCCGGCGTACCAGTTCGGCGACGTCGACGAATTCGTCCGGAACGCACAGCAGCGCGGCGTCGAGGTGCTCATCACGCTCTGGGGGACTCCGTCCTGGGCGAACGGGGGGCAGAAGCCGCAGGCGATGCCCAAGAACCTGGCCGACTTCCAGAACTTCGCCCGTGCGATTGCGTCCCGCTACTCGGGCCGCTACGCGGGCTACCCGTACGTCCGCTTCTTCACGATCTGGAACGAGTCGAACCTCGCGACGTTCCTCGTCCCCCAGTTCAACGCCAAGGGCAAGATCGTCAGCCCCGCGAACTATGCGAAGCTCGCACGCGCGGGGATCACCGGGATCAAGGCGGGAAACAGGAGCGCACTCGTCGGGATCGGCGAGACGTCGTCGAACGGTCGCGACAAGAAGCGGGCGGGGACCGACACCGTCGCACCCGCCACCTTCATGAAAGGCGTCGCGGCAGCGCTCAAGGGCGTCAAGTTCGACGCATGGGCGCAGCACCCGTACCCGTTCCCCGTCAACCAGAAGCCGACCCAGCTCGTGCGCTATCCGAACGTCACGCTCAAGAGCTTCCCGCGGTTCGAGCAGGACCTCGACGCGGCGTTCAAGCGCAAGAACGTCCCGATCTGGATCACGGAGTACGGCAACGAGACGAAGCCGGGTGAGCCGAAGGGCGTCACCGAGGCCCAGCAGGCGGCCTACATCCCGCAGGCGATCGCGCTGGCGGCGAAGGACCCCCGCGTCCAGATGTTCGTCTGGTTCGTGATGCAGGACTCGCAAGGCAGCCTCTGGCAGAGCGGCGTCTACCGGCAGGACGCGGCGCCCAAGCGTGGGCAGCCGGCCTTCCGGAAGGCGGCCGCGCCGTTCGACCCGGTGAACGGGAAGATGACCGTGAAGGGCGGCACGAAGAATCCGAAGATCACCGTCTACCTGCGCGAGTACTGCGCGAACAACCCGGCCGGGGCGACGGTCGGCTACACGATCCGCAGCTACCTCAAGACCAAGCTCGTGCAGGTGAGCCAGGGCGCCGCCCCGCTCGGGATCGACTGCACCGTGAAGCCGCGCGTCGCGAAGCTCACGGTGGCGAAGAAGAACACCTACCGCGTCACGGTGACGGCGAACACGGCCACGACGGCCGAGGTGTTGCGCACGATCACCATCGTCGGCGCGTAGGCGGGCTCTCACGCGTGGGGGCGGGCCGTGGGCCCGCCCCCACGCCAGAGACGATGGAGCCGAGGGGGCTCGAACCCCTGACCTTCTGGCTGCCAGCCAGACGCTCTCCCAGCTGAGCTACGGCCCCGTGAACGGCCAAGTGTAGCCGCGCGCGAACGGCGTTCTCGCCACGCGCGTAGTGCTCAGCTGGAGCGCAGGCTCTCGTCAGGCCGTCGCGGCGGCCTCGAGCTTCGGGACGTCGTCCCAGAGCTCCTCGAGGCGGTAGTACTCGCGCGTATCGGGCGTGAAGACGTGCAGGACGACGTCGAGGTAGTCGTCGACGATCCAGCTCGCCTCCGGGAGGCCGCTCGACGAGCGGGGGACGAGCTTCGCGTCGCGCTTGAGCGCGGCGTGCACCTCCTCGTGGATCGCCTTGGTCTGACGCGGGTTCTTGCCCGTCGCGATCACGAAGTAGTCGGTGTAGTCGCACACCGACCGCATGTCGAGGATCGCCACGTCCGTCGCCAGCTTCTCCTCGCAGAGGGCGGCGATGCGGCGTGCTTGCTCGAGAGAGGTCAGGTGGGCGTCGTCCCTTCGATCGGGTCGCCTCGAAGCATACCCCCGCCCTCCGGGCGGTCAACGCGCCGGTAGAGACCGAGCCGCTCGATCTCCGCTCTCACGGAGGGCGGGACGAGACCGTCGATCGAGCGGCCCTCGGCGACGCGCGAGCGGAGGTCGGACGAGGAGACCGGCAGCGGCTCGATCTCGAAGAACGTCACGCGACCGGGCCGGTCGAGCGCGGCGAGAACGGCAGCGAGCCGACCGCGGTCGATTCCGGGGCGCGTCGCGACGCCGAGCCGCGCGAGCTCGAGGACCCGCCCCGGGTTCTTCCAGGAGCGAAAGTCGGCGAACTCGTCGGCGCCGAGGAGGAACACGGGGTCGTCGAGCGCGAGTGCCTCCAGCGAGTCGACCGTGCGCGCGAACCGGTCGAGCGAGACCTCGGCCTCGTCGAACGGGCCGAACGCGAGCTCCGCGAGGAAGCGCCGGATCTGCGGGGCGGTGGCGACCTCCTTGTGGCCCGGGTCCTCGACGACGCGGACGAGCAGCCGGTCGAGGTGGAAGTGGTCGATTGCGGCCCGCGCGAGCTCGACGTGGCCGACGTGCGGCGGGTCGAACGCGCCGCCGAAGACGCCGACGTTCACGGTTGCCACTCCAGCTCCTCGTCTCCGACCTCGACGAGTGCGCCGCGGCGCACTCCGGCGGCGCGGAGCGCGTCCTCGAGCTCGACTCCTTCGGGCGGCTCGCCGACCACGCGGAAGCCGCGGTCCGTGCGAAGGACGCGGAAGCCGCGCCGGTTCGGCGGCGCCGGGCGGTAGTCGAGGAACTCGGGGAGCGACGGCTCCTCGTCGCTCGGCTCGCGCGCCGCCGGACAGAGCGCGAAGAGCGCGCGCTTCAACTCGTCGATGCCTGCACCGGTCGCGCACGACACACGGTGGACGCCCACGACGCGAGGATCGGCGAGGGCGAACGGCGCCGGGTCGGGGCTGAGGTCGGCCTTGTTGAGCACGACGAGCTGCGGCCGCTCGTCGAGCCCGGCGCCGTAGAGGGCGAGCTCCCGGTCGATTGCCGTGAACCGCGCGTCCGCGTCGCCCTCCGAGGCGTCGACGACGTGGACGAGCAAGCGTGCCCGCTCGAGGTGTGCCAGAAAGGCGTGGCCGAGCCCGACACCGGCGCTCGCGCCCTCGATCAGGCCGGGGACGTCGGCAACGGTCAGCTGCGCGCCGTCGGGCGCCACGACCGTGCCCAGCACGGGCTCGAGGGTCGTGAACGGGTAATCGGCCACCTTCGGCGTCGCGTTCGAGAGGCGGCGCAGGAGCGACGACTTCCCCGCGTTCGGCAGCCCCGCGAGGGCGGCGTCGACGACGAGCTTCAGCAGCAGCTCGAGTGCGTGCTCCGCGCCGGGAAGGCCGGTCTCCGCGAACCGCGGCGTCTGCCTCGTCGGCGTCGCGAAACGGGCGTTTCCGCGTCCTCCGCCGCCACCCTCCGCAACGACGACCCGGGCACCGGCCCGCGCGAGGTCGGCCACCAGCCCGCCGTCCGCGGCGATCACCTGCGTGCCCATGGGCACCGCGAGCGCGACCGACTCGCCGTCCGCGCCGTGCCTGCGCGAGCCGCCGCCGTTCCCCCCGCGCCCGGCCGCGAACACACGACGACCGCGCAGCGCCGAGAGGTCGCGCAGCGACGGATCGGCGACGAGCGCGACGTCGCCCCCGCGACCGCCGTCGCCGCCGTCGGGGCCACCCCTGGGCACGTACTTCTCGCGACGGAAGCTGAGCGCGCCGTCGCCGCCGCGTCCCGAGCGGACGACGATGCGGGCGCGGTCGTGGAACACGGGAGCTCCGGCCCGCGACGGCCCGCGTCTCGCGGCCGCTAGGCCGTCTCGGCGGAGCCCGCGACGGAGACCGAGCGCCGCTCGCCGCTCCGGTGGAACTCGACGACGCCCTCGCGGAGCGCGAAGAGCGTGTCGTCGCGCCCGATGCCGACGCCGGGGCCCGGCCGGAACCGCGTGCCCCGCTGGCGCACGATGATCATCCCGGCCTTGACCTCCTGGCCGGCGAAGATCTTGACGCCGAGGCGCTTGCTCTCCGAATCGCGGCCGTTCTTCGACGAGCCGAGTCCCTTCTTGTGTGCCATCTAGGCGCCCTCCTCCGAGATCGCGGACTCGAGCGCGGCGATCGCGCCCTTGCGGTTCGCGTGCGCGCGCTCGTACTCGAGTGCGGCGGCGCGCACCTCGTGATCCCAGCCGCCGACGGCCGCCTTCACTTCGGCGACCGTCAGGTCGGCGTAGCCCTCCGGAACGCCTGCCGGCGTGTCGGCCTTCGAGGGCGCCTCGGACTTGGCAGGAGGCGTATCCGACTTCGCGGACGAGCGTGACGCCTTCGCCTTGCCTGCTCCGATCGACTCGATCTGGATCTGCGTGAGCGAGGCCCGGAAGCCCGTGTGGCGCTTGTACCCCGTCCGCTTCTTGTACTTGCCGATGCGGATCTTCGGGCCCTTCGCCTGGGCGAGGACCTTTGCCGAGACCACTGCGGCCGCGGGTGCGAGGTCGGGCTCGCCGTCGCCGCCCGTGAGGAGCACCGTCGGCGTGAACGACGCGCCGTCCTCGAGCGCGAGGCGGTCGACGAACAGGCGCTCACCCTCGCGGACGCGGTACTGCTTGCCGCCGACGGAGATGATCGCGTAGCTCATGCGCATGGCCTTCTGACGAGGAAATCGCGGGCAGCGCCCGCGAGACGCCGGATTGTAGCGGAGATCGGGCCCGGAAGCCGGTTCACGTCCGGCGGTCGAAGTCCTCGATCCACTCCGACATGGGCACGTAGCCGTCCCCGTTCCCGGGCTCGGACGGAGACCCGGCCGGGAAGGCGGCGGCCGCTTCGGCCTGCGGTTCTCCCGCGTCGTCCCGCTCCGAAGTCGCCTCGCCGTCACCGTTCTGCGCCGCGCGCTTGCGCCGGTTCTTGCCGCCGCGAGACCCACGCCGGGTGCGCTTGCGAGGGGCCCCGTCGGCGGGGGCATGGTCGGCGGCACGAGCGTCGGCGCCGTCCACCGGCTCTGCCGCGGCGGCGGTGTCGGCGACCGCTTCGCCGACGGCGTCCGTCGCCGGCTCTTCGGAGACGTCAGCCTCGGCGACGCCGGCTTCGTTTGCCTCCGGAACGTGAATCTTCGGCTTGCGCGTCCGAGGCTTCGGCTTCGCGGGAGCGCGCTCCGGCTCCACGCCCTCCTCGGCCTCGGGTCGGGACGCGAGGTGCGGATCGACGTCCGCGCCCGTCTCGGTGTCGGCCTCCGTGTCGGCTCCGTCCTCCGCGGACGTCGCCGGCTTCTTCCGGCGCTTGCCACCGCGCGAGCCCCGCCGCGTCCGCTTCTTCGCAGGCGTCGCCGGCGTCTCCCCGGCCTGCGCGTCGGCACCGTCCGGCTCCTCCGCCACCCCTTCGAGCTCGTCCTCGGGGGCCACGCGCTGCTCCGGCGCCACGGACTCCTCGGGCGCCGGCACGCTCACGGCGTCGTCGGTCTTCCTGCGGGCGGGCGCGCGTGTCGGCTTCTCGGCCTCGCTCTCGAACGTGATCGGCGCGGCGCCGGGCTCCGCGGCGACGAGGGTCGCGAACGCCTGCCCTTCGAGAACCCGACCGACCGAGACCTTCGCCTTCTTGCCGACGAGCTTCGCCGCGTCGGCGACGACGACGTCGAAGCCGTCCGCCTTGCCGACCGCGGCGGTCGCGTCGTGCCGCGCGAGCTCGACGAGCTTGACGTCCAGCTCGCTTCCCTCGGCGACCGGCGACGACGGCGCCAGGTCGTCGCGGCGGCCCTCCGCGAGCACGTCGAAATGGTCGAGGTGGGCATGTCCCTCGGCCGGAACGAGGAAGAACCGCCGGCGCGTCGCATCCTCCAGCGCTGCGAGGCGCTCGCCGCCCGCGCCGGCGAGCAGCGCGAGCGTCCTCGGATGCACGGCGATCCGGTAGGCCTGGACGCGCGAGCCCGCGCCGGCCGCCGCCAGCGCCTTGAGGCGGCGCTCGACCTGGATCGCGACGGTCGCCTCCGAGACGACGATGCCGTCGCCCGCGCACGTGGGGCACTTCCGGGTCATGACCTCGCGCGGCCCCTCGGTGACCTTCTGGCGGGTCATCTCGACGAGCCCGAGCGGCGAGATCTCGACGACGTAGGTCTTCGTCCGGTCGCGCTCGAGCTCCGTCCGGAACGCGTCCTCGACGGCCTGGCGGTTCTTCGGGTTCGCCATGTCGATGAAGTCGATGACGACGATCCCGCCGATGTCGCGCAGCCGGAGCTGGCGGACGACCTCCTTCACGGCCTCGAGGTTGTTCTTGACGATCGTGTCCTCGAGCCGCTGCGTCGAGCTCTTCGACCGCGAGCCGACGAAGCTCCCGGTGTTGACGTCGACTACCGTGAACGCCTCGGCGTAGTCGAAGATGAGGTACCCGCCCGAGGGGAGGTCGACGCGCCGGTCGAGCGTCGACGCGATCTCCTTCTCGACGCCGAAGCGCTCGAAGAGCGGTTCCTTCTCCTTCGTCCGGTGGACCCGCTCCACCATGTGGGGTGAGGTCTTCTTGAGGTAGCCGACGATGCGCTTGTACGTCCGCTCGTTGTCGACGTGCGCCGCGAGGAAGTCGCCGGCGAAGAGGTCGCGGACGATGCGGAGGGGCAGCTCGGCCTCCTGGTAGACGAGCTCGTGTCCCGTGGCCACCTTGGCGCGCGCCTGGATCGTCTTCCAGAGGCGCTCGAGGAAGACGAGGTCACGCTCGATGTCCTCGGCGGAGGCTCCCTCGGCCGCGGTGCGGACGATGACGCCGCCCGTCGGCGGCGCGATCTTCTTGAGGATGTCCTTCAGGCGCGTGCGCTCGGAGTCCTCGAGGCGCCGGGAGACGCCCAAGCCCTCTCCGTTCGGCACGTAGACGAGGAACCGTCCGGGGAGCGAGATCTCGGTCGTGAGCCGCGCGCCCTTCGTCTTCATCGGGTCCTTCACGGCCTGGACGAGGATCTGCTGTCCGCGCTGGATCAGGTCGGTGATCTTCTTGCCGTGCCGCTTGCCCTCGAGCTCGGGCACGACGATCTCGTCGACGAACAGGAAGCCGTTCTTCTCGAGCCCGATCTCGACGAACGCCGCCTCCATGCCCGGGAGCACGTTGTCGACGGTGCCGAGATAGATGTTCCCCGTGATCGAGCGCCGCTCGGGCCGCTCGAGGTACACCTCGGTCACGCGGTCGTCCTCGAGCAGCGCGACGCGCTGCTCACCGACGTCGACGGAGATCAGGAGCTCGCGCTTCGCCTCGGGAAGCGGTGCCCGGCGCGCCGGCTGGCGCCTCCGCTCGCGTCCGCTCGAGCGCTGGCCCGAGCGGCCACGCCCCGAGCGGTCGGTGCGGTCGGTGCGGTCGGCAGGCGCGGCCTTCCGCGTCGGCGCAGGCTCCTCGACGGGCGTGTCGGCCGGTGCCGCGCCGTCGGCCGTCCCGGGTTTGCGGCGGCCGCGGCCTCCCCTCGACCCTCGCCGTCGACGCTTGGGAGCCGCCGTCCCGTCGGTCGCAGCCGCGCCGTCGGTGTCACTGTCGTCCGGTGGTTCGGCGACCTGCTCCTCAGGCGGAGCCGGTGCCTCCTCCACTGCCGTTGCGGCGCTGCTCGCCGCCTGGTCGTCCTTGCGTCGTCGAAACCGGAACCAAGGCAATCCTCGTGTCTCCTCGTGTCAGCGCGCGCGGGCGCACGCCCGCCGGAGCGGAGCGCCTCGCGCAGCGTGGGCTGTCCAAATCAGTGGCCATGAGCCTGCTGCAAGGCTAGCAGCGGCTCCGCCGCGACTCGACCGCGTCGCGCCGTCGACGTTCAGGCGGCAGCTGGCCGCAGCCGCGCGCGGCGCGCGCGAACGGCTCTCAGGCGCTGGGTGAGGCGCGCCCAGGCCCACGGCTCGAGCTCCTGGTAGCGCCCGTCGCCCTGCGCCCGGGTCGATTCGAGGTACTCGAACCAGGCGTCTGCCTCTTCGATCTGCAGCAGTTCCTCCGCGAGCTCCGTGTCCGGCACCGCCGACCTCCCCGTCACTGGGACCGTGATGGTCAGCGATGGTAGGACCCGGACCGGACGGAGCCGCTCGGCGTGCCGTCACCGGCTCCGGACGAGCCGGAACGCCCTGGCCAGTCCGTAGGTGACACCGGCCGCGACGAGGCCGTCGAGCACGCGGTTGCGGATCGGCAGGCGCCGCACGAGCGTGCGAGCAACGAGCCCGGTCGCGAGCGCCGCCACGAGCGGCGGGCCCACCGCCTGCGCGGTCTCGGCCGCTTCACGGGGCGCAGCTCGCCCGCGGGCGGTGTCGAGCTCGGAGAGCATGCGCGTCTGCGCGAGCGCCAGTGCCGGGAGCCTCGGTGCCGGATCCGTCGCGAAGGCGAGCGTGCCCGCGGCCAGGGCGCCGGCCGCTGCCCGGCGGCGCTCGACGGCCTCGCGGAGGACGGGGAGCCGTCCGGCGAGCGCCGCGCCGTCGCGACCGAGCGCGCCGGCCAGGGTGTCCGCGATGTCGGCGACCGGGAAGCCCTTCCCCGGCTCGCACTCGACGACGTCTGTCGCGAGCACGTACGGAAGGCGCACCGGCGCGGGGCCCGTCTGGATCGCGACGACGGGAACGAGGGCGCGGGTCGCCGCACGGAGCGCCTCCTCGTCCGCGGCGGTCGCAGCGCCGGCGACGACGCAGACGAGCGCTGCGGCGTGGCCCGGATCGCCGCGCGTCTCGACGAGGGTCGGGTCGCCACCGGCCGCGAGCTCGCGCGCGAGCTGCTCGGTGAGAACGCCTGTCACGAGGATCGGCCCCCTGGGGGCGACGTCCCTCGCGTGCCGTGCGAGCGAGACGACGTCGCGCGGCCCGAGCCCGAGGGCGCTCACCGGAAGAGGTCGCCCGTCCGGCCGCGGATGTGGATGCCCTGGAGGATCCCGATCGCCACGAGGTTCGCGACCATCGACGAGCCGCCGACCGTGACGAACGGCAATGGGATCCCGGTCACGGGCGCGATGCCCATCGTCATGCCGACGTTGACGAACACCTGGAAGAGGAACGCGAACACGACGCCTCCCGCCACGACGGCGCCGTAGAGGTCGCCGGCCACGGTGACGACCCGCAGGCCGCGCCAGACGACCAGCAGGTAGAGCAGGAGGAGGATCGCGGTCCCGAAGAAGCCCCGCTGCTCCGAGAACGAGGCGAAGACGAAGTCGGTCGCGTGCTCGGGGAGGTAGTCGAAGCGCGTCTGGCTCGCCGCGCTCACGCCGCGCCCGTCGAGCCCACCGGAGCCGACAGCGGTGATCGACTGCTTGACGTTGTAGGTGAGCCCGCTCGGGTCGGCGTCCGGGTTGGCAAAACCCGTCAGGCGGGCGGTCTGGTACGGCTTGAGCACCTCGATCCCGGACGCGGGGAGGAACCACAGCACGCCCAGGGCCAGCGTCACCGCCAGACCGCCGAGCAGCGCCAGGTGCAGCCACCGCACCCCCGCGACGAAGAGCACCGCGGCGAGGGCGGCCACGTAGACCAGCGCCGTGCCCAGGTCCGGCTGTAGGAACACGAGCAGCATCGGGGCGACGCCGAGCGCGATCGCGGTCGCGACCGTCGTTAACCGACCGAGCTCGCGTTGGCGCTCGACGAGGAACCCGGCGATCGCGAGGACGAACAGCACCTTGCCGAACTCCGACGGCTGGAACTGGATCGGCCCGATGTCGATCCACCGCTTCGAGCCGCGCACGGCCTCGGCGAAGACGAAGACGAAGACCATCAGGCCGATCGCGCCGACGTAGATCGCCCGCCAGCGTCGGCGGTAGAACGACGTCGGGATCATGGCTGCGACGACGAGACCCGCCCCTCCGACGGCCGCGGCCATCGCCTGGCGCACGACGAAGTAGTTCGGGTCGCCTGGGATGTCGAACCGCGTGATGCCGGCCACGGCCCACAACCCGTAGCCGACGAGCGCACCCGCGGCGAGGAGCAGAACGACGTCGAGCCGGCGGACGAGCGCGGCGAGGTCGACCGTGTCGCGGCGGAGCGGGATCCTCTGGCGTCCGGCGTCGACGATCATCAGTCGGTGTTCACCAGTGTCTGCGAGCCGCCCTTGACGCCGAAGAACTTCTCGAACACACGGAGCGCCGCGGGTGCCGCCGCCGTCGAGCCGTGCCCGCCGTTCTCGATCACGGCGCAGACGACGATGCGTGCGACGTCCGTCTGCGCCGGCCCGTAGCCGCACCACCACGACTGGTCCTCGAGGTGCCCCGCCGGGTAGCCCGCGATCTGGACGACCTTCTCCGCCGTGCCCGTCTTGCCGGCGATCGGGACGGGGAAGCTCGAGAACACGCCGGACGACGTGCCGTACGAGGAATGCGTCGCCGAGTAGAGGCCGTCGCGGATCACCTGGAGCGCTGCCGGGTCGACGCCCGCCGCGACGGGCGGGTCCGGCGTGAAGCGGCGCTGGACGACGGGCGACTGGCCGTTGGGCGCCGCCGTCTCGACCTGCGAGACGACGTAGGGCGTCACGAGGTTGCCGCCGTTCGCGATCATCGCGTAGAAGCGCGCCATCTGCAGCGGCGTGACCTGGACGTCCTGCTGCCCGATCGCGAGCTGGATCGAGTTGCCCGGGTTCCACGCCCGGTCCCAGTCACTCGAGAACGTCTTCTTCCGCCACGCCGGGGTCGGGACGAGCCCTGCCTGCTCCCCGCCAAGGTCGAAGCCCGTCGGCACGCCGAACCCGAACTTCCGGGCCCACTGCTGCATGCGCGTCCGACCCTTGTCGCCCTCGAGATAGAACTGGTAGCCGAGCTGGTAGAAGTAGGTGTCGCACGACCGCGCGAGCGCCTCGGGGAGCGTCATCGGCTGGTTGACGTAGGGGTCCCAGTTCTTGAAGACCTGCTTGTCGAGGCCGTAGGTCGCGCTCGGTGTGCACTGCAGCGACTGGTACGGCTCGAGCATGTGCTCCTGCATGGCGGCGAGGGCCGTCACCGGCTTCCAGGTCGAGCCCGGCGGATAGGCGCCGCTCGTGACGCGGTTGATCCCGGGATAGTTGGCCGCCTTCGCCGCCTTGTCGTTCAGGAGCGGCTGGAGCTTCTTCGGGTCGACACGGCCGACGTACACCGACGGCTTGTACGTCGGTGTCGAGGCCATCGCGAGCACGGCGCCGTCGACCGGGTCGAGCGCGACGAGCGCGCCGCCGTCGGCATTCCACGACTTGCTCGCGTGCGCCGTCTCGATCCCGAACCGCAGCGCCCGCTCCGCGGCGCGCTGAAGGCCGATGTCGATGGTCAGGCGGACGGCGCTCCCCGGGCGCGCCTCACGTCGGGGCTCGAGGGGCCCCTGCGGGCGGCCCATCGAGTCGACACGGATCTGCGCCTTGCCGGCGTCGCCGCGGAGGAACTCGTCGAGCTTCGCCTCCACGCCCGCCTTGCCGACCTTGTCGCCCGGCTTGTAGAGCTTCGGGCGACGATCGAGGTCGCTCTGGGAGACCTCGCCGACGTAGCCCAGCACCTGCGCCGCGAGCGACTGGTACGGATAGTGCCGAAGGTACGTCTGCTGGATCTGGACGCCCGGGAATTCCGACTGGTGCTCGTAGAGGTAGGCGACCTGGTCCTCACCCACGGCGGTCTTCACGGTGATCGGGTTGATCGGGTCCGCGACGCGCTCGTCGACCTCCTTCGCGAGCGCGAGCGGCGAGACGCGGAGAACGCCCGCGAGACGCTTGATCACCGCGTAGCGGCGATTCGCGGGCAGGTCGCCGACCCACAGCTTGACGGCTGTCCCGGCGACGTTGTCGACGATCATGCGGCCGTGCCGGTCGAGGATCGTCCCACGCGGGGCCTCGATCCTGATCGTGCGGAGCTGGTTGCCCTGCGCCTCGGCGAGATACGTGTCGCCCGAGAGCACCTGGAGCGACCAGAGCCGGAAGAAGAGGACCGCGAAGACGGCGAGCGCGACGATCCCGAGGATCCCGACGCGGAAGGCGAGCCCCGGGGTGAGGCGGTAGGGCGCCTCCACGCTGGGGTCGGGCGGCAGGAACCGTGTGGACGTCGCGCGCGGCTCGCCGTACGGCGCGTGCGAGCTCATACGAGCTCCACCTGCCGTGCGCCGTCGAGTGCGTCGGGCGCCCCGACGAACGCCCGGCAGACGGGGTGGACGCCCAGGGCGAGCACTGCCGCGAGCACGGCGCTCGGCGCCGCGACGACGAGCGCCTCCCGTGCGGAGACCGGCTGCCCGATGAGGAAGTGGAGCGTGACCCCGCCGATCCCAGCGAGCAGCGAGATCGCGAACGCGGCGAGCGGCGGCGCGTATGAGCGGCCGCGGCCCGTAGTCTCGCCGTACCGTCCGGCCCAGTAGCCGGCGAGGGTGAGCAGGATCGAGGTCGTGCCGAGCGTGCCGAGCGTCATCACGTCGACGGCCAGCCCGCCGGCGAACCCGGCGATCGCGCCGGGGAGGGAGCCCGCGACGAGCGCCACGCAGACGATCGTGACGAGCAGGAGGTCGGGCTCCGCGCCGAGCACGCGGATACCGGTGAGCACCGTCACCTGCACCACCGCGGCGACGAGCACGAGTACCCCGATGCGAAGACCCGCGCTCAGGACGTTTCCCGCTCCTTGGGGATCAGCACGAGGACGGACTCGAGCGCGGAGAGGTCGGCGAACGGCGTCACCTGGACCTGGGTGTACAGGTCGGTGTCCGTCCGCCCCACGCTCGTCACGCGTCCGATGCGGATCCCTCGCGGGTACAGCGACGACAGCCGCGGCGAGCTCCAGCCCGACGTGACGATCGTGTCGCCGGGGCGAACGCGAGCTTCCTTCGGGACCCGGTCGAGGCGGAGCGGCGCCCGCGGGCCGTTGCCCGGGCGCACGATCCCGAAGGCGTCCGTCTCGACATCGAGCGCCGACGCGGCGCTCTGGTCGTCGGTCAAGAGCGTCACGCGCGCAGTGCGGGAGCTCGTCCTGCTCACCTTGCCGACCAGTCCGTCCTGCGTCACGACAGGGTCGTCGACGCGCACGCCGTCGTTCCGCCCCGCGGCGATCACGATCGACTGCGCGTACGCCCCGGCCGGCCGCGCGAGCACCGCCGTGGCGAGGCCGCGGTAGCCCTCGGGGAAGCGCGGGCCGTTCAGGTAGCCGAGCAGCCGGCGCAGGCGCTCGTTCTCGCGCTCCGCGAGGCGGCTCTCGACGACCTGCTGGCGCAGCGTCTCGTTCTCCTTCTCGAGGCGAGCCGCGTCGGAGCGCGCGCCGAACAGGCCGTCGGCCCACCGGTACGCGTCGCGAAACGGCTCGGCAACCCGGTCGGCGGCCACCTGGAACGGACGCAGCACGGCGGCCGCCGCGTTCTGGGTGCTGGCGACGGGCCCGTCGCCGTCCTCACGGAAGGAGATCGTGACGAGCACGAGGGAGAGGACGACGAGCCCTCCCACGACGAGCCTGCGCCGGGCGGCGGCGGTGGTTCGTGTCGAGGGCTTGCCTTCGGCGGGGCGCCGGACGCTGACGCCCAGCACCGCCGTCCGTGCGGTGCGGTTCCGGGGCACCGGAGAACTGTACCGCCCGCCAAGGAGGATTCGGCAGCAGCCGAACCCGGCGTCGTCAGCGGCGGTTGCCGTTCCTTCTCGCGCGCGCCCGGTTCGACCGGTGGATCGCCTCGAACTCCTCGAGGCTGCGGCCGGAGCCGACGGCGACGCACGTGAGCGGGCTCTCTGCGAGGTGAACCGGCATCTGGGTCTCGTGCCGGAGCCGCTCGTCGAGCCCCTGGAGCAGCGCTCCGCCGCCGGCGAGGACGATGCCCCGGTCCATGATGTCGGCGGCGAGCTCGGGAGGCGTCTTGTCGAGCGTCGACTTGATCGCGTCGACGATCTGGGAGACCGGCTCGTCGAGCGCCCGCCGGATCTCCTCCGACGTGATGATCACCGTCTTCGGCAACCCGGTGAGCATGTCTCGGCCGCGCACCTCCGCCTGGACCTCCTCGGCCATCGGGTGCGCGGAGCCGACCTCGAGCTTGATCTCCTCGGCGGTCTGCTGGCCGACGAGCAGCTTGTAGTCCTTCTTGATGTGGTTGACGATCGCCTCGTCCATCTCGTCGCCTCCGACGCGGAGCGACTGCGAGACGACGATCCCGCCGAGCGAGATCACGGCGACCTCCGTGGTGCCCCCGCCGATGTCCACGATCATGTTCCCGGTCGGCTCGGCCACGGGGAGGCCGGCGCCGATCGCGGCTGCCATCGGCTCCTCGATCAGGTAGGCCTGGCGGGCCCCCGCCGAGAGCGTCGCCTCCTCGACGGCGCGCTTCTCCACCCCGGTGACTCCCGACGGCACGCAGACGACGACGCGCGGGTGCGCGAAACGGTGCTGGTGCACCTTCTGGATGAAGTGCCGGAGCATCTGCTCGGTCACGTCGAAGTCGGCGATGACGCCGTCCTTGAGCGGCCGGATCGCGGAGATAGAGCCCGGAGTGCGCCCGAGCATCCGCTTCGCCTCGACGCCGACCGCGTGGACGTCCCCCGTGCGCTGGTCGATCGCGACGACCGACGGCTCGGAGAGGACGATGCCCCGCCCGCGAACGTAGACCAGCGTGTTGGCGGTGCCGAGGTCGACGGCCATGTCACGGCCGCCGAAGCCGGTCATCGAGCGGAACATCCCCATGGGAAGGCTGAGTGTAGCTCCGACCGGATTTGCAGCCGTTTTCGACCGATCACGCGAGCAGAGCGGCGGCGTTCTCCTCGAGCAGCCCGAGGAGGAGAGCCGCGGGGAGGCCGACGACGTTCAGGTAGTCGCCCTCGATCCGCTCGACGAGGCGGCCGCCGCGCCCCTGGATCGCGTAGCCGCCTGCGCGGCCTTGCCACTCGCCGCTCTCCACGTAGCTCCCGATCGCCGCCTCGTCGAGGTTTCGGAAGGCGACGAGCGTCTCCGCGTGCTCCACGAGCTCCCGCTCCGGAGTGACGAGGCAGACGCCCGAGAGCACAGCGTGGGTGCGGCCGGCGAGCTCGCGCAGCATCGCCCGCGCGTCGTCGGCGCCGCGCGGCTTTGCGTAGACGCGCGCGCCGAGGTGCACCGTCGTGTCGACCCCGAGCGTGACACGCCCCGGCTCGTGGACGGAGCGGGCCTTGCCGCGCGCATGATCACGGACGAGCGCGACCGGGTCGGCGTCGGGCGGGTCGTGCTCCTCGTAGGACGGCGCGACCGCCTCGAAGGGAATACCGAGCTGCGCGAGGATGGCCGACCGCTGCGGCGACGTCGACGCGAGGACGAGGGGCGCCGTCACCGCGGCTTCGCGGCGACCCAGATCTCCTCGGCCGGCCACTTTCGCGCCCACTCGGCCGAGAACGCCGCGTAGTACTCGTGATCGGTCGCCTCGTCGGGTGCGTAGAGCTCGACGAGATCGATGACGTCGAAGCCGCTCCGGCGGAGGAGACGGAAGAGCTCCCCGTGGGGCAGCTGCCATTCGACGCCGGTCTCGCCCGGCCACTCCATCCGCGCGAGGCCGCGCTGCGGGCGCAGCAGCGTCTCGCCGGGCGGCCCCTCCTCGTCCGGGGCGCACAGCATCGAGAGCGTCGAGTTGCGCAGGAACCAGAGCCGCCCGCCCGGGCGGAGCAGGCGGTACGCCTCGGGCAGCCAGCGGTGCGGATCGCACCAGATGCTGGCGCCGTACTCGGAGACGGCGAGATCGAAGGTCCCCGAGGGCAGCGGGACGTCTTCGGCGCTGGCCTCGACGAGGGGGAACTCGAGTCCGAACTCCACCTGGCAGCGACGGGCGGTTGCGAGCTGCGCGGGCGTGACGTCGACGCCGACCGGGCGTGCGCCGCGTCGCGCGAGCCAGGCCGACACGTAGGCCGTCCCGCAACCAAGCTCGACGACGTCGAGACCGTCGACCCCGCCCAGGGTGTCGATCGACGCCTCCGGGACGCCGAACACCCCCCAGGTGATCTCCTCGCGAGCCCACGCCTGACTCGCCTCGGCGTCCGTGTGCTCCGCGTTCGCCCGCGTCCAGTCCTCGCGGTTGCGTCGCGCGTCTTCAGAGATCCCGCTCATGCGCCCGATCGTACGCGCGAGCCCAGGGAGCGCCGGCAAGGCCGCCACACGTCCGCGGCCGGAGGCCGGCTCGGCCGGCCGGGCACGGCTCGCCGCTGAGCGCCGGTGAAGGAGGGGCCGTTGGGGGAACCATGCGGTTCCCCCCACCTCAAAGCAGGCCGTCGGGGAAGAACAGCTTCAGCTCTCGGCGGGCGCTCGCGGTCGAGTCGGAGCCGTGCACCACGTTCTCCGAGAGCAGTGTCGCGAAGTCGCCGCGAATCGTCCCGGGCGCCGAGTCGGCGGGGTTCGTCGCGCCCATGAGGCCGCGGACGCCGGCGATCGCGTCCTCGCCCCGCACGGCGAGGGCGAGTACGGGCCCGGACGTGATGAAGTCGACGAGCTCGCCGAAGAACGGCTTCCCGCGGTGCTCGGCGTAGTGCTCGCGCGCGAGCGGCTTCGAGACCCTCAGGAGCCGCGCGGCGCGGAGGTCGTAGCCGCGGCGCTCGAAGCGCGCGACGATCTCGCCGCTCAGGCCGCGCCGGACGCCGTCCGGCTTCACGAGCACGAGTGTCGTCTCGACCGCCATGCGGCCGCCGAGTGTAGTCGGCGGCGCTAGTCCGCGCGGCGCGAGCGCCGCACGCGAACCGGCTGCAGGACCTCCTCGCCCGTCACGACCCCGGGCGGCACCGGCGTCGTGCAGTACGGGCAGACCTGCCAGATCGGGTCGAGCGGCGCGCCGCACTCCTCGCACGCCTGCTTGAGCCGCGTGGTGCAGACGGGGCAGACGAGGTAGGACGGGTCGACGGCGCCGCGGCAGACGGGGCACCGCAGGTCGCGCTCCGCGAGCTGCTCCTCGATCGCCGCCATCTCGAGCTCGCGCTCGCGCACGTCGTCCAGGTACTCGGGCGGCCGGAACAGCATGTAGATGAGCGGGCCGAGGAACGGCGGGACGGCTCCGAGGAGCGTCGCCATCCCGACCAGCCAGGGATCCTCGATGCGACGTCGGGCGTCCTTGTAGACCCAGTAGACCGTCGCGGCCCAGAAGACGAGCACGAGGAACAGCGCGAGATTGCGCAGCACGCTCCAGGTGCTCGAGTCGAAGAAGCTGTCCGCGGCGACGATCATCAGAGGAGGAGCTTGCCGAGGATATACCCGAGGGCAAACGCGGTTCCCACGATCGCAGCCAGCAGGACGAGGGCGAACGTGAACACGGTGAGGCGCTCTCGCACGCTCGTCACACCGGCGCTTCGAGGTCGGCCAGGAGGTAGAGCGAGCCCGTGACCAGCACGGGCTCGCCGAGTGCGTGCGCGACCACGAGCGCCTCGTGCGGATTCGGCTCCGCCTCGACGATCGGGAAGAACGGCCGCGCGCGTCGGGCGAGCTCGTCCGCCGAGAGCGCACGGTCGTTCGAGGAGCGGCACGCCACGAACCGCCGGCCGAGCGCCGCCAGCCCGGCGAGCATCCCCTCGACGTCCTTGTCGGCGAGGATCGAGGCCATGATCGTGTAGTCGTCCGCAGGCAGATGCTCCAGGAGCCACCGGACGCCCTCGGCGTTGTGCGCCCCGTCGCGGATCTCCCCGTCGCGGCGCTCGAGGCGCCCCGGGAGCACGACGCGCTCGAGAGCCGCCGGGTCGGCCGCACGGCCGAGGAACGCCTCGGCGGCGGCGAGAGCGAGGTCGGCCGAGCCACCCGTCCGGACGAGCACCCTCTCGGCGCCGGCCGTCCGGGCGAGCGGCTCCCACTCCGGCTCCCCGAGCACCACCGTGCACCCCGCGTGGAGGACCGCGAGCTTCTCTGCCGCGATCGCCTCGCGGGTCGAGCCGAGGACGTCCGTGTGCTCCAGCGAGACGTTCGTGAGGACGACGACACGCGTCGCGTCGAGCACGTTCGTCGCGTCGTGCCGCCCGCCGAGCCCGGCCTCCACGACCGCGGCCTCGACGCGCGCCTCGCGGAACGCGACGAACGCCGCCGCGGTCAGCACCTCGAACTGGGTCGCCTCGAGCCGCTCCGCGGGCGGCCGAACCGCCGTGAGCGGCGCCGCCAGTGCCGCTTCGGCGCCGTCGACGCGCACGCGCTCGGCCCACGAGCGCACATGGGGCGAGAGGTAGGCGCCGACACGCAGACCGGCGGCGCGTAGGAGCTCCTCGACCATCCTCGTCGTCGTCGACTTGCCGTTCGTCCCGACGACGTGCACGGCGGGGAGACCCGCCTGTGGGTTCCCGAGCGCATCGAGGAGCTCGCGCATCCGGGCGGTGCCGAATCCGCCACGCGGCCACGGCGAGAGGCCCTCGAGCCAGGCGAGCGCCGACATGGGCGCCTACGCGCCGAGCAGCTCGAGCTCGCGCCGGTAGCGCTCGAGCTTCGCGCGCTCGCCCTCGACGACGTCGGGCGGCGCGTTGGCGACGAACCGCTCGTTCGCGAGCATGCCCTCGGCGCGCGCGATCTCCTTGCCGAGGCGGGCGCGCTCGGCCGCGACGTCGCCACCGTCCCGGCGCCGCTCCGGACGCACGACGGCCGCGAAGATCCGCCGTTCCTCGGCGCTCCCGAGCTCGACCGCGACGCCGCTGCGGCGGAAGACCTGGGCCGCCTCCTTGACCCGGTCGAGCGCGTCGTGTGCGTCTGCATGGGTCGCGTCCGGCTCGGGCCACGGCGAGACGATCAGCGGCGCCGCGCGTGAAGGCAGGTGCGACCAGATCTCCTCGGTGACGTGCGGCAGCAGCGGATGCAGGAGCGCGAGCAGCGTCTCTAGCGCCGCGAGGGCCGTGGCGCGGCAGTCCTCGTCGCCGTCGTACAAGCGCGGCTTGACGGCCTCGGCGTACCAGTCGCAGAAGTCGTCGAACGTGAGGTGGTAGAGCACGCCGGTCGCGGAAGCGAAGTCGAAGTTCGCCCAGGCGTCCTCGACCGCGTCCCGCGCCGCGTCGAGGCGGGCCAGGATCCAGCGCTCCTCGAGCGCCGTCGGGCGCGCGGCAGGCGTCACGCCCTCGGCCTGCTGGAGGATCAGGCGCGCGACGTTCCAGAGCTTGTTCGCGAGCTTGCGCCCCTCCTCGATCGCGCCGATCGAGTAGCGGACGTCCTGGGTCGAGGAGATCTTCAGCAGCCCGTAGCGCGTCGCGTCCGCACCGTGCGCCTCGACGGGCTGCATCGGGTCGATGCCGGTGCCGAGGCTCTTCGACATCCTGCGGCCGTCCGCGGCGAGCACCGTGGACGTGATGATCACGTCGGTGAACGGGATCTCACCGAGCAGGAAGAGGCCGGAGAAGATCATCCGGTTCTCCCACAGGCGGATGATCTCGCGCGCGGTCACGTTGACGTCGCCCGGATAGAAGCGCCGGAGCTCCGGCGTCTCTGCGGGCCAGCCGAGGGTCGCGAACGGCCAGAGGGCCGAGCTGAACCACGTGTCGAGGACGTCGGGGTCGCGCTCGAGGTCTCCGGAGCCGCACTCGGCACACGCATCCGGCGGCGGCCACGCGCACGTCAGGTGCCCGTCGGGGCACGTCCAGATCGGGATCTGATGGCCCCACCAGAGCTGGCGCGAGACGCACCAGTCGGGCGCCTGCTCGAGCGACTCGATCGCGAAGCGGTGCTGGCTCTCCGGGTGGAAGCGGACCCGCCGCTCGCGGAGCGCGTCGAGCGCCGGTGCGGCGAGCCCGTCCATGCGGCACCACCACTGGGGCGAGACGAGCGGCTCGATCCGCGAGTGGCAGCGCTCGCAGGTGCCGACCGAGTGGCGGTACGGCTCGCGCCGCTCGACGAGGCCGCGCTCCTCGGCCCATGCGATGACGCGGGCGTCCGCCTCCGCCTGTTCGAGACCCTCGAACCCCGGAGCGATCATCCTGCCGTCCGGCCCGATCACGGTGAGGGTCTCGAGTCCGTGGTCCCGGCCGATCTCGAAGTCCATCGGGTCGTGGCCCGGCGTCACCTTGACCGCACCCGTCCCGAACTCCGGGTCGACGCGCGCGTCGGCGATGACCGGCACCCGGCGTTCCACGACCGGCACGACGACCTCGCGGCCGACGGCGTCCCGGTAGCGCGCGTCGTCCGGATGCACGGCGACCGCGACGTCCGCGAGCATCGTCGCCGGACGCACCGTGGCGACCGGGACGCCCCCCTCCCCGCTGTCGGCGAACGGGTAGCGGACGAAGGACAGCGTGTCGTCCATCTCGGCGTGCTCGACCTCGAGGTCCGAGATCGCCGTCTGGTGGTACGGGCACCAGTTGACGATCCGGTTCGCGCGGTAGATCCAGCCCGCGTCCCAGAGGCGCACGAAGAACGTCATCACCGCCTCGACGTAGGCGTCGTCCATCGTGAACCGCTCGCGCGAGTAGTCCAGCGAGGCGCCGAGGCGGCGGTACTGCCCCATGATCTTCCGCCCCGTCTGGTCGAGCCACCGCCACGTGCGCTCGAGGAAGGCGTCGCGCCCGATCTCCTGCCGCGAGCTTCCCTCGGCGAGCAGCTGCTTCTCGATCACGTTCTGCGTCGAGATCCCAGCGTGGTCGTACCCGGGCTGCCAGAGGGTGTCGAACCCGCGCATCCGGTGCCAGCGGATCAGCACGTCCTGGATCGAGCCGTTCAGCGCGTGACCCATGTGGAGCTCCCCCGTCACGTTGGGCGGCGGGATGCAGATCACGAAGGATTCTTCGCGGCGGCGTCCCGCACCGGCGGCGTAGAGGCCTTCGGCCTCCCACGTCTCCTGCCGGCGGAGCTCGACGCTTGCAGGCTGGTAGAGCGGCTCCATCAGGCGACGGAGTGTACGGCTGTCCCTAATCGCCAAGGACGAGGATCGTGCTCGTCGCGTGGGCGAGGAGCCGGCCCGCGGCGTCGTCCAACCGCGCGTCCGTCGTGACCACCGTCCGGCCGGGATGGACGACCGTGCCGGTGCACCGCACAGGGCCGGTCTCGGCCGTGATCGCCCGCGTGAAGTTCGCCTTCAACTCGAGCGTCGTCCACCGCGCGCCCGCCTCGGCCGTCGACACGAAGGCGGTGCCCATCGCCGAGTCCAGCAGCGTCGTCGCGAAGCCGGCGTGCACCGTGCCGATCGGGTTGTAGTGCTCCTCCCCGGGGACGGCTTCCCAGACGACGCGCCCGGCCTCGACCTCGACGAGCCGCATGCCCATGAGATGCGCGATCGGCGGGTACGGCACGTCGCCCGAGATGGTGCGACGCAGCGCCTCGATGCCCGGCAGCGCAGTGAGGCCGGCCACCGTCTCGGCCGGGTCGGACCACGTGAAGGTGCGCGAGCGCGACTCCGCCACGGGGCGGCTCAGGCTGTGCCGTCGGCGACCGCGCCGAGCTCCTCGTCCGGCACGCCGTGCGTGACGAGGGTAGGCTTGAGCCCGCGCGAGATCGTCTCGCGCGTGATGACGCACTTCGAGACGTCGCGGCGCGAGGGCAGCTCGAACATGACGTCGAGGAGGGCGCCCTCGATGATCGAGCGGAGGCCGCGGGCGCCGGTCTCGCGCTCGAGCGCGCGGTCCGCGATCTCCCAGAGCGCATCGTCGGTGAAGACGAGCTCGATCGTGTCGTACCCGAAGAAGCGCTGGTACTGCCGGACGAGGGCGTTCTTCGGCTCGGTGAGGATCCGGACGAGGTCGTCGCGGCGCAGCTGGTGCACCGCCGAGACGACCGGCAGCCGGCCGATGAACTCGGGAATGAGGCCGAAGTTCATGAGGTCCTCCGGCATCACCTGCGAGAGCAGCTCGGCCGACTCCTCGGCGTGCTTCGAGCGCACCTCGGCACCGAAGCCGACGGCGTTCTTGCCGATCCGCCGCGCGATGATCTTGTCGAGGCCCGCGAACGCGCCGCCGCAGATGAAGAGCACGTTCGTCGTGTCGATCGTCAGGAACTCCTGGTGGGGGTGCTTGCGCCCGCCCTGCGGGGGCACCGATGCGACCGTGCCCTCGAGGATCTTGAGGAGCGCCTGCTGGACGCCCTCGCCCGAGACGTCGCGCGTGATCGACGGGTTGTCCGCCTTCCGCGCGATCTTGTCGACCTCGTCGATGTAGATGATCCCAGTCTCGGCCTTCTTGATGTCGAAGTCGGCTGCCTGGATCAGCTTCAAGAGGATGTTCTCGACGTCCTCGCCGACGTAGCCCGCCTCGGTCAGCGCAGTGGCGTCGGCGATCGCGAACGGCACGTTGAGGATGCGCGCGAGCGTCTGCGCCAGCAGCGTCTTGCCACAGCCCGTCGGGCCGAGCAGGAGGATGTTCGACTTCTGGAGCTCGACGTCCGCCTCGTCGGTCTGACCCATGCGGACGCGCTTGTAGTGGTTGTAGACGGCGACCGCGAGGATCCGCTTGGCCTCTTCCTGCGACACGACGTAGTCGTTCAGGACCGAGTAGATGTCGCGCGGCCGAGGGAGGTTGTCGAGATCGAGCGTCGTCGGTGCGGTGAGCTCCTCGTCGATGATCTCGTTGCAGAGATCGATGCACTCGTCGCAGATGTAGACGCCGGGGCCCGCGATCAGCTTCTTCACCTGACGCTGGCTCTTCCCGCAGAAGCTGCAGAGCAGCTGCTCGTTCCCCTCGCTCGCTCGGGCCACTGGTCTCCTCTTTTACTCCGATTGTGCGGGTTCGGCTACCCCGGACGCGACGCTCGCGCGTCCCCCGTTCGGTTAGCGGTGGATGATCACCCGGTCGATGATCCCGTACTCCGTCGCCTCCTCGGCGGTCATGAAGTAGTCGCGGTCCATGTCCGTGCGCACCCTTTCGACGTCCTTGCCGGTGTGGTGCGACATGATCTCCTCGAGCTTCCGCTTGAGCGCGATCGTCTCTCTCGCATGGATTTCGATGTCGCTCGCCTGGCCCTGGTAGCCGCCCCATACCTGATGGATGAGGATCTTCGAGTTCGGCAGCGCCGTCCGCTTCCCTTCGGCGCCGCCGGCGAGGAGGAGCGCGCCCATGCTCATCGCGATCCCGACGCACGTGGTCGCGACGTCGGGCTTGATGAACTGGATGGTGTCGTAGATCGCGAGCCCCGAGTACACCGAGCCGCCCGGCGAGTTGATGTAGAGGTTGATGTCCTTGTCCGGGTCCTCGGACTCGAGGTGGAGCAGCTGCGCGATGATGAGGTTCGCGATCTGGTCGTCCACCTGCGTCCCGAGGAAGATGATCCGTTCGTTGAGCAGGCGCGAGTAGATGTCGAACGACCGCTCGCCGCGGGACGTCTGCTCGATCACCATCGGGATCAGGGGGCTCATCGACTCTCCTCGCTTCCGGGGGTCCACAATTTCGTCTCGCCCGCGGGCTTCTCCTTGTCGGGCGTCCAGATCGCCTCCCGCGCGGCGTGCGTCTCCGGCGCGATCGGCTTGACGTCGGCCGCGAGACGGTCGAGCGCTGCCCGCAGCCGGAGATCCTCACGGAGCGACTCCTGGTGGCCGTGCGCCCAGATGTCGGCGATCACCTCGTCGGGGTCGTCGCCGGACGCTGCCGCCTGCTGCCGGATCAGGTCCTTCACCTCGTCGTCGGAGACGACGATCCCGGCCCTCTCGGCGACCGCCTCGAGCGCCAGCTCGCGTGCGACGGACTGGGCTGCCTCGGCGCGGACCTGCGCGGTCAGCAGCTCGGGTGTCTGGCCCGTCGCCTGGAAGTACGCCTCGGGCGTCAGCCCGCGGTTCGCCAGCGAGCGGACGAAGCCGTTCAGAAGCTCTCGGGCGCGTGACTCGACGAGCGGCCCGGCCCCCTGGACGTTCGAGGCGCGTACGAGCTCGTCGACCGCGGCGGCGCGGAACGCGGCGTCGATCTGCTCGTCGACCGCCGCGCGCACACGGCCCTCGATGTCGGCGCGGAGATCCGCGAGCGTATCGAACTCGCTGGCCGAGCGCGCGAGCTCGTCGTCGAGCTCGGGCAGCACCTTTTCGTTGACGTGCTTGAGGGTGACGTCGACGGTGGTCTCGGCCCCGTCCGCGAGGTCGTAGCGCACGGTGCGCGTGTCGCCGACGCTCGCGCCGACGAGCGCGCTCTCGATCTCCGGCACGAGCCGTCCGGAGCCGAGCTCGACCACCGTGTCCGACTGGCCGGTGCCGTCGGCCCCGGAGAGGTCGACGACGACGGTGTCGCCTTCGGCCGCCGGCCGGTCGTCGGCGGGAACCAGCTCCGCGATCGAGCCGCGCAGCGCGTCCAGCTCCGCCTGGACCAGTTCTTCGGGCACGACGGACTCGGCGCGCGGCACCTCGAGCGTCGTCCAGTCGACGATCGCGGGCGTCGGCTGCACCTCGACCGTCGCGCTGAACGACCAGGGATCGGTCTCGCTCTCGGGCAGCTGGAAGTCGTACTCGGGCGTGGCGACGGGACGGAGCCGCGAGCGCGCCGCGGCGTTCCAGAACCAGCCGCCGATGTGCGACTCGACGGCCTCCACCCAGAGCCGGTCCTTGCCGACGTTCGCGAGCAGCACCTGGCGGGGCACCTTCCCCTTGCGGAAGCCGGGGATCTTGACGGAGCCCGCGAGGTCGGAGGCCGCGTGCTCGACGGCGTGCTCCAGCTCGTGCGGCGAGACGTCGACCGTGAGGCGGACGCGGTTGCCGCCGAGCTCCTCGACCTGGGACATGTCCGGATTCAAGCAGCTACGGGTCGACCCGCCGCTCGCACACCTCTGATGCGGGCGAGAGGAGTCGAACCTCCATGGGCCGAAGCCCACCGGGACCTAAACCCGGCGCGTATAGCCAGTTCCGCCACGCCCGCGGGTTGTGACTGTAGCCGTGGGTCAGCGGCCGAGCAGGAGCCCCACCGTCTCGCGGACCGAGTCGACGACGAGACCCAGCAGCGCGATCAGCGCGAACGACGCAAAGGCGACGAACGGCGCGTTCGCCTGGATCACGAGCAGCGCGCAGAACGCGCCGGCGACGATCCCGGCGATCGCGAGCGGGTGCTTCGTCCTCGTCCCGAGCGCGAGCCCGGCGAGGAACACAAGCCCGAACACGACGATTCCGACTGCCATTCGCGGAGCGTAGGACCCGGTCCGGACGGACTGGACCGGCCGGCGGTGCGGCGCGCTCGGATGACATCCGGCGTCCCATGCCGCACGGCGACCTAAGACCAGGGCAGGCGATCCCAGTACGGGGGGCGCTCGCGGCGGAACCACTCGGCCGTCGCGTAGGCCCGTGCCGGATCGGAGGTCTCCTCGTCCACGCTTGCGCCGTAGCGCGCAGCGAGTGCCGACACGGGGTAGTGCACCTGCGGCCCTTCCGCCCGGGTCGCAATCCCGCGCGCGCCCGTCATCAGGATGACGCACGGGCCGTCGCCCGCCCCCACGAAGCCGTGCTCGGTCCAGGGGGGCGCGTGGAAGAAGTCCCACGCGCCGAGGAGCCGCTCCTCGCCCTCGACGAGCAGCCTGCACTCCCCCGACAGAACGAGGAACGCCTCCAGCGGCGACTCGGCGTGGTAGACGCTGCTCTGGCCCGGCTCGAGGACGGTCAGGTTGATCCCGAGCCCGGCGAACTCGACCGGCGGTTCGCCGTACTCGCTCTCGAAGCTGCACCGTGCGCCTCTCGAGTCCGCGAACCACCACTCGGCATCGCGCACGTTGACGACGAACCACCCTTCGGTGACGGGCGCGAGCCCCGAGCCCGAGTCCTTGTGCTGCGCTTCGGGCACCGTGCGATTGTACGACGCTCTTCCGCGACGAGCCGTGGCGACGCTCAGGGAAGCCGCAACCGATAGACGTTCAGCTTCTTGCCGTTCGCGAGGTGTCGACCCTCGGCGACACCCGTTGCTCCTGCGTAGAGCCCGGTGCCCCCGAGGATCGGCACCTTGCCCGTCCCGGGTTTCCCCACGCCATGGGCGTGCACCGTTCCGCCGGGGAACCGGGCGATGAAATCGGCCCTGACCTTCTCGAACGCCACGGCGGTGATGACGTAGCGGTCGCTGCCCACACTGGCACCCTCCGGCTTGTCGAACTGTCGCACGGCGTTTCGCAGAGTCTCCGTTCCACGGAGCGTGTCGCCCTTCGTGTACTCGTGCGCGAGCCTGAACGTTCTCGGCGGGACGTCCTCGATCGATTGCGTGACTTCCGTCACATAGACACGGATCGTGACGAACCTGGTGGCCCCGGTGCCAGACGGCGCCGCCGGGAGCGCCAGGACGAGCGACACGAACGCGATGAGCGCGGCTACTCGGAGCACCGGCCGATGATGACGCGGGGCGAGCAGCGGTTGCAACGAGCTGACGGCCGACGTGCTGCGCTCCGGCCCCTGGAGCCGTGCCGCTCCCGCGACGACGGACACGGAGTGGCCCCGGGAGGAGTCGAACCTCCGCACGCAGGTTCGAAGCCTGCCGCTCTATCCGCTGAGCTACGGGGCCGTGCCACCTCAGAGGGTATCGCCAGGCCATACTGGATCCATGGCCCTCGTCGTCGTCGACGCGGAGAACGCGCGGCGGTCGCAGTGGCCGAATTCGTCACGGGAGGACCTCGTTCGGCGTGCACGCTCCTGGGCCGAGCGGGAGGGGCATGCGCTCCTCGTCGTCTTCGACGGCCGGCCGCCCGAGGGTGCACCCGATCTCGTCGGCGCAGCGAACGCCGACGACGCGATCGTGGAGCTGGCGCGAGAGCTCGACGCGCCCTGGTGGCTCGTGACGTCCGACCGCGGGCTCCGCGAGCGCGTCGGCGACCGACCGGAGCGCACGATCGGCGGTGGAACGTTTGCTCGAATGATCTGAGCCGCCCGACGCGCACGTGAACGACAGGTGGCGGACGGGATTCGAACCCGCGACCACCGGGACCACAACCCGGGGCTCTACCAGCTGAGCTACCGCCACCGCGCGGAACGCAGGATAGCGCCGGTTAGGCTCGGCCCGGTGGACGGCGTCCGGCACACGCGCTACGGCTGGTGGCTCGAGGAGGCCGGGCCGGTGGAGGGGACGACGCCGGTCGACGGCGACATGAACGCCGACGTCGTCGTGGTGGGCGGTGGCTATCTCGGTCTCTGGACCGCGTGGCAGCTCAAAGCGCTCGACCCCGGCTGCGACGTCGTCGTCCTCGAGGCCGCGCTCGCGGGGCACGGCCCGAGCGGCCGGAACGGCGGCTTCGTCTCGACGCTGTGGGACGACCTGCCGATCCTGCGGGACCGCGTCGGCGACGCCCGCGCCCTCGAGGTCGCTCGGGCCTCTGAGCGCGGCGTCACAGGGATCGGCGAGTGGTGCGAGCGAGAGGCCGTCGAGGCCTGGTACCGCGCCGCGCCGACGCTCGTGGTCGCGACGACAGAAGGGCAGCTCCGCGCGTCGGACGACGCGATCGAGGCATGCGCGGCACTCGGTGTCCAGGACGAGGTGCGTCCGATCGGCGCGGACGAGCTGCGCCGGCGCTGCGATGCGGGCTTCCTCGGCGGAGCGATCCTCAGGACGTCCGCGACCGTCCATCCGGCGCGGCTCTCGCTCGGTCTGCGGAGAAGGGTGCTCGAGGCGGGCGTGCGTCTCTACGAGCGATCGCCGGTCTCACGGCTGAGGCCGGACGCCGTGGCGACGACGCCACGTGGTCGCGTCCGAGCGGGGACGGCCGTGCTCGCCGTGAACAGCGCGACGGTCGGGTTCGCCGGGTTCCGCCTCGCCCATGCCGTCGCGTCGAGCCATATGGTCGTCACCGAGCCCGTGCCCGACGTGATCGAGGAGCTCGGCTGGACGGGCGGTGAGCCGATCGCCGACGGGCGCACACTGCTGCACTACCTGCGCACGACGCGCGACGGGCGGATCGCGTTCGGCTGGGGCGGCGGGCGGATGGGCTTCGGCGCGCGTCGCAGCGCACGTCTCGAGATCGATCGGGATGCGGTGCGCCAGGCACACGACGACCTGCTCCGCTTCTTTCCCGCCCTGCGGGGCCGCCGTGTGACGCACGCCTGGGGAGGGCCGATCGACGTCTCGCCGACGCATCTGCCGATCTTCGGCACCCGCGCGCGCGTCCAGCACGGCTTCGGCTTCACGGGGAACGGCGTCGGGCCCGCGTACCTCGGCGGGGAGATCCTCGCGCGGCTCGCGCTCGATCGCCGCGACGAGTTGACGCGTCTCGCACTGGTCGACCCCGAGCGCATGCTGATGCCGCCGGAGCCGCTCCGCTGGGCAGGCGGCACCCTGATCCGCCGAGCGCTCGTCCGTTCCGGCCGCGCCGAGGACGACGGCCGGCGGCCCGACGCCCTCACGCGCCTCGTCGCCGGCTTACCTCGTCGTCTGGGGCTGCACCTTCCCCGCTGACAGGCGGGCGAGGACGGCGTCGAGCGCGATTCCGTCCGCGACGTCCTCGGGCGCGTCCGCCACGGCACGATCAGCGAGCTCGGCGTAGACCGCAGCGAGCGCACGGAAGAGCTCCGCTGTGAGGCCGGCGCCTGCTTGCGTGTCCGCGATCTCGTCCATCTCGCCGACGTACCGCCAGGCCTTCGCCGAGGTGCGCGCGAGCGTCGCACCGATCCGCCCGCGATCGGCCACCCCGGTCTCGGCGAGGTCGTCGAGCACGTGCTCGACGATGCCGTGCGCATGCGCGGTGCGGAGCGCCTGGGCGAGCAGTGCGACCCGGCCCTTGTAGACCGACGCCGTGCACATCTTGACCGCCGAGGCGAGGCCGACCGCGTCGCCGACGACCACGCGCTGCACCCCCTCGAGCGGCAAGGCCGCGACCTCCTCCGCCCGGGCACCGGAGAGGTAGACGCGTGTCGACCCCGCCTCGCGCGGAGGCGGCCCCGAGATCGAGCCGTCGACGAGGTCGAGCCCCGCCGCGTGCAGCGTCTCCGCGAGTCGGTCCGCCGTCGCCGGGGCCACGGCGTTCAGGTCGGCGACGAGCGGCTTCGCCGAGCCGCCCTTCGAGGCGATGTCGGACGCGACGTCGAGCGCCGACCCGGGTGGTACGACGGAGAGGACGACTGAAGCTTCGCGCAGCACCGCGTCGATCGTGCCCACGTCCTCGAGGCCGGCCTCCGCCGACAGCCGCCGGGAGCGGTCGCTCCGCCCGTCGAGCGCGACGACCACGCGTGAGCCGCCGTCCCGGAGCCTCGCGCCGAGCGCGCTGCCCATCGCACCCGGCGAGACGATCCCGACGACCGGAATCGTCGCACCGACCGTGGGCGCAGGCATCGGCGCCAGTCTACGACGCGGCGCCTGCATACTTGCCGCGTGGAAGGCGTCGTGGCGTTGGGCCCCGAGGGGGGCGAGCACGTCGAGCGTGTCGCGCGCCATCACCGGATCCTCTGTGAGCTTCCCCAGTTCGAGGCGGTCGAGCTGCGCTTCGGGCCCGACTTCGAGGGCGTCGACCCGCACGCGCATGCCGACTTCGTCGACGCCTTCTTCGTCCTCGCCGGCGATGCGGAGTTCCTCGTCGGCGACGACACCTTCCGGGCCGAGCCGGGCTCGTTCGTCGCGGCGCCGCCCGGCGTCCGGCACGGCTTCCGCAACGCAGGCGGCACCGAGCTCCGCATGCTCAACGTGCACGCGCCGAACGTCGGCTTCGCCGAGGGCCTCAGGCGCGAGTAGCGACGCGCCCGGGAGGATTCGAACCTCCGACCCGCGGATTAGAAGTCCGCCGCTCTGTCCCCTGAGCTACGGGCGCTCGGTGAGCAGGGTAGACGGTTGCTCGGCGCCCTCGGCATCTCGCGCACTGACCTGGAAGGTGCCGCGGCGCGCGAACGCGACGAGCGCTCCGAGCAACCCGGCGGCCGCACCGACGGCGAAGGCGGCCCTCACGCCTCGGTCGTCGACGATCGCCCCGGCCACGGCGGAACCCGCCGCGATCCCGATCGAGACCGCGGTCCCGAACCAGGCGAACGCCTCCGCGGCCGTGCCTGCGCGGGCCGATCGGTCGATGAGTGCGTAGAGCGCTCCGATCGTGGGCGCGATCGGGAGGCCGGCGACGAAGGCGAGCAGGCAGAGCGTCGGGATCGAGACCGCGAGCTGGAGCGAGAGCAGCGCGACCGTGAGTAGCAGTGCGCACGCCAGGAACCTCCGGAGGACGCTCTTGGGCGGCCGCATCCCGGCGACGAGGCCCCCGGCGAGGCTTCCGGCCGAGAACGACGCCAGCGCGAGGCCGCCGAGCTCGCGGGCCCCGTGCTCCTCGGCGAATGCGGGCATCGCCAGCTCGACCGATCCGAAGCCGACGCCGACGGCCGCCGCGTAGAGCACGACCGTCCTCACGCCGGGAGACCCGAGGGCGCCGAGCAGGCCCGCGCCCTCGCGTCGGGAGGGCGGGGTTTGCCGTACCGGTGGAAGACGCGCGGTCGCCGACGCGCCGACGAGGCTCGCAAGACCTGCGCCGGCGAGGGCGGCCGCCGGCTCGACGGCCGCGAGCGCCGCGGCGAGCAGCGGCCCACCCACGAAGAACACCTCCTGCAGGGAGGCTTCGAGGGAGTAGGCGGTCGAGCGCAGCTCGTCGGGGGCAAGGCGCGGCCAGACGACCCGCACCGTCGAGGAGAGCGGCGGGAGCGAGAGGCCTGCGAGCGCTGCCACTGCGGCGACGGGGCCGATGCCCGCGTCCAGCGTGCTGAGCGCGACGACCGATCCGACGAGCGCGGCGTAGACGACTGCACGGATCCGAACCACGGGCGCGGGCCCGAACCGGTCGACCTGCCGCCCGGCGATCGGCGCACCGACCCCGACCGCGACCGCGTAGAGCGCGACGACGACGCCGGCCGCGCCGTAGCTTTGCCCCTCCCCGCGCACGAGCAACAGCAGCGCGAGCGGAGTCATGCCGAGCGGCAGGCGGCCGAGCAGCGACCAGCCGAGCATCGCCCGCGCATGTGGGAGGCCGAGCAGCGCGCGGTAGTGCTCCGTCCCGGCCGGAGCGCGGCCCGTCGTCACGTCGCGCGCACGACGAGCGGCGCGCACGACGCGCCGGATGCGTCGACCACGACACGGCCGGCCGCGGTTCGCGGCTGCGCGGTCAGTGCCGTCGACGTCACGGTGACCTGCGCATACCCGTACTCGTCGGTCTGCGCGCACCGGAGACCGAGTCCGCGCGGCGGAGAGGGCTTGAAGAACGCGCCCGTCACGACGGCGCCGAATCCCGACCCGCCGAGGAAGGAGTCGATCTCCCGCGCATACGTGTTCGTGGCGACGGGACCCGTGACGACCTCCCAGACGCCCGTGCCGACGGCCCCTCCGGCGGCGAAGGTGTCGGTCCTGATCTCCCCGATCAGGTGCGCGTGCGTGTCCGTGGTCAGCACGACGACGTTCTTCACGTCGCGAAGGACGTCGAGCACACGAGCCCGCTCCGCGGCGTATCCCTCCCAGCGGTCGTACGGCAACGCGTAGAGCTGCAGCAACGGCTCGGGGTTGACCACGACCTTGAACGTCGCGGTGGACGAGCGGATCGCCTTCGTGAAGGCGGCGAGCTGCGCCGTGCCGAGAAGCGTGCGTTCGGGTGACGCGATGGCGTCGAGGCACGACTGCGGCACGGGCTTCGCGAGCGCCGGCGAGAGCGTCGCAAACGCCTGGCGCACGGCGGGCGGAGCCGTCGGCGCAATGTCGCCTGCGCACGCGGCGGTGGCCTTGGCGCTGCGGAAGCTCCGGCCGTCGAGGATGAAGAGCTGGAGGTTCCTCCCCCAGCGGAACGTCCGGTAGTCGCCCGTCCGTCGGCTGTAGGACGCGGGGGTGTAGTCGAGAAACGCCTTCACGCCGGCGCGGTGGATCGCAGCTCCGTGCTCGGGGCGCGCGTAGTCGTTGACGAACTCGTGGTCGTCCCAGCCGCTGAAGACGCCGGCCGACGCCTTCAGCCGGCGCAGTGGCGCGAGTGCGAGCCCGAGCCGGTACTTCGCCCACTTCTGCCGGACCGTGCGGGCGACAGGCGCTCCCGCGACCTCGGAATCGGAGTAGATCGTGTCGCCGAAGTTGACGTCGAAGTCGTTGCGCGCGCGTGCCATGGCGCCGTACGTCTCGTATCCGTTGAACCCGGGTCGGCCGTTCGCGCGGGGCGTCGCATCGGCGTCCCCGGTGATCGCGAACCGCACCGTCGTCGAGTCGTCCGCTGCCCGCGCCGTCCGGACGTGGCCGATCGGGCTCGCCAGTTCACCCTGGGAGAAGCGGTACCGGTACTCCGTGCCTGGCCGCAGGCCCGTCACCGTCCGCTGCACCGTGAGGTCGTTCGCCGCGGTCGCGCGCACCACGAAGGTGCGTGCCCGAGCCTCCGAGTTGTCCTCGGGGACAACGGTGAGGAGCAGGTCTCCCGCAGTGGGAGCGCGTGTCCACAACCGCACCGACGTGGACGTCATCTCGCCCGCAGCGACTCCGTAGCGGAATCCGGGCGGAGCGGGCACGGCGGTCGACGTCGCCGCCCCGGCCGTGACCGCGAGCGCGGCGAGGACGATCGAACGACGACCCACGCTCATCGCGTCAGGCTACTTCCTCGAGCCGCTCCTGCTCGGCGAGGAATCGGGTGAACCACAGCGCGAAGACGACGAAGAAGACGAGCGACTGCTCGCCCGCCATCGTCATCCCGCCCAGCTGCTGGTCCTCGAGGCGCGCGATGCCCCAGACACGCTCGGGGGCGTCGGCGTAGAAGTCGTAGAGCGGACGCGGGACGAGTGCCAGCACCAGGCCGAGCGGCGCGGACAGGACGAATGCCGCGAACACGTACGCCGCCCGTGCGATGGCGGAGAGCCGGTGGGGGGCGTCCTGCCAGACGCACCACCAGAAGAGGGCCCCCGACGCGACGTACGTCGCGTGCTCGAGCGCGAGGAGGCTCGACGGATGGCGGAGCGCCGCGTCGTAGACGGCGGGAACGTGCCAGAAGGCGTACGTCCCGACCCACAGCGGCAGGGCGACGAAGGGCGAGGTGAGAACCCGGACGACCCGCGGTCGCGTCAGCGTCGCCGCGAGCGCGGGCGGGATCCCGAGAACCAGGAGCAGCGGCGCCCACTCGGCGAGCACGACGTTCTGCAGGAGGTGCGCCCAGACGAGGTACTCGCGCGCGAGCGTGTCGAGCGGCGTGACGAGTGCCGCGACGAGCAGCGCGCACCCGGAGACGAACGCGACGGTGCGGCCGGTCGTGCGGCCATTCCCCGTCGCGACGAGATAGGCGCCCGCGAGCGCGACGGGGACGATCACCTCGGCATTCCACGACCAGTCGCCCGGGGCCACGGCGCTCACCGTACGCGAGGGGCGGGCTACGCTTCGTCGCGTCCGCGGGTGTAGCTCAATGGTAGAGCCCCAGCCTTCCAAGCTGGTTATGCGGGTTCGATTCCCGCCACCCGCTTGCTCGGCTCAGCACCGGCCCGCCGTGCGTCGGTAGACCCACCATCGCGACGGCTCTGCGTCCAGCCGATGCCACCGCGCGCACAGCGCGGCCTTCCGGACCGAACGCGCGGACGGGCTGACGAAGGCCCATGTCGCGTGCTGGGCGTCGGTCGCACCCGCCGTGAGGAGATCCAGTCGTCGGTCGAGGTCGCGCCCGAAGAATGGGTAACCGGCGTCGCTCGCGGTGATCCCGAGAGCGATTCGGGCACCGGCCGGAACGCGCTCGTCGACGAAGCGGACGAGATCGGGTATGTGCAACTCGCCTCCCTGCGCCCGCCAGCGCGGCTCGGACCAGTAGCCGGCGGGCGCAGGCCGCTCGAGCAGGGCGACGCCAGAGGGCCGCTTCGAGTCGTGCAGGACGGCGAGAACGGCCGCCGTGACTGCAATGCCTGCGGCGCCCCAGGCAAGAGCGCGCCAGCGGAGCACGACGCCCCAGGTCGCGCCGGCGAGCGCCATTGGGGCCATGAGGAAGCGGCCCGCCGCATCCTGATAGAAGAGGAGCGCGGACAGCATGCCGATCCAGTAGAGAGGCGCAAGCACGAGGATCACGCCGAGCCGCGCGATCCAACCACGGCGCGCGGCCACGACGGCGACGACGATGCCGACGACGACGAACATCGCACCGAGCGGCCCGTACCACGTCACGTTGGACGCCGCGAGCACGAAGTCACGGCCCGGTGAGACGGCGAGGTCGTCTCTTCCGACCGCACGCCAAAGATCGAGATACGCCTGGTCGAGGTAGCGGCGGGCGTCGGGCACGAGCACGGGAAGCACGACGATCGCCGCGGCGACGACCGCTGTCGCAACCGCACTCCGGCCACGTCGGCGGCCGACGAGCGCCAACCCCACGAGCACGCACGCGGCGGTGACGACGTAGAGCCATCGATCTCGCCCGACTGCACCGGGAAGCTCGACCAGCTGGATCGTGGAACGGAGCCCTCGCGCCACCGCGGCCAGAGCTCCCCGCTCCGCCTGCTCGTCGGGAAAGCCACCGTCCCAGCTCCCCGTGTGCCGCCAGTTGACGACGTACCAGTAGGCACCGGCAGCGCTCCCGGCGAGGACGGCCGCGAGACGTGGCCCTCGGCGGGCGTGAGGCGCGGCCGCGACCGCAATGACCAGAAGCACGGGAATACCGATCACCGCGGTGAGCTTCGTACCGAGCGCGAGCGCGGTGGCTCCGCCGGCGAGCAACGCCGTGCCGCGCCCACGGGCAAGTAGGAGCACCGCCGCGGCGACGAGGAACGAGGCGACGAGGAGATCGTTCTGTGCCGTCGACGCCTGAAGCGCGATGACCGGCAGCGTTGCGACGAGCAGCGCACCGAACACTGCTTCGCGGCGTCCGAGACCGAGTCCGCGCGAGACGCCGACGACGCCCACGACCAGGGCGACGTAGGCGGATGCCTGCACGAGCCCGACGTACCGATCCGCGCCCCCGAGCACCATGGTCGAGAGCACCCCCATCTCCCCATGCGGCGGGTAGGCGTTGATGTACGCGGCGCACGCGCAGTCCGGATAGCCGACCGACCGGTTCTGCAGCCAGAGCCCGGCGCGCCAGAGGTGGTCAACGAGCGTGTCGAAGTCGTTCTGCGGCGTGGCGAGACCGAGCGCGACCGCATAGGCGAGCACCGCGACCACGACGATGCCCAGGACCGCACAGACGGGATCGGCGAGCGCCTCGCGCGTCGCCGCAGCGGCCTCGCCGAGCCGGGCCCCGACGCCGCTCCACCCGCGCGTGTCGAATGCGAGGGCGGCGGAAACGAGAGCGAGACCGACGAGCAGTCCGGGCCGCGTGACCCATCCGAACAGCGACAGCGCCCAGAGCACGACGACGAGCTGGGTCCACGCGATCACGTACGCGCCGAGCAGGAACGCGGCGCTCGACCGTGGCGTGAGCAGTGACGACAGCCGCAGCGAGCCGGTCGCGAGGAGCACCGCCCCCGCGACGACCGCGAGCGCCCCGATCAACGCCCGCTCGCCGAGAAGTGCTGGTAGTCCCGGTCGCCCGGCCAGCGGCCGCCCCACGACCAGCCGACCGCCGCGAACGCGCCGACGACGGCTCCGCCCTCCACCGCCATGCCCGGACGGTACGGCGCGCGGCGGAGGTACGGACGGCTCGCGCGATGGGAGGTCGTGCCGGAGGACGTCACGTAGGGGTTCTCGATCGGGTTGAGGTCGATCGCGCGGCCGTAGGCGTGCTCCGACCAGCGGGTGGTGCCGTCGACGAAGCGGCAGTTGAACGCCGACGTGTTGTCGGCCTCGATCGAGCGGAAGTCCGAGCCCCCGTACGCGTCGACCGGGACCATCCGGCGGACGGGGAACCGCTCCGAGTAGAGGCGCCGGAAGACCGTCAGGAGATCGGAGGAGACGTCCCGGTGGACGACGATCCGGCCGGTGTGGGCTTTCCCGTCGAAACCGATGTACCGGGTGCGCACGAGCCGCAGCTCGTCGAGCGAAACGGGACAGCCCGCCCGCCACGAGACACCGGTCATCGCGGCCCGCTGCGCGGGAGAGAGCGGTGTCGCGGATCCGCGGAACGGGGGAAACGAGGTGCCCGCGGACGCGGCGCCTGCGGCGGTCGCGGTCACGAGCGCGACCAGCACGGGGACGACGCGGCACATGCGAGTCGGGGTGGCCGGATCCGAACCGGCGACCTCCCGCTCCCAAAGCGGGCGCTCTACCAGGCTGAGCTACACCCCGTGGCACGGCAAGTGTACGGCGGGTCGCGGATACGTTCCGCCGGTGACCGAGCTCACGCTCCACGGCGCGCACCCGCCGGGCGTGCCGCATCCGCGGCTCGGCTACGCCATGGTCACCGCCGCGTCCGCTCTCTTCGCGGTGAACGGTACCGTGTCGAAGCTCATCCTCACCGGGAGCGAGATCACGAGCCTCCGGCTCACCGAGCTCCGTGCGACCGGCGCCTTCCTGGGGCTCGGCGCATTTCTGCTCCTCACGGCGCCGCGGCTGCTTCGCGTAGCGCGGGACGAGCTCCCCCTCCTCGTCTTCTACGGCATCGTCGGCTTCGCCCTCGTGCAGTGGCTCTACCTCGTCGCCATCGAGCGGCTGCCGATCGGCATCGGCCTCCTCCTCGAGTTCACGGCCCCGGTGCTCGTCGCGCTCTGGGCTCGGCTCGTCTGGCACGAGCCCGTCCGGCGCCGCGTGTGGGCCGCGCTCGGGCTTGCCCTGGCGGGGCTCGTCCTGGTCGCCGAGGTGTGGGAGGACTTCCGCCTCGACACGGTCGGGGTGATCGCGGGCCTGCTCGCCGCCGCCGCGCTCGCGACGTACTACCTTGCGGGCGAGCACCAGACTGCGCGCCGCGACGCGCTCTCGCTCACCTGCCTCTCGCTGGGCGTGGCCGCCCTTCTCTGGGCGGTCGTCCAGCCCTGGTGGGGCTTTCCGTTCGACGCGCTCGTGACGAGCGTGCCGCTCGAGCTCGGGTCGGCGGATGCGCCCGTCTGGACGCTGTGCCTCTGGATGGTCGTCCTCGGCACGATCCTTCCCTTCGTCCTCTCGCTCGGCGCGCTGCATCACCTGCCCGCCACACGCGTGGCGACCGTCTCGATGATCGAGGTCCTGCTCGCCGCCGTCGTGGCGTGGGTGTGGCTCGGCGAGACGCTCTCCGCCGCGCAGCTGGCCGGTGGAGCCGTGGTCCTCGTCGGCGTCGTGCTCGCGCAGAGCTCGCGCTGACGCGGGCAGTACCCTGCGGGGGTGGTGAGTGTGAAACGCGTCCTGCTCGCATCGCCGCGCGGCTACTGCGCTGGCGTCGAGCGTGCCGTCGAGACGGTCGAGCGGGCGCTCGAGCACTACGGCGCACCCGTGTACGTCCGGAAGCAGATCGTCCACAACATCCACGTCGTGCGCGACCTCGAAGCGCGGGGGGCGATCTTCGTCGACGAGGAGACGGACGCCCCGCGCGGTGCCACGGTCGTGTACTCGGCGCACGGCGTCGCGCCGTCGGTACACGCGAGCTCGCGCGCGCTCGGCCACGACGTGATCGACGCGACGTGCCCCCTCGTGACGAAGGTCCACGTCCAGGCGAAGCGCTACGCCGCCGCGGGATACACGGTGCTCCTGATCGGTCACGAGGGGCACGAGGAGGTGGTGGGCACGATGGGCGAGGCGCCCGAGGCGACGATCCTCGTGCAGGACGTCGCCGAGGCCGAGGCGCTCGACCTCCCGCCCGACGCACGGGTCGCCTACGTCACGCAGACGACGCTGTCGGTCGACGAGACGGCCGAGATCATCGGGACGCTCCGTCGCCGCTTCCCTCGGATCGTCGGGCCGAAGAAGGAGGACATCTGTTACGCGACCTCCAATCGCCAGTGGGCCGTGAAGGACATGCTCGACCACATCGACCTGCTGCTCGTGATCGGCTCCCGCAACTCGTCGAACTCGAACCGGCTGGTGGACGTCGCGCGCGCCGCCGACGTGCCGGCGCACCTGATCGACGACGAGACGGAGATCGACGAGACCTGGCTCGACGGGATCGAGACCGTCGGAATCACCTCGGGCGCATCGGCCCCCGAGCAGCTCGTGGCGCGCGTCTGCGCCTGGTTCGGCGATCGCGGTGTCGAGGAGATCGAGCCGTTCCGGATGGTGGACGAGGACGTGACGTTCAGGCTCCCGGTCGAGCTGCGCCGCGAATTGCAGCTCGCCGAACGGAGCGCGTAGGTCAGGCTTTCGTCAGCGCGACGGTGTCGCCGCCCGCCTCGACCGACACGGCGAGCGTCTCGGACGTGATCCAGTCCGCGTGCGTGAGCAGATCACGATCGGCGGCCGGGACGACGAGGGCGATCCGGTCGGTCAGCTCGAGGCCCGACTCCTTGCGCAGCGCGTTGACGCGGCGGATCAGCTCGTAGACACGGCGCTCGAGGTCGAGCTCGTCGTCGATCCCGAGTTCGAGCGCCACCGTGACGCCGTCTGCGGCCGCGACCGCCCAACCGTCGCGTCCGGCCCGCTCGACGAGCACCTCGTCGGCCCCGAGCTCGTGCCCCGCCACTCGGAACCGTCCCTCGCCGAGCTGCTCGAAATCGCCGGCTGCGAGCGCTGCCCGGACGTCGCCGAGTGCCGCGCCGAGCCGCGGCCCGAGCGCGGGCAGGTTCGGCTTCACCCGGAGCTCGGCGTCGACCGCCCCGAACTCGACGTCCTTGACTCTCAGCTCGTCGCGGATCTCGTCCCGGTGCGCGGCCGCGAGCGGCGCCCCCTCGACGACCAGCCGGCGGAGCGGCTGCTGCACCTTGATCCCGGCCGCCTGCCTCGCCTGGTGGCCGAGCCCGACGACCTCGCGGACGTCGGCGATCTCGACGAGGAGCCCGTCGTCGACGTCGGCTCCCTCCGGCCATCCGGCGAGGTGGACCGAGCTCGGCGCATCCGTGCACACGTCGCGCACGAGCACCTGCCAGAGATGCTCGGCGAGAAAGGGCATCACCGGGGCGATCACGCGAAGTGCCTGGACGAGCGCATGCCAGAGCGTCCGTAGCGCGACCTCGTCACCGTCCCAGAACCGCCGGCGCGACCGCCGGATGTACCACTTCGAGACGTCCTCGGCGAAGCTCTCGAAGGCGCGGATCACGTCGACGGTGAGCCAGCGCTCGTAGGCGTCCGTCGCCTCGTGGACGAGCGCGCCGGTGCGCGCCACGAGCCAGCGGTCGAGCGGGCGCAGCGACGCCTCGGGACCGGCCTCGAGGTCCTCGAGACGCGGTGTGAAAGCCTCGACGTTCGCGTACTGGACGAGGAACGTGGCGCTGTGCCAGACGGTCAGGAGCTTCCGCTGGATCTCGTGGGCGGGACCGAAGCCGAAGAGCAGGTTCCGGTCGGGCGGCTGAGCGCAGTACTGCCAGCGCATCACGTCGGCGCCCATGCGCGCAAATGCGTCCTGGGCGTCGATCATGTTCCCCCAGGAACCGTGCATCTCCCGGCCGGTCTCGTCGAGCATCTTCTCGTAGCCGAGGACCTTCGTGAACGGCGCACGCCCGGTGAGCGCAACCGACATGAAGAGCTGCGAGTAGAACCACAGCCGGATCTGCTCGCGCATCTCGGAGACCCAGTCGGCCGGGAACCACTCCTCCCAGTAGGCGTGGTCCGGACGGTCGGCGCGCGTCAGCCCTCTTGCCGCCCCCGTCGCGTAGCCCTCCGGGACGAACTCGGGGCTCTCCCAGCCGAGCGTCGAGAAGGGGACGATGCCGGCGTCGAGCCAGACGTCGCCGACCTCGGCGATGCGCTCGACCGGCTCGCCGCACCCCTCGCAGCGGATCCGGATCGCGTCGACCCACGGGCGGCGCAGCTCCGGCAGGTCCTCGATGGGGCCGGTTGCGCGCTCGAGGAGCTCCGCCTTGGAGCCGATCACGTTCAGCTGCCCGCACGAGCACGGATAGAACGGGAGTGGCAGGCCGTAGTAGCGCCGCCGCGAGATGTTCCAGTCGCCCATGTTGCGGAGCCAGTCGTCCATGCGCTTGCCCATGTACGAGGGCGTCCATTCGACGGTCGCGTTCGCGTCGAGGAGCGGCTGCCTGAGCTCCTCGACGGCCAGGAACCAGTCGTCCGAGAGCCGGAAGATGAGCGGCGTGTCGCAGCGCCAGCAGTGCGGGTAGCGGTGCTCGTAGAGGCCCGCCTGGACGAGCAGGCCCCGTTCGGCGAGGTCACCGACGATCTGGTCGGCGGCGTCGCCCGTCGAGGTGCCGTGCAGCCAGCCGTAGTCGTCGTAGAACCGGCCCGACTCGTCGACCGGCGTGAGGATCGGGAGGTCGTGGACGCGGGACAGCTCGAAGTCCTCTCCGCCGCAGCCGGGAGCGATGTGGACGATGCCCGTGCCCTCCTCGACGGAGACGTCGTCCCACGCGATCACGCGGTGCTCGACGGCGGCCCCGGGCGGCAGCGTGTCGAACGGGCCGTCGTAGCGCAGTCCGACGAGGTCGGCACCGGCGACCGTCTCGGCGAAGCTCTCCTCCGGGAAGCGCGCCGTCATCACCCACTCCCCGTTGGATCGTCGTCCGTACGACTCCTCCGGGTGGACCGCCGCTGCGACGTTCGCGGGCAACGTCCACGGCGTGGTCGTCCAGATCACGAGCGACTCGCCGGGGCGCTCCCGCAGCGGGAACCGCACGAAGAGCGAGGGATCGGAGCGGTCCTGGTAGACGCCCGACTGCGAGAGCTCGTGCTGTGAGAGCGACGTCCCGCAGCGCGGGCACCACTCCGTCGAGCGGTGGCCCGTGAACACGCGGCCGCGCTCGTGCATGAGCCTGAGAAACCGCCAGATGTACTCGATGTTCGTGTCGCTGAACGTGAAGTAGTCGGCCCCCCAGTCCATCCACTGGCCGAGGCGGATCGAGCCCTTGGTCAGCTCGTCGGCGGACCAGATCACCTTCTCCCGACAGCGCCGCGCGAACTCCGCGAGGCCGAACTCCTCGATCTCGCGCTTCGAGTTGAGCCCCAGCTCGCGCTCGACGCCGACCTCGATCCAGAGGCCCTGGCAGTCGAAGCCGTTCTGATAGCGCTGGTGGTGGCCGCGCATCGCCTTGTAGCGCTGGAAGACGTCCTTGAGCGTCCGGCCCCAGGCGGTGTGGACCGCGAGGGCCTTGTTCGCGGTGACGGGGCCGTCGACGAAGCTGAACCGCGGGCCGTCCGCGTTCTGCTCGCGGAGCCGCCGGAAGGTCTCCTCACGCTCCCAGAGATCCAGGATGTCGCGCTCCAACGCGTCGTGATCGGGCTTGTCCGGGAGCCGTGCGAACATGCGGTCGATTCTAGGGAAGGAGTTTTCGGGGTTCGTCGTTGTAGAGAGCGGGTAGTTGTACGACTCGGACTAGAGTCGTGCGCCACAGCGAACACGGAAGGACCAATGGCACTCAACGTGACGACCGAGACCTTCGATCAGGAGGTCATTCAGAGCGAGACGCCCGTTCTCGTCGACTTCTGGGCAGAGTGGTGCGGCCCGTGCCACGCCGTTGCCCCGGTGCTCGACCGCATCGCGGCCGAGCGTGAGAGCGAGCTCAAGCTCGTGAAGGTCAACATCGACACGGAGCACGAGCTCCAGCAGCGCTACGGCGTTGCCTCGATCCCGACGATGATCCTCTTCAAGGACGGCGAGCCGTCCGCGTCCGTCATCGGCGCCCAGCCCAAGGGCGCGATCGAGCGGTCGCTGGGCCTCGCGGTCTAGCCCTCTCTCGGCTTCCGCCAGGCGGCGAGCGCGTCCTTCACGGCTGTGAAGGCGAGCTCGTCGCCGGCAGGGAGCCCGTCCGGCTCGAACCAGCGGAGCTCCGCCACGTCGTCGGCCGCCCGGGGCACGCCGTCCGCGATGGTGGCGGACCAGTAGAGGTTCAGCGTCGCCGCGGCCTCGTCCGCGTCCCCGTACACGTCCATCCACGCGCCGACGAACGGCCCGATCTCGGCCTCGAGTCCGGTCTGCTCGAGCAGCTCGCGGCGCAGGCCGTCGACCGGGTGCTCGCCCTCCTCGAGAAATCCTCCCGGCGGGTCCCAGAGCCCGAGGTACGGCTCGATCGCCCGCCGCGCGAGCAGCAGCCGCCCGGCGGGATCCTCGACGAGCCCGCTCACGCAGGGTGCCGAGTTCGCATAGTAGACCGAGCCGCACGGGCCTCGGCAGGTGGCCAAGGCACCGTCGTTCTCGAGGCGCCCCTCGCAGCGCGGGCAGGTTCGCCAGCCGTGGAGGATCGCCATCGCCCGGCTACCGTATCCCGCGTGAGCCCCCGGCACGTACCGGCCTCGGTGACCGAGCTCTCGCGGGTCGGGCTGCTCTCCTCGCTCCCGGGCGAGACGCTGACCCGGCTCGCTGCGCGGATGTCCCGCGAGGACGTCCCGGCGGGCCGCACGATCGTCACGGAGGGCGAGGGCGGCGACCGGTTCTACGTCCTGCTCTCGGGGATGGCGACGGTCACCCAGGTGGGACGCGGCCCCCGTTCGGTGCTCCGCCCCGGGGAGACGTTCGGCGAGGTCTCCCTCGCGATGGGCGTCCCGCGCACCGCGACCGTCACGACGATGCTGCCCTCGGTGGTCGCGAGCTGCGACCGGCAGACGTTCGACGAGCTGCTGCGGCCGCTCTTCGCCGACGACGAGTAGGGCGCCTGGCTCAGGTCAGCCCACGAACGACGGCCTCCGAGAGGCGAGGCCAGGCCTCCTTCGCCCACTCGCCGAACGGCCGCGTCGTGAGCGCCGCGCACGCGACGCCCCGGTCCGGGTCGACCCAGAGGAAGGTGCCGCTGCCGCCGAAGTGCCCGAACGTCCGTGGCGAGGTGAGGGTCCCAGACCAGTGCCCTGCCTTGTCGCCCTTGAGCTCGACCCCGAGCCCCCAGTCGAGCGGGCTGTACCGGCCGTAGTCGGGCAGGACGCCGTCCAGCCCCGGGAACTGGACGCTCACCATCTCCTCGTGGGTCTCGTCCGCGAGGACGCGCGGGGCGAGCAGCTCCCGCCCGAGTGCGAGGACGTCCTCGAGCGAGCCGTGCATCCCGGCCCCGGGGTGTCCGCTCGGGTCGAGCGAGAGCCCGAGCGGCTCCACGACCGCGGCCCGCACGTAGTCGGCAAAGGGCATCTCCGCCCGTCGCGCGACGTGGTCGCCGAGGACGCGGAAGCCCTCGTTCGAGTAGACGCGCCGCCGGCCGGGCCGCACGATGGGCGAGTCACCCTCGAACGGCAGCCCGGACGCATGCGCGAGCAGATGGCGGACCGTCGCGCCGGGCGGCCCCGCCGGCTCGTCGAGGTCGACGACGCCCTCCTCCGCCGCGACGAGCGTCGCGAGGGCGGCGACCGGCTTCGAGACGGACGCGAGCCGGACGGCACGGCGCGTGTCGCCGCGCGTCGCGAGCGTCGCGTCCGAACGCGTCACCCCGGCCGTCGCGAACGAGACCTCCCATGAGTCGATCTGCCGCAACGCCTCCATGCGGCCGATCGTAGTGAGGGAGCCTGCTCCCCCTTTCGCCCCGACCGCTCAGCCCATGTTGCGGAGCCGCTCGAGATGCCGGCGCGCGAGGTCGTTCGTCGCGCGCAGGAAGGCAATCACGTCGTCGAGCTCGTGGGCGGTGAAGCGACGTGCGAGCACCACGTCCCACTCCTGCTTGAGCGGCGCCCAGATCTCCTCCGCGCGCTGGTAGAAGGCGGGGGTGACCTCGACCTTCACCTTGCGCCGGTCGCCGGGATCGGCGGCACGTCGCGCGTAGCCGGCGCGCTCGAGCCGGTCGATCACGCCGGTCACCGCGCCGCTGGTGAGGCCCGCCTCGAGCGCCAGCTCTCCGGCCGTCAGCCCGCTGCGGCTCTCGAGGATGTCGAGGCAGTGCAGGTCCGTCCCGTTGACCCCCAGCCTGCGAGCCGCGAGCGCGTCGAAGGCGTTGTCCAGGTTGCCGCTCGTCCGGAACTCGACGAGCAGCGCGTCGATGGTGTCCTGTTTGGGCGTGCTGTTTGACATGTTTATCTTAGTTGCTAAACTTCTTAGCAAGAGAGATTCTAGCACCTCGGTCGGAAGGAGCGAAGCGATGGGCGACATCACGATGCGGCTCGAGCTGGTGGCGGTGCCGGTCTCGGACGTCGACAGGGCGAAGGCGTTCTACGTGCAAGCCGGCTTCGACGCCGATCACGACCACGTCGTCGGCGACGATCTGCGGTTCGTGCAGCTGACGCCTCCGGGCTCGGCGTGCTCGATCGCGATCGGACGGGGAGTGACGGAGATGACACCCGGCTCGGTCAAGGGCCTCCAGGTCGTCGTCGAGGACATCGACGCGGCGCACGACGCGCTCGTCGAGCGCGGGATCGAGGTCAGCGACGTCCAGGACTTTCCGTGGGGGCGGTTCGTCTTCTTCAGCGACCCGGACGGCAACGGCTGGGCCGTGCAGCAGATCGTCGTGTCCACGTAGCGCGCGTAACCGCCTCGGCGCAGGGTGGGCGATACTAGGCCCGCCCATGCGCCGCAGGCTGATCACGGGCCACTCCCCGTACGAGGGCGTCGCGGGGTTCTCCCGCGCCGTCGTCGTCGACGACCGCGTCCACGTCTCCGGCACGGCGCCGATCCCGGCCGACGGGTCACCGCCCCCCGACGCCGCCTACGAGCAGGCGAGGCTCTGCCTCGAGCTGATCGGCGAGGCGCTCCGCCGCGCCGGATCCGGGCTCGAGCACGTCGTCCGCACGAACATCTACGTGACCGACGCCGCGCACTGGGAAGCCGTGGCGCGGGCCCACGGCGACGCGTTCCGCCACGTCCGGCCCGCCGCGACCTGCGTCGTCGCGCAGCTCCTCGACCCTGCATGGAAGGTCGAGATCGAGGCCGAGGCGATGGTTCCGTGAAGCAGGTCGTGCCCGGCTCGATCACCGGCAGGACGGACGGGCTCGCGGCCAGCGTTCTCGACCACCGCTTCGGCGCCGGCTCCCCGTACACGCTCGGCGTCGAGGAGGAGTACATGCTCCTCAACCCCACGAGCTTCGACCTCGTCCAGCACATCGAGATGGTGCTGGACGCGATCCAGGGCGACGAGCTCGCCGACCGGCTCAATGCGGAGCTCATGCAGTCCGTGCTCGAGATCGCGACGCCGGTGTGCCGCACCGCGGGCGACGTGATGCGCGAGCTCGCGACGCTCCGCGGCTACGTGCGCGACGTCGCCCGGCGGCAGGATCTCCGCGTCGGATCGGCGGGGACGCACCCGTTCAGCCTCTTCGAGCGCCAGAGGATCACGGCGAAGGACCGGTACCACGCGCTGATCGACCAGCTGCAGTACGTCGCGCGCCGGGAGCTCATCTTCGGGATGCACATCCACGTGGCGATCGACGATCCCGACAAGGCGATCCAGATCGTGAACGGCCTCCTGCCGCAGCTCGCGCCGCTGCTCGCCCTCTCGGCGAGCTCGCCCTTCTGGCGCGGCGAGCCGACCGGACTCGCGTCGAGCAGGCAGATCGTCTTCTCGGCGTTCCCGCGCTCGGGGCCGCCGCCGCGGTTCCGCGACTACGCCGACTACGCGTCCGTCGTCGGACAGCTCGAGCGCACGGGCTGCATCGCCGACTACACGCACATCTGGTGGGACATCCGGCCGCATCCCAAGTGGGGCACGATCGAGGTGCGGATCTGCGACGCGGTGACGCGGCTCGAGGACGCGGTCGCGATCGCCGCGTACTGCCAGGCGCTCGTCAAGCAGCTGAGCGAGCGCTACGACGAGGGCAAGGAGATCCCGTCGTACCACAGGATCCTCACGAGCGAGAACAAGTGGCTGGCCGCGCGGTACGGGCTCGACGCGCCGGTGATGGATCTCACGACGGGGCATCGCATCCGCATTCCCGTCGCCAAGCTCGTGCGCCGGACGCTGCGCGAGCTCGAGCCGCATGCCCGCGAGCTCGGCTCGGAGCGCGAGCTCGAGGGAATCGCGGCGCTGCTCGACCGGGGCAACTCGGCGGAGCGCCAGTTGCGCGTGTTCAACGCGAACCGCGACATCGTCGAGGTCGTGCGGGCGATCGCCGACGCGACGGAGGCGCTGCCGGCCGACGCCGTGGCGCCGACCGGCTAGAGCCGCACCGGTCAGGACGTCACGGAGAACGTCCGCGTGTCGATCCGCGCGAGCACGCTCCCGCCGGGATTCGTCAACGCCAGCGTGCCCTTCGCTTCCATGGCGAGCCGCGCGCCGTCGAGGATGCTCTGGGCGTCGCCCGACCACGGGAGGTCGATGCAGCGCGCCACGCGTGCCCGCGTGTTGAGCGCATGGACGAACGCGTGGGACGTCCCGCCGTTGTAGAGCGTGTACGCCCAGGTGCGGTCACGGCTCCAGGCACGTGCGAGCGCGATCCCGTTCATCCTCTCGTTCGGCTCCGTCTTGTCGACGATCGCCCCGGGCTCGAGCGTCCCCGTGCGCAGGCTGACCGAGCGAACGACGTATCGGATCCCGCCGTTCACCCCCTGCGGGTAGTGGAGGAGGTAGAGCCTGCGGCCGTCCGGCGACACCGCATCGAACGCGAACGCGCCCCGGAGGCGAATCGTGCGGAGCGGCGCGAGGGTTCGCGTGTCCAGGACGACGAACGTGGTCGCGGCAGCGTCGTCGTACATCGACGAGGCGAGCACCAGCCTGCGGCCGTTCGCCCACGTTCCCTCGACAAGCCCGGCGAACGTGATCGTCGGCACGCCGAGCCGGCCGCGGAGCTCCCGCGTCGAGAGCACCTTCGCGTCGCGGTCGCGCACGAGCGAGACCTGCGTCGTCCCGGCGTTGCGCCGCACGCCGGCGACGACGTGGGCGCCGCCCGCGACGGCGATCCCGGGCTGCCCCTGCAGCACGACGGGCGCCGGGCCGGCGGCGAAGAGCGATGCGGCCGTCGCAAGAGCGGCGATCGTCGCCGCGACCGCTGTGAGATGTACGCGACGTGATGACACGGTGACCTCCTGTAGCTCGTCGGACGGTCTACACCGCACACGCTCACTGGGTTCCGGCCGATCGTCGCCGAGTGGTCGCTCGGGGTACGGTCGCGACCCGTGGTCGGCCGCACACGATTTCTCCTCCTCGCGCTCGCGCTCTACACAGCCTGCGCGTTGTGGGCGACCTGGCCCGCCGTCCGGCACGTCGACGGCCATTACCTGGCCCGGCCGGCAGCGGGGTACGGCGAGGCCGCCGCGGGCGACCACCTCCAGCTCGGCTGGGCATTCTGGCTCGCGGGGCACCAGCTCGAGCAGGGCGCATCACCCCTGACGGACCCCTATTCCTTCCGCCCCGAGGCCGAGGCGCCGCCGAACCTCCAGGGCTGGCTGCTCGGTGTGCCGTACTGGCCGCTCCGCGTCGCGTTCGGCGACGTCTGGGCGTACGACGTCGTCGTGCTGCTCTCGTTCGTGCTCGCCGGTGGCGTCGCGTGCTGGTGGCTCCGCTCGCTCGGCCTCTCTCGGGCGTCCGCACTCCTCGGTGGCGCGGTGTTCTGCCTCATGCCGTACCGGGTCGGCCAGTCGACCGGCCATTTGCTCGGCCTGATCGCCTTCCTGCTCCCGGCCCAGCTCCTCGCGCTCGAGCGTCGGCGCTACGTCGTCGCTGCGCTCGTGCTCGCGGCGCTCCCGTTCTCGGGTCAGCTCCACCTCGCGATCGGCGCGATCCCGCTTGCGCTCGGCTACGCCTGGGCGCGGACGCCGCGGGGCGACTGGTGGAAGGCCGGTGCGGGCGCGGGCGCCGCGGTCGCCGTGGGTCTCGTCGTCCAGCAGTGGGCCGTCTCCGGCTCGATCGGCACCGGCCGCTCGTTCTCGCAGGTCGACCGCTACTCGGCCGAGCTCGCCGACTTCGTCACGCGCGCCGTGGGCGGGGGCGTCGAGGAGCTCGTGTTCGTCGGGTGGCTGACGCCACTGCTCGCCCTGGTCGGCCTCGTCGCGCTCAGGAGGCGACTCGGCCTCGCAGTGCTCCTCGGGCTCGCCGCGCTGGTGCCGTGCCTCCTCGCCCTCGGCGGCAACCTTCCCGGCTACGAGACGCTCTGGCGGCGGTTTCCCGGCCTCGACGCGACCCGTGTCCCGGAGCGGTTCATGCCCATCGCCTGCCTCGCGATCGCCGCGTTGGTTGCGTTCGCGGTCGACGCAGGACGGAGGACGCTTGTGTCGGATCGACACAAGCGCCTCACGCTCATCGCCCTGGCCGGTCTCGCCCTCCTGTTGGCGGCCGACCTGCGCCTGCCGGTGTTCGGCGCCGTCGCCGCGGACGAGGACAGCGCCGCCTACGCCGCGATCCACGGCGACGGCCGACTCCTCGAGCTCCCGGTCTTCCGTCCCGACGTCCACTTCGGCAGCGTCTACCTCGGCTATGCGCGCCAGAGCCCGCGCGAACGGCCGCAGGGGTACTCCACCGTGGCGCAGCCGCGCGCGGTCGGCCTTGCCCGCGAGCTCCGCGGGCTCTCGTGCGGCCGCGGGACGGTTCCCGCAGACCTCGGGATCCGGTTCGTGGCGGTCCACCGCGGCGTCTACGCGCAGAGCGGCTTCTTCCGCGCCGACTGCCCTGCTCGGGCCGAGGTCATGCTCCGCGCCGCGGGCTGGCAGCTCGTCGCCCGCGACGGCCCGATCTCCACATACGCGCGCTAGACGTGCGCCCGGCCGCCACCCGTGGCGAGCGCCTGCGCGACTGCGCCGAGGTTGGCGCGCCAGAGCTCCTCGGGCAGCGGCGGGAGGATGTCGTCCCAGATCGCCGCGAAGCTCGTCCGCAGCTGTGGCATCCGAGCCGGACGCGCGATGAACCACCAGTGAAGGTGGGCGCTTCCATCGCCCCAGCGGCCGACGTGGACCCGCCCGATGTCCCCGGCCGAATGCACCGCGCGCTCGACGCGCACGAGCAACGGCCCCAGCTCTGCCGCGAGCTCGTCCGGCATGTCGCCCAGGTCGCAGTGGTCCCGCGGCTGGAGGATGACGATCACCGGCAGCCCGCTCGGCTTCTGGAGCGGCGTCACCAGCCAGCGCTCGTCGCTCCAGATCGCGTCCTCGTCGCCCTGCCGACAGCGCGGGCAGTCCGCCGGATCCTCCCCGAGCCGCGGCGGCTCCTCGGCGGGCGGGCGCAGGGGCCGAACGCGCATCTCGCCCTCGAAGGGGAACGTCTCCCACTGGTCGAGCGGCGGCACGGGAAGCCGTCCGTCAGCGTCGGCGGCGGCAAGAGCGCGCGTGTAGAGCTCCTCGGCCGACTCGCCCACGGCGTCATTGTGGCGAACCCTCAGTCCCAGGTCTCGAGGACGGGATAGCGCGTGCGGGCGAGGAGGCAGTCAGCGGCGAAGATCGCGACGCCGAGATCGCCCGTCCACAGGGAGTAGCGGCCCCGTCCGCGCTCGCGGCGGGCGGCGGCAGCCTGCTCGATCGCGTGGACGGCGAAGCGACGGGCGCGGTCGAGCCAGAGCTCGTCCTGCGTCCGCTCGAACGCCTTCAGGAGCGCGTAGCCGTTCCCCGCCGTGCCGTGGCAGAGGCCCGCACCCTTCTCGGCGCCGTGCGGGCCGGCGCGCCAGACCGTTTCGGCGCCCGCGAGCAGGAGATCTTCGTCGAGGTAGGCGGCCGCTGTGGCGACGACCCCCGGCGCGCCACAGCACCACTGGAGCCGCACCTCGCCGTCGCGCCCGCGAAGGGCGGCTCCCGCGGCGGCCGGCCAGTTCACGAGATCGTCGTCGACCACGGCCGTGTCGCGCAGGACCTCGGCGGTCCGAGCCTCGAGCCACTGCTCGCTCGGCCCTGGGCCGTCGAGCAGTGCCAGCACGTTGCCGACGAGGCCGTACATCGCGCCGAGCCCCCGAAACGTGTCCCCGTAGAGCCGCTGCTCCCAGAGCCCCTCCCCGTTCCGTGCCGCGAGGAGGCGCGTCGCGCCGTCCGCCCAGGCCGCGGACCAGCGCTCCGCGCCCGTCCACTCGTGGAGAGCGCGGGCGACGAGCAGGCTGCCGGCCGCTCCCCACATCACACCCGTCGCCGTGTTGTCGGCGTTCTCGCGCACGCGCTCGTACAGCGCGTCCTCGAGCTCGCGCGTCGGATCGAGCCGGTATGCGACCGCGAGGATCCCCGTCTGGCCGGTGAGGAGCGCTGCGCGCGCGGGTTCGGGCAGCTCGACGCCCCGCATCAGGTCGGGCTCGGCGCGCCACGCGCGGAGCGTCAGGCCTGCAGCCTGCGACAGGTCCAGAGCGGACTCCGCGACGCCGCGTCGCCCGAGCGCGTCGAGCGCCCAGACGACCCCGGCGGCTCCCACGTAGAGCGACTTCAGCGGCGTGGGCGTCTGCCACGCGTCCCACTCGTGCGCCGGCCAGAGGAGCGACTCGTCGAACGTCGTGTCGGCGTCCGCCACGACCTCTCCGACCGCGACCCGTACGCGCTCGTCGTCCCACGCCGTGTCGGACAGCGCATCGAAGCGCGCCGCGTCGTAGACCATTCCACGACGAGTATGCAGGCCGAGCGTTCAGGAGACGCGGAGCGGGACGAGCTCGAAGCGGTCGACGTCGACGAGGCCGCGGTCGGTCAGCTTCAGCGAGGGGATCACGGAGAGCGCGAGGAACGCGAGCGTGAGGAACGGCGTCGCCCCCGTCCATCCCAGACCCTGGGCGGCGTCGTTGCAGGCGCGGCTCTGCTCGACGACGACGTCGAGCGGCTGGTCGGAGAGGAGCCCGGCGACCGGGAGCGGGCACTCGGCGACGACCCGGCGGCTGTCGACGACGACGATGCCCCCGCCGACCTCGGCGAGACGCTGCGCGGCGAACGCCATGTCCTGGTCGTCGGCTCCGACGATCACGACGTTGTGCGCGTCGTGCGCGACGGTCGAGGCGAGTGCGCCGCGACCGAGGCCCGACCCGGAGACGAGCCCGAGCCCGATACGCCCCGTTGCGAGGTGCCGCTCGGCTACTGCGAGCTTCACGAGGTCGCGCTCGGGATCTGCGACGACGTGACCGTCGACGACGCGTGGCTCGACCTCGAGCGACTCCGTCACGACCTGGTCCGGAACGAGGCCGATCGCCCGCGCCCGCCCGGTTTCCCACGGGATCGCGAAGTCCACCCCGGAGACGGGTTGCAGGCGGACCGTCTGGCGGACCCACTCGGGAACGGCCGTTGCGGGCGGCTCCTCGATCGGCGCGCCCCGTTTCAGAACGAGCTCCGGCACGAACCGCTCCAGGTCGGGGAGCAGGAGCAGGTCGGCGACGTAGCCCGGCGCGATGGCTCCGTGCTGCATCAGGCGGTGCCAGATCGCCGGGTGGAACGAGGCCATGACGATCGCGTCCGCGGGATCGATCCCCCCGGCCACTGCGTCTCGCACCATCCCGTTGACGTGGCCGTTGTCGGCAATGTCCTCCGGGTCGCGGTCGTCCGTGCAGAACGCGATGCGGTTCGGCCCGTACTCGGCGACGAGCGGCAGCAGGGCCTCGAGGTTCCGCGCCATCGACGCCTCCCGGATCAAGAGCCAGACACCTGCGCGCAGCCGCTCGCGCCCCTCCTCGACGGTCAGCATCTCGTGGTCGGAGCGGATGCCCGCCGCGGCGTAGGCCTGCAGCTCCTTGCCGAGGACGCCCGGCGCATGCCCGTCGACGTGCTCTGCGCCCTCGAGGGCGAGCTTTGCGAGCTCGTAGTCGGCGCCGGCGATGACGCCGGGGAAGTTCATCATCTCGGCGAGCCCGAGCACACGCTTACGCCGCATCAACGCCTCGAGATCCCCGAGCTCGAGCGGCCGCCTGGGGGACTCGAACACCGAGGCCGGCACGCACGACGAGGCCATGAAGAAGACCTCGAGCTGCAGTCCCGCCGAGGCGTCGTGCAGCCAGTGGACGCCGTCGGTGCCGAGGACGTTCGCGATCTCGTGCGGATCCGCCACGATCGCCGTCGTCCCGAGCGGCAGGATCAGCCGGGCGAGCTCGTCGACGACGAGTTTCGTCGACTCGATGTGCATGTGCGCGTCGATGAACCCCGGGACGACGAAGCGTCCGTCGGCCTCGATCGTCTCGTGCCCGTCGTACTCCCCGACACCGGCCACGAACCCGTCGACGATCGCGACGTCGGCCTGCAGCCACTCGCGCGTGAAGACCGAGAGAACGGTGCCGCCGCGGACGACGACGTCCGCGGGCTCGTCGCCCCGGGCGACGGCGAGACGACGAGCGAGCCCGGACATCCGGCGACCCTACCGGCCTCCGTTCGTGCGGCGCAACGCGTCATGTGGCGCCTCCGGCGGCTATAACGACCGCATGGCGTCCCGGGCCTGCAGGCATCTCGACACGGTCGCCGTCACCGAGCTGCCGGAGCCGCTCGAGGGCTGCGAGGAGTGCCTGAAGATCGGGGGCCGCTGGGTGCACCTCCGGATGTGCCTCGCCTGCGGGAAAGTCGGCTGCTGCGACAACTCGCCGAACCGCCACGCGACGGCGCACTTCCGCGAGAGCGGACATCCCCTGATCCGCTCCGCGGAGCCGGGCGAGGACTGGTCCTGGTGCTACGTCGACGAGCTGATGATGGTGCTGCGTCCCGCCTGAGCAGGCCGCCAAGACGAGCGACGACGGCGTCCCGTCCGACGGCGCCGCCGGCGAGCGGGCTCCCGCCGCGGGCGTGCCACGGGACGCCGTCGCGGAAGAGCTCGGCAAGCGCCGTCCGATCGCCGCTCTGGGGCCCGCCGCGAGATCGTGGCATCGATCGTCTAGGCGTCGAAGCGGCCGACGAGCTCCGTCACCTGCGGCCTGTTCTTGTGCCCGGCGTCCTGCATGATCGACGGGACCTCGGGGTCGGAGGCGAAGCTCTGCCAGCCGTCGAGGTCCCAGTCGAAGATCGCCCAGAGCCGGTCTTCCTCGTTCGGGTCGCGGAACACGGTCGAGCCCTTCGAGCCGTGCAACTTGCGCTTCGCGGCGCCGGTCGTCGAGTAGACCTCCACGAACCGGTCGAGGTCCTCGACGGTCGTCGTTGCCAGGATCATCTCGTCCTCCTTCTCGAGTTCACGTCACGCGACGCGATCGAGGACGAGTCTGTGCCGGGCGGGCCGCGCGCGCATCGGGCGAACGCCCTATACGGCTACGAGCGGACGAGGTCGTGCTCGAACGCCCAGACCGTTGCGGCGGCGCGGCTGCGTACGCCTGCCTTCCGGTAGACGTGCTCGACGTGGTGCCCGACCGTCTTGGCGGAGATGCCGAGCTCGTCGGCGATCGCCTGGTTCGAGTGCCCGAGCACGAGCGCCAGCAGCACCTCCAGCTCGCGACGCGTCAGGCCCGCCGGCAGCTCGGGCGGACGTTTCGGGACGCGGTGGCCCGCGGCCGCCAGCACCGCATCGACCGCCTCCGCGTCGAGCCGTCCCTCCGCGACCTCTCGTCTCAGCTCGGTCTCGGCCGCCGCGGGCTCGAGCCCCGGCCGGTACGGCCTGGCAGCCCGCATGGCGCTGTAGCAGTCGGCGGCGGCGAGGATCCGCGTCGTCGCGTCGAGCGTCGATCCGCTGAGACCCCGGTGGTAGCCCGACCCGTCGAGCCGCTCGTGATGGGAGCCCGCGAGTACGCCGATCGGCGCGAGAGCCCGCGACTGAGCGAACGCCCGCTCGGTGAAGTGCGGGTGCAGCCGCACGCGCTCCCACTCGCCGAACCCGAGTGGCCCGGGCTTCTCCCAGATCGCGTTCGAGACGCCGACACGGCCCAGGTCGGCCGCGAGCGCGGCGCGCCGCAGGAACGCCACCGTCTCCGGCGACAGGCCGAGGCGCCACGCTGCGCCCTCGGCGAGGTCGGCGGTCGCGGTGGAGTGCTCGCGCAGCCACGGCGACTTGAGACCGCTCAGGGCCGCGAAGGCTGCAAAGCCGGCGTCGACTGCGGCGCCGCCGAGGCGGACATGCGGAAACGGCTCGCTCTCGAGCGCCTGCTTCCAGATCCGGCTCTCGTCGAGCTCTGCGCACACGTCGCCGAGGTGACGAGCACCGAGCTCGGCGACTCGCGGGTCGTACGCGGCTCCGGCCCGCCGCTCGAGGACGGCGCGCGCGTCGTCGCGCCCGGCGGCGGTGAGAAAGAGCGAGAAGTCCCGCGCGACATGGAGGAGCCGCACCGGGAGCGGCAGATCCTCGCCACCGACCTCTCTCGGCAGACCCTTCCCGTCCCAGCGGGCGAAGACGTACTCGAGCGCCGCCTCGACGCCCGGACCGAGGCAAAGCCAGCCCGCGAACCGCTGCGCGACCTCGCACATCGCCGCGAACGAGTCGCGCGCCCTCGCCGGGTCGGAGAGCGCCGCCTGGATCATCTGCTCGCGCACCTCGGGCGGCCGTCCCG
>DATAPC010000089.1:0-8275 GCA_036265415.1 Gaiella sp.
CGAAGATGCAGCAGGCGTTCCCGGGGACGGCGTTGCCCGCCAACGTCGTCGTCCAGGCGCCGAACGTGAACGCGCCGGTCGTCCGCGAGGCGATCCGGAAGCTCGAGCGGCGGGCGCTCGCGAGCGGCCGCATGCACGAGCCGATCACGGTCGCCGTCAACCCGAAGGGGACGGTGGCGAACATCGCGATCCCGATCGACGGCAAGACGACGGACCGGGAAGCCGTCGCGGCGCTCCACCTGCTCCGCGACGAGATCGTGCCCACCACGGTGGGCGGGCTGCCGGACGTCGAGGCAGGCGTCACGGGGCTCGCCGCCCAGTGGCAGGACGGCTCCGACGAGCTGAAGTCGAACCTGCCGCCCGTCGTCGTGTTCGTGCTCCTGTTCGCGTTCGCGCTGATGCTGGTCGCGTTCCGCTCGATCGTGGTCGCAGCCAAGGCGATCGCGCTGAACCTGCTCTCCGTCGCCGCTGCGTACGGCGTGCTGGTGCTCGTCTTCCAGCACGGCATCGGCAAGGGGCTGCTCGGGTTCACGTCGACCGCAGGGGTCGAGCCGGTCGTGCCGCTCCTGCTGTTCGTGATCCTGTTCGGCCTGTCGATGGACTACCACGTCCTCGTCCTCGGCCGGATCAGGGAGCTCTACGACAGGGGCGAGACCATGGACGACGCGATCTCGCACGGGATCAAGCGCACGGCGGGCGTCGTCACGAGCGCCGCCGTCGTGATGGTCTTCGTCTTCTCGATCTTCGCCACGCTCTCGATGCTGTTCTTCAAGCAGTTCGGCGTCGGGCTCGCAGCGGCGATCCTGATCGACGCGACGATCGTCCGGGCGGTGCTCCTCCCGGCGACGATGAAGCTCCTCGGTGAGTGGAACTGGTACCTGCCGCGGTGGCTCGAGTGGCTCCCCCGGCTCGAGGCCGGCGAAGCCGAGCCCGCAGAGGACGCGGCGCCGGCCGCCACCTCCGCGTAGCGAACGCTCAGCCCCGGGCCCCCGGCGCCGACCTCGGTCGGGCCGGGGGCCTCTCGCTTGCGAGGACGTGCCGGCCGTGCGTGTCGTCGTGAACACCCGGGGGGTAGGGCGGGAGGATCAGCGGTGGCCGCGGCGCCTGCGAGAAGTCGAAGTCGCGCGTGAGGTCGCCCAGGATGCTCTCGCTCTCCCTGACCGACGGGCGCGAGTCGGGGCGCCCGTCGGTCCGCGGGTCGATCCGCGCGCCGCCGAGGAAGTCGTCCTCGATGAACTTGAGGTAGGCGTCGAAGCTGAGGGTCTGGTGGTCGACGTACCCTCTCCGCGCGTACGGGCTGATGACGAGCGCCGGCACGCGCAGGCCGTAGCCGGAGCCGTCGACGACTGGCGGGGCGACGTGGTCGTAGAAGCCTCCCCAGTCGTCCCATGCGAGGAAGATCGCGGTCGAGCTCCAGTCGGGGCTCTCCATGATGGCGTCGACGACGCTCGTGACGTAGGCCTGCCCGCGGCTGACGAGCGCCGTCGGATGCTCGCTGACCTTGTGCGACGGCGTGATCCACGAGACGGCCGGAAGCGTGCCCGTCCGCGCCGCCCGCACGAACGAGCGGAACGGCCGGATGTTGCCCAGCTGGTGATCCTCGGCGACCGTCTTGAACCACGGAAGGGGATTCCAGATGCCGGGAGTGCTCGCGTCCTGCGGAATCGCCTTGCAGAACATCGTCCCCTCGCGGCAATCCGGCTCCCCTCCGCGCTGGACGTAGTAGCGCCAGCTCACGTGGTGCGCGTGGAGGAGGTACGTGAGGTCGGTCCAGTCGTAGTGCGGAATCGCGTCCGTCGGGTCCTGCGGCTCGCCGGGCGGGGCGCCGGGGTTCTCGACCGCCGTACGGCAGCTCATCGGCTGTCCGGGCCTCGCGCACCTCGCCGACCACGCCGACACGAGGTAGAGGTGGGCCGGCAGGCTCCAGGACGCATCCGACTCGAACATGTGGTCCTGCAGGACGAAGTCCCGGGCGTAGGCCCAGTAGTTCGGGATCTCACGGGCGTCGTGGTACCCGATGACGTCCGGCGTCGGGCTCCGCGGCCCGAACGTGCAGGCGGGTGCGTTCGAGTCGAGGCAGCGGTGGCGGAGGACGCGCCGCACCGACTCGATGAAGCCGTCCATCCTGCCGTGGTCGACGTCGAGGACCGCGAAGCGATGGCCGTGCGGGCCGCCGTAGTTGCGGTCGCCCGCGTCGTGGAACGGGCGGTCGCACCGCTTCGTGAGCGTGTCCGGGACGCAGGCGGTGGGGACGCCGTTCCGCATCGGGATCCCGTCCGCGCCCGGATACGTGCCGAAGTACGAGTCGAACGACCGGTTCTCCTGCATGACCACGACCACGTGCCTGATCTTGTGGATGCCGGGCGGCGGCGTCCGGGCATGCGCCGGCTCGCGCGGGGACGAGGGGGTCGCCGGGGGACGGATGCCGTCGTGGAGCTCAGGGGCCTTCGGCTGCGGTTTCGTTCGGACGACCGCCAGCAGCGATGCCGCTGCGACCGCGCAGAGCACGACGACGCCCAGGCGCCTCATCGCCTGCTCGTTCTCCCTGTCGTTGACAACTGGATGACGACGAGCATTCCCGAGCGGCCTCTCCATCGCGATCCGCCGTGTGGACGATTCTCGCCCATCCGACGGATCGGCCGTTCGGAGGACGCAGCTCGGTCCTCGCGACCCTGCCCCTGGCCGAGGCCGGGCGGCGGGCCGAGTCGCATCTCTCCTACCCGAGGAGGACGCGCGATCGTCGGCGGGTCCCACCGCGAATCCGCCCCCGTGACGACGCCCTCCGGGTGCCCGCCTCCTACCGTCGGGTCGTCGATCCGACCACGAAAGGACCACCGTGAAACCGCCCCCGACACGTTCCCTCACGCCCGCGCGCATCGTCGCCCTCGTCCTCATCGGGGTGGCGGTCGCCGCCCTTGCGACGCTCGGCTTCTCGCGCGACGACCGCGTCTCCGTCCCGAGAGGAGCGCAGGCCGGCGACCTCGTCCTCGAGCCGTGTACCTACGCCACCGACGACGGCCGCTTGGATGCCGATTGCGGCACGCTCGTCGTCTCCGAGAACGCGTCCGACCCGCACGCGCGCCTGATCGCGCTCCCAGTGACACGGATCCGTGCGCGGTCGGCCCACCCGCACACGCCGCTCTTCCGCCTCGAAGGCGGGCCCGGGATCACGAACATGAGGTTCCCCTCGGCCGGCCGCTTCGCCGCCGACCGGGACGTCGTCCTCGTCGGCTACCGCGGGGTCGACGGCTCTGTCCGGCTCGACTGCCCCGAGGTCGACTCCGCGCTCGGGCATTCGACCGACCTGCTCGGCCAGACGTCCTTCCGCGCGTACGCGAAGGGCTTCCGCGACTGCGCGGCGAGGCTCTCGGGCGACGGCTACGACCTCACCCGCTACGGGCTCTCGCAGCAGGTCGATGACATGGAGGCAGCCCGCAAGGCACTCGGGTACGAGCGCGTCGACCTCCTGAGCGAGAGCGCAGGGACGCGCACCGCCCTGATCTACGCGTGGCGGCACCCACACCGGATCCACCGGTCGGTAATGGTCGGCGTCAACCCGCCCGGGCACTTCGTCTGGGATCGGAAGACGACCGACGAGCAGGTCGCGCGCTACGCCGCCCTCTGCGAGAAGGACGAGAGTTGCTCCTCCCGCACCGACGACCTCGCGGCCTCGTCTCGGCGGACGGCCACGACGATGCCCGACCGCTGGCTCTTCCTGCCGATCCAGGCGAGCGCGGTGCGGATCTTCTCGTTCTACGGCCTGATGGAGACGACGTCGGAGCTGGCGCCGCTGAACGCGCCGACGGCGATCGACTCGTGGCTGGCCGTCTCGGAGGGCGACGCGAGCGGGCTGTGGCTCCAGTCGCTCGCAGCGAAGCTCGCGCCGATGCCGTTCGTCTGGGGCCAGTACGCGTCCGCGGCTCGGCTCGACGCCGGCGCGGCGAAGGAGTACTTCGCGTCGGGCACGGAGCGCGGCGGCACCGGCCTCGGGTACGCCGCGACGGCGTTCGCCTGGGGCGGCGGTCGCCTGGCCGACGCCTGGCCCTCCGCGCCCGACGAGAACGCGTACAGCCGCATGCGCGAGTCACGGGTCCCGACGCTGCTGGTCGGCGGGGCGCTCGACGTCTCGACGCCGCCGCAGAACGCGCGGAAGGAGCTCCTCCCGTACCTCCCGAACGGCCGCCAGGTCGTGCTGCCCGGCTTCGGGCACTCGGGCTCGTTCTGGCATGACCAGCCGCAGGCCGGGACGCATCTCGTCGCCACGTTCCTCGACAGCGGTCGCGTCGACGACTCCCGCTATCGGCCCCAGAAGGTCGACTTCACGCCGACGGTCACGCTCCCGACGCTCGCGAAGGGCATCGCTGCGGGCCTCGTCGTCCTGCCGCTCATCGTCGTGGTCCTCCTTGTCGGCATGGCGCGACGGCTGCACCACCGTGGCTCGTTCGGACCGGTCTCGAGCGCAGCGCTCCGGACCGTCGTCCCGGTCGTGCTCGGCCTGGGCGGCTGGCTCCTCGGCGTGCTGCTCGCGATAACGGTGATGCCCGGCGTGCCCCTCGACGACGAACTGCTCGCGTCGCTCTCGGCGGGCGCGCCGATCGGGCTCGGGATCTACCTCGCCTGGGTGCACCGCGACTGGTCGGGGCGGAGCAGGGGAATCGGCTTCGCCGCGGCGCTCGCGGGCGCGCTCACAGGCGCGTGGCTCGGATTCCAGGCGGCCGCCGACCTCGTCGCCCTCCTGACGACGATCGCCGGGGCGACGGTCGGAGCGAACCTCGCGCTTCTGCTCCTCGACGTCGCGTGGGATCGCCAGCGTCACGACCGGGCGGTGCCGTCGCGGGCCGCCGCCATCGAGGCACGGCCGTCGGTCGGCTGACGCTCACGCCACGGGCGGGGCGCCCGCGCAGCCCCGCCCGTACGAGCCTCCGCACGACGCGCGACGACGATCCCGGCGCTCCATCCCGGTGCTCGCCCCAGGCGGGCGCCTGCTCGACGACGTACCGCCCTTCGGGCACGAGGACCTCGAGGGCCGAGTGGTAGAGGTCGCGTCGCGCAGCGCGGGCCGCGCGCCGCGCCAGCCTCGAAGGCCAGGCCGTTGAGGCGAAATGGATCAGCGTGATCACCGATGCCGCGGCCGCAGCGCTCGCCTACGGTGATGGCGTCGTCCCACGGAGGAGGTCTCAGGCGATGCCGAGCATGAAGGAAGCCGCCTCGCAGTTCCTCGCCAACAAGCGCGTCGCAGTGACCGGCGTCTCGCGCGACGCCGGCGGACACGGCGGTAACGTCGTCTACCGGCGGCTGCGAGAGCGCGGCTACGAGGTCTTTCCCGTCAACCCGAACGCCGACGAGGTAGAAGGCGACCGCTGCTACCACGACCTGCACTCGATCCCGGGAGGGGTCGACGCAGTCGTGATCGCCACGCGGCCGGAGCACGCCGACGACGCGATGCGAGAATGCGCAGAGCTCGGGATCGGGCAGGTGTGGATGCACCGCGGACCGGGCGCGGGAAGCGTCTCGGAGAGCGCCGCAGACTACGGCCGCGAGCACGGGATCACGGTCATCGCCGGCGGGTGCCCGTGCATGTTCGACCCGACCGCGGACGTCGGGCACAAGGTGATGCGCGCCGTGTTCACGCTGACGGGGAACGTCCCGAGAAAGGTCTGAGAGGCCCGACGTCAGGAGCCCTGCGCCGGCACGGCGGCGAGGAGCTCGGACCTGTCGGCGAGCGGTGCCTTGGCGGGGCCGTGGAGCACCTCGCCCCTGGCGGAGAAGCGAGAGCCGTGACACGGGCAGTCCCAGCTCTGCTCGGCGTCGTTCCAGCTCACGATGCACCCCAGATGCGTGCACACGGCGCTGACGGCGTGGAGCGTGCCGCTGTCGTCGCGCGCGACGGCGAGGCGCTCCCCCTCGATGCGCACGACCTCGCCGCTCCCGGGCGCGAGCTCGGCGACGCTGCCCGCGGGCTCGTCGTGGCCGAGCCGGTCGCCGATCAGGCGTTTCGCGTCGTGGGCGCCCTTCTGGACGAGCGAGGGAAGCGCCCTCGCCTCGATTCGCCCGGGATCGTAGAGCCCCGCCCACGGGCTCTCGACCTCGAGGACGAGATCACGGAGGAGCATCCCCGCCACGGTCCCGGTGGTCATGCCCCAGCCGCCGAACGCCGTCGCCGCGAAGATCCGTGAGCGCCTGTCGACCGCGCCGATGAACGGTCGCCGGTCCAGCGAGTAGAGGTCCTGCGTCGACCAACGGAAGAGCACGTCGCGAGCCCCGAGCGCGTCCCGCGCCCAGCGCTCGAGCCGCTCAGAGTGCGCACGCGCGCCCTGCTCGCCCGGCTCGCCCACGTGGTGCCCCTCGCCCGAGACGACGAGCACGTCCCGGCCGTCGAACGACGCCGTGCGCACCGAGTGCGAGGGGGCCGAGGCACTGATGAACATCCCGTCCGGCATCTCGTCGCCTGCCTCCAGCGCGAGTGCGTACCCCCGCTCGGACCGCGCCCGCGCCAGGAGCAGCTTCGCGTCGAGGATCGGCGCGTGCGTGGCGACGATCACGCTCTCGGCCGTGACCGCACGACCGGCCTTCACACGTACGCGGCACGGCGTTCCCCTCTCGACGTCGACGACGCGTGTGCGCTCGAACACTCGCCCGCCGCTCGCCTCGAGCTGCTCGGCGAGACCGAGGAGGTATTTCCGCGGATGGAACTGCGCCTGTCCCGAGAAGCGCACTGCACCGCGCGTCGAGAACGGGACGGGAGGCTCGTCGACGAAGCTCGCCGGCAAGCCGGCCGAGAGCGCCGCCGCGACCTCCCGCTCGATTCGCTCGACATCGTCGTCCGCCGTCGCGAAGGTGTACGCGGACGTCTCGCGCAGGTCGCACTCGATCGCGTGGTCGCGGCACAGTCGCCGGATCAGGTCGAGCCCGGCCTCGTTCGCCTCGCCGTAGAGACGAGCCTCGTCCTTGCCGAGCCGCCGCTCCAGCTCGGCGTAGATCATGGTGTGCAGCGACGTGACCTTGGCGGTGGTGTGGCCCGTGACACCCTCGACCACGCGGTCGCCTTCGAGCAGCGCGACCGTCTTGCCCGCGGCGACGAGAAGCAGCGCGGTCGTGATCCCGACGATACCCCCGCCGACGACGGCGACGTCGACGCGGAGATCGCCGTCGAGCGCCGGGAAGGACGTGGAATCGGTCGTCGCCGTCCAGAGGGACTCGTGGGCTTCCACGGTCCGCCCCTACCCCTCGCGCGTAGGCGGAAAACCGCTGCCCGAGATCAGGCGCTGAATACCCAGCGAGGGTATGCTGCTCCCAAGGAGGATCGATGGAGACGAGAACCTATTCCGTTCCCGCCATGCACTGCGACCACTGCAGGGCCGCGATCACGGAGGAGCTCGCAGGCCTAGCGGGCGTCGACGTCGTCGACGTCGACCTCGAGACGAAGCTCGTGCGGGTTCGGGGCCAGGGCCTCGAGGATGCGGCACTCGTCGCGGCGATCGACGAGGCCGGCTACGACGCCGAGCCGGTTCTCGCGGGCTGACGGCGCGAAGCCGACGCTTCGGACGCCGGCTACGCGACCTCTCTGAGCCGACCCGTCGCCACGTCGTAGACGAAGCCGCGCACGGTCCTTTCGCGGGATGAACGGGCTCGCCTCGATCCTCGCGATGGACTGGCGCACTTCGTCGTCGAGGTCGTCGAACGCCTCGGCCGCCCATTCCGGCTTGATCCCGGTGTCCTCCTGCACCTGTGCCGGAACTCGTCGTCTCCGAACGTCAGCCATCCCGCAGTCGGTGTGATGGATGAGGATGATCTCCTCGGTTCCCAGCAGGCGCTGGGAGATCTCGAGCGAACGGATCTCGTCGTCGGTGACGACGCTGCCCGCGCTGCGGATCACGTGGGCGTCGCCGTCGGCGAGACCGAGAATGCGGTGTGGGTCGAGGCGCGCGTCCATGCACGCGAGCACCGCGACACGCTGGCAGGCGGCAGCGGCAGGCCGCCCCGGTCGAACTCGTCGGCGTACCGCTCGGCGTTCTGGAGCAGCTCGTCGGTCACGGTCACTGTGGCCTCCCGTCTGCGCGCCCGTCGAGGTGCGCTTTACAAAGTGAAGCAACCGCCACGGCCCGCGCGTTTCCGACGGGCTGGCCGGGTGCCGACGACGGAGTCAGCTGTCCGCTGGCGGCAGCGTCCCCTCGCGGTACGGGCCGTCACGCGGCTCCGGGAACGATGCGTACGCAGCCCGGGCGGAGGTGGTCTCCGTGGCCACCCCGGCGCCGTGCTTGCGCGCGGCCTCCGC
>DATAPC010000090.1:0-6933 GCA_036265415.1 Gaiella sp.
GACGGAGCGGGTGTCCGGCTCGGGCGCGAACGGCAGCCACGTCCCGCCCGGCCAGCCGTGTGGCCCGGCCGCGTCCCACGGGATCGGCGCCCGGCAGGCGTCCCGCCCGCCGGGATCCGTCCTCCCGCTCGGCGGGACGACGGCGTCCTCCAGGCCGAGCTCCTCGCCGGCGTAGACGAATGGGCTGCCCCGCAGCCCGAGCAGGAGCACCGCCGCCGCCCTCGCGCGCCGCTCGCTGCCGCCGAAGCGCGTCCGGTGGCGTGAGGTGTCGTGGTTCGAGAGCACCCACGTGGGCCACGCCGACTCGCCGAGGCCCTCGCCCACCGTGCGGACGAGCGCGAGCCACTCGCGTGCGTTCCAGCCCGCATCGAGCGAGAGGAAGTTGAACGCGAGGTGGAGCTCGTCGCCCGCTCCGTAGTACGCGGCGATCCTGATCGTGTCACGGAGGCTCACCTCGCCGACGATCACCCGTTCGTCGTACTCGTCCACAACGGCGCGGATGCCGCGGATCAGCTCGTGCGTGCCCGGATGGTCGTGCACGCCGACCCGGTCGACCTCCTCGAACTCAGGCGGCTGATCGGGAAGCAGCGGGTCCTTGCCGATGCAGTGGACGACGTCGATCCGGAAGCCGTCGATGCCCCGGTCGAGCCAGAACCGCAACGTCCCCGCCATCGCGGTCCTGACCTCGGGGTTGGCCCAGTTGAGGTCCGGCTGCTCGCTCAGGAAGAGGTGGAGGTACCACTGACGGGTGGCCTCGTCCCACGTCCAGGTCGGCCCGCCGAACGCGGCACGCCAGTTGTTCGGCGGCGCCGACCCGCGGCCGTCGCGCCAGACGTACCAGTCCCGCATCCTCGAGTCGCGCGCCCGGCGCGACTCGAGGAACCAGGGGTGCAGGCTCGAGGTGTGGTTCGGGACCCAGTCGAGGAGGACACGCATCCCGCGCCCGTGCGCCTCCTCGACGAGCCGGTCGACGTCCTCGAGCGAGCCGAACACGGGATCCACCGCGCAGTGGTCGGTGACGTCGTACCCGTTGTCCGCCATCGGCGAGGGGTAGATCGGGGACAGCCAGAGGGCGTCGACTCCGAGCCACTCCAGGTACTCGAGCCGCGAGACGATCCCGCGCAGGTCACCGATGCCGTCGCCGGTCGAATCGGCGAAGGAGCGGGGGTAGACCTGGTAGAAGACCGCGTCGCGCCACCACGGAACGGTCGTGGGGCCGTCGCTCACGTCCTCGGCTGCGAGGGAGGCGCGGGCGGCTCCGGCGTCGGTGGAGAGTGGTGCTCGGTGCTCATCTCGTGATACCCGGCCGTGTCACACCGCGGTCCGCCGCTCGACCGGATGGCCCATGCGGACCACGGTCGCGCCGTTCTCGCGTTCGACCGAGAGACGATCCATGATCGAGCTGATTATCGCGAGGCCGCGGCCCCTGTCGCCGTCCCCCGGCTCGTCGCGCCAGCCGCCCTCGTCGCGTACCTCGACGTCGAGCCTACCGTCGTGGAGCGACACCATCACGGTGACGACACTCGCCCCGTCGGAGCCGTAGCCGTGCTCGATCGAGTTAGCCGCGGCCTCGGACACCGCGAGCACGATGCTGCGCTCGGTGTCCTCGCCGAGGTCGTGGTCGACGAGCCACGCACGCAGCCCGTCGCGGAGCGGCGCCAGCTCTGCGGGTGCCGCTCGAAGCGAGTGGGTGAACAGCGGCCTCGTGGGGACGCGGCGCGTCGTGAGCACGCACACGTCGTCGTCCTGCTCGTCGCGCCCGAGGAGGGCGTCGCAGATGTCGTCGGCGTGCGTCGCCGGGCTGCCGCCTGCGAGCAGCGCGGCCCGGGCGAGGCGGTCGAGCCCGGCGTCGATGCTCTCCGAGCGCCGCTCGACCAGGCCGTCGGTGTAGAGGATCAGGGTCTCGCCCTCCTCGAGGCGGTCGACGGCGTCGCCGCGGTCGCCGAGCATCGCTCCGAGCGGCGGCGAGCGCCCTTCCCAGAGGAACCGCGTGCGGCCGTCGGCCGAGACGACGAGCGGCGGCGGGTGACCCGAGCAGGCGTACCGGATCCCGCCGCCGGCGGGATCGAGCTCCACGTATGCGAGGGTCGCGGTCGCCGCCGACGGCACGGTCTCGACGAAGGAATCCAGCCGCTCCAGGAGCTGCGACGGGCCCGTCGTCTGCGCGAGCGCCCTGACGGCGCCGCGCAACTGCCCCATCGCGACCGCGGCCTCCAGGCCGTGGCCGACGACGTCGCCGACGACGAGCGCGACGGCGCCCGACGGCAGCGTGAACGCGTCGTACCAGTCGCCTCCGACCTCGAGCGCGGCCGTCCCGGGCCGGTAGGCCGCGGACACGGTGATGTCCTCGAAGGGCGGCGGCGCGCCGCCGAGGAGGCCGAGCTGGAGCGTGTGCGACACCTCTCGCTCGTGCTCGTAGAGGACCGCGTTGTCGAGGATCACCGCCGACCGCGACGCGATCTCGCGGGCGAGGTCGTCACCGATCAGGTGAGACCAGTCCTCGCCGGCAGCAGAGCGGATCGTGAGGGCGCCGAGGCTGTGCCCGCGGGCGCGGAGCGGCAGAACCACAGGGCCCCCTTCTCCGGACCGCTGGGGGCGCACCGCCTCGCCCGCGACGATCGCGCTCTCGACGAGCTCCGCCCAGCGCGAGTCGTCGGCGAGCTCGGACGGCCGCGAGCCGCTGCTGACGACCGCGCTCGGGGATCCGTCCTCGTCGAGCAGGTGGACGCCCGCGAACGTCGCGTGCTCCTCGGTCAGCACCTCGACGAGCCGGCGCGCACGCGCGTCGACGGTCGTCGCCCACTCGAGCGACTCGCCGAGGCGCACTAGGAACGTACTCGCGTCGGCGGCCTTGACCGCATCCGCGTAGAGCCGTGCGCGCTCCACCGCGAGCCCGCACTGCTCGCCGAGACCGAGGACGACGTCCCGACGCGCGGAGCTGCTCCAGGGCTTCTCCACGAAGCCGACCGTCAGGACGCCGAGCACCTTGCGGCTCGCGGAGCGGAGGGGAACCGCGACGAAGGCCTGGACACGGGTTCGCTGCCGCAGCTCGGCCAGCCCGGGGTAGCGAGAATCGAGCTGCGCATCGTCGGCGACCTCCACGACGGCCTCCACCCGGAGCGCGTCGGCCACCGGCGACGCGTCGGAGTCGAGCACGGCGATCACGTCGCCGAGCAGCTCTTCGGGCACGCCGGCAACCGCCAGGACGTCGACGCCGCCCCCCTCGGAGCGGCCGTGCACCGCCGACGGCCCGAAGCCGGCTTCGTGGAGATCGGCGACGGTCGAGCTGGCGACGTCCTGCACCGTGACCGCGGCGGCGAGGTGAGCGGCGTTCTGCTCCAGGAGCTCGGCGAGGCGCCTCGCCTCACGCTCGGCCTCGAAGAGGGTCGCCCGCTCGAGGGCAACGCCAACCTGGTCGGCCATGCCGACGAGGAGCGGTCGACGCTCGTCGCTCGCCCAGCGCGGGCGCCGTGACGCGGCGAAGATCGCACCGATCACCTCGGCGCTCGCGGCGTGCAGCGGCAGCGCGACGAGCGACTCGAGGCCGAGTCGCCGCCGCTCCTCGGCGATCGCGGGGTAGAGCCTGTCGTACTCGTCGGCGTCGACCGCGATGACCCGCCGCTCGCGCATCACGTCGGAGACGAGCCCGCCGAGCTCGAGCGGGTACTCCGCGAATCGCGTGCGCGTCGACCCGGAGACGTCCGACGAGGCCAGGCCTTCGAGCCGGTCCGAGCCCATGAGCCGCCACACGAACACGACGTCGGCACCGAAGGCCTCGAAGTCGGCGACGGTCGACTCTGCGACGTCGGCCGCCGTGGCCGCGGCCGCGAGCCGCGTCGCGTTCTGCTCGAGGACCTCGGCAGCAAGGCGCGCGTCGCGCTCGCGCTCGAGCAGCGCGGCGCGGTCGAGCGCCTTCGTGAGCTCCTCGGCGATCGCGTCGAGCAGCCGGCGCTCCGTGTCGTCGAGCACCCTCCGGTGTGCGAAGGCGACTCCCACCGCCCCCGTCTGCCGGGGAAGCGGCACCACGACCATCGACACGATGCCCTCGAGGAGCTGCTCGACGTCCGGCGGGTAGCGCCGCGCGATCTCGGCGTGCCCGTGCAGCTCGATCACCTGGCGGCCGCGCAAGGCGTCCGCGGTCGGCGTCGAGGTCGTCCGGGGCACCGGTCGCCAGTGCCGCTCCTCGGGCGCGCTCACCGGGACCTTCAACGTCCGTACGTCGTCACCCCAGGCGATGCCGACAGTGCACAGGTCCGCCGCGAACGCCTCGAAGAGGAAGGGCACGGCGGCCTCGGCCACCTCGTTCGGGAGAGCGGCCGCGGAGAGCGCCGCGGCGAGCCGCTGGAGGAGGTCGGCGCGCGTCTGGAGACGCGCGGCGTTGCGCTCGAGCCCTTCCGAGCGCTCTCGCGCCCGACGCTCCGCCTCGTTCGCACGCAGCAGCTCCCGCTCGGAGGAGGCCCGCGTCCAGGTGAACGCTCCGAGCATCACCATCAGGATCAGACCGCCGAGGAGGACCGCGAACGACGACGCATGTCCGACGGGCCGTCCGGACGCGGTCAGGGCCCATCTCCTGCCGCCCAGGCCGAGCGAGCGCGTGATGCCGCCGCTCGGCGGATCGTCGGTGGAGTAGACCTGCGTCCCGTCGATCGTCAGCCGCACCCGGACGTCGGGCGGGAGTCGACGAAAGATGCGGGCAATCCGTCCGTTCGAGAACCGGGTCGAGACGAACGCGACGGGCTCGGCGGATCTCCCGCGCGGCGCGTAGACGGGTCGCAGGGCCGCGTAGCCGCGTCCGCCGGTGACGAAGTCGACCGCCGGCGTGAACACGGTGCTCCGGGTCGCCTTCGCACGCTCGAGAGCCGCGCGGCGCACGGGGTCGCTCATGAAGTCATACCCGAGGACCGCGGTCTGCTCGCCCGTGGTCGGCCAGACGGCGATGACCGGCACGTAGACCGGGCGCTTCCCGGCGGCGCGTAGCGTGCCCCGACCCGTCAGCTCGATGATCCGCCGACCCTGCGCGGCCTCGAACCGCCGTCGCTCCGCGTCGGGGACGATCTCGGCGAGTGCCAGCACGTCCGCGACGCCGATCGACCCGACGGCGCGGGCGAACGCCTCGAAGCTCGCGCTGTCGACGTCCCCGCGTGCGTCGACGAGCCCGGCGGCCGCGCGGAGGCTCGTCAGGACGCGGCCGACGCTGTTCTGGACGGCCTCGTTGGCCGACTGGGCGGCGCGCTCGTCCTGCACGCGCTCGCGGTCGTCGGCCCGTGTCCAGAGAAGCCAGGACACGGCCACGGTCGCGATCGCGACCAGGACGACGAGCAGGCCGCCGACGAGAATCGGCGCGGCGACACGATTCCTCACCCGGTGGGTGATAGCACGCGCGTCGCCCTGCATCGTCAGAAGCGAGCGAGATGGAAGTCGCCCTCGAGCACCGGCCGCGCGACGTTGTGGACGGGCACGGTGCCGATGCTCCCGAGCGGCCGGCCATGGTGCGCGTGGCCGTGGAACACGGCATCGGGCCGGTGGGCGCCGATCGGCCCCGCGAGGCGCCCCGAGCCGAGGAACGCCCAGATGCCCTCCGGCTCGCCGACGATCGTCTCGGTGATTGGCGCGTAATGCAGGAGGACGAGCCGTGTCTCGCAGCCGGCGACGGCCTCGAGGCCCTCCTCGAGCGCTGTCACCTCGCGGGACGTCTCGGCGTAGACGTCGCGCAGCAGCCGCTCGCCGAAGTCCGCGATCTCGGCCCCGGGGAAGCCGCCGACGAACCCCTTGGTGCCGACCACGCCCACCTGCGCCGCACCCACGTCGAAGACGGCGTGGGCGCCGTCGAGTACCGTCACGCCGGCGTCGACGAGGACGCCTGCGATGCCGTCGGCGAGACCGTTGTGGTGGTCGTGGTTGCCGAGCACCGCCACGACGGGCGCAGCCGCAGCACGGCAGGCGTCGGCGAGGACAGCCGCCTCCTCCACGAGCCCGTGCGTCGTCAGGTCGCCCGCCAGCAGCACGAGGTCGACGTCGGCCAGCTCCGCAAAGACGCGGACGAGGCGGTCGCGCTGATCCTCCGAGGCGTGAAGGTCTCCGACCGCCGCGATGCGTGCTCCTGTCACCGGTCGGGCATACCCGCGGGCGGGTTGACCGTACCGCACGGAGGGTACAACCGAGACCCGTGAGCTACCTGCCGAGCGACGACTTTCCGGAGCTGATCGACGCGTTGAAGCGCGCCGCCGCCGCGCTGCGCGAGGCGGAGGTGCCGTTCCTCCTGGGCGGTGGCATGGCGGCGTGGGCGCGCGGCGGGCCGCCGACGAACCACGACGTCGACCTGCTCCTGCGCGAGGCCGACGCCGAACGCGGCCTCGAGGCCCTCGAAGCGGCCGGGATGCGGGGCGAGCGGCCGCCCGAGGGATGGCTCCTCAAGGCATGGGACGGGGACGTCCTGGTCGACCTGATCTTCCGGCCGTCGGGCGGCCCGGTCGACGACTCGTACTTCGAGCGGGCGAGCGAGCTCGAGGTCGTCGCGCTGCCGCTCCTCGTCGCGTCGACCGACGACGTTCTCGCGACGAAGCTCCTCGCGATGACGGAGCAGGACCCGGACTACCGCCCCGTGCTCGAGATCGCGAGGGCGCTGCGCGAGCAGGTCGACTGGCCGAAGCTGAAGGCGCGCGTCGACGAGTCGCCCTTCGGCGCGGCGTTCTTCACCCTGGCCGAGCGGCTCGGGCTCGTGCCCGACCCTCGTGACGCCGACGCCCGCGTGGTGCAGTTCGCGCCGCCACGGGCGCGCGCGGCCGTCGGAGTGTCGAACAGCGCGGGCGCGGGTACGCCCCCGGAGCTCGATCCCGAGAGATAGCTCTGATCGTGCTGCTCGCGGCGGAGGAATCGGCAACGGGCGCCGATGACGCCGCCGCCGAGCGGCCACGTGGGCGGGCGCCCGATCGC
>DATAPC010000091.1:0-17373 GCA_036265415.1 Gaiella sp.
GTCGTGCGGGACGATCCGGCGACGGAGCCCTTCGTCCTCGCGGGACACGCCTACCTCCTCGCGCAGGCGGGAGCCATCGACGAGGCGCGCGCCGCGCTCGCGCGGATGCGCGAGATCGCCGAGCGCCAGGGCCAGCGGATCGTGCTCTGGGCGTCTTGGGGTCAGAACGTCGGCCGTACCGAGCTTCTCGCCGGTGACGCCGAACGAGCCGAGGCAGCGCTGCGCCCCTCCTACGAGGCGCTGCGGGGTGCGGGGAGCCTCGCCTTCTCGTCGACGCTCGCCGGGCAGCTCGCCCACGCGCTCGTGGAGCTCGGGCGGCTCGACGAGGCGCGGAGGTACGCCGCGGAGGTACGCGACGTGGCAGGGGAGGCCGATGTGCTGTCGCAGATCCTCTGGCGCGGCGCGCTCGCCCGGGCGTGGACCGACGGCGGTCCCACGGAGCGCCGTTCGCTCGCCGACGAGGCCGTGGCGCTCGCCGAGACGACGGAGTGGCCAAACGTCCTCGCGGATGCGCTGCTCGACCGGGCGCGTCTCGAGTTCGCACTCGGCGACCCGGAGGATCTGAGGCGCGCGGGCGACGACGCGCAGCACGCGAAGGTGGTATACGACGGAAAGGGAAACACCGCGGGTGCCGCGAAGGCCGTCGCCCTTGCGGCGACGCCGCACCCGCGACAGCAGTCCGCAACAGGGAGAGGAGGGGCAGGATGAGCGAGGAGCCCACACCCGGTGTCTTGCTGCGGGGCGAGGACGGGAGTCACTACTTCATCCCGAAGGCAGATCTCGCGGGGTACGCCGCGAAGAACGTGCCGGAGGCGCTCAAGGCGGCGGACGTGGCAGCAAACGTCCCTCGACTCCATGCCTTCTCCGTCCAGCAGAGGGCGGGAGGCTCGGATGCGGCACAGACGCCGATGCCGGAGGGTGGCTCCGAGACCGCGGCGTTCACGCCGATGCCCGAGGGCGGGTCCGAGGCTGCAGCGGTGACGCCGATGCCCGAGGGCGGGCCGCCCGGCCCCGAACAGTCCTAGCGGTTCCGGGTCAGCGGCGAGAGTGGCCGTCGAGCCGCGCGCGGAGGCGGAGAAGCGCCACCTCGACGGGACGCATCGCACCGTTGAGCCGGCCGAGACCCTCGACCGGCTGCTGCCGCTCCGCGGTCGGGCGGGGATCACCCGAGTCGGCGTGATCACCGGCCTCGACGTGATCGGGATCCCGGTGGTCATGGTCTGCCGTCCCAACGGGCGGTCGCTCTCCGTCTCGCAGGGAAAGGGCGTCGACCTCGTCTCGGCCAAGGTCTCGGGGATCATGGAGGCGCTCGAGGCGTGGCATGCCGAGCACGTGCTCCTCCCGCTCCGGCTGGCGACCTACCGGGAGCTGTGCGAGGTCGCTCGGGTGGTCGACGTCGGCGAGCTGCCGCGGCCTTCGTGGTCGCGGTTCCACCCCGACCTCTCGATCCTGTGGGTGGAGGGAACGGACGTGCTCACCGCGGAGCGCGTCTGGGTGCCGTACGAGTCCGTGCACCTCGACTTCCGCTCGCCAGGCCCGCAGGGCACGGGCTGCTTCCTCGCCAACGGAACCGGCCTCGCTGCCGGCAACCACGTCCTGGAGGCCGTGAGCCACGGGTTGTGCGAGGTCGTCGAGCGCGACGCCTTCGCGCTGTGGGGCGCGCGACCCGCGGCCGAACAGCTCGAGCGGCAGCTCGACCTCGACACCGTCGACGATTCCGGTTGCCGCACGCTGCTGGAGACGTTCGAGGCCGCTGGGGTCGGGGTCGTCGTGGCCGACCTGACGACGGACGTGGGCCTGCCGGTCTTCGCCGCGACGATCGTCGACCGGCGCGTCGACCGGGCCCGCAGGCTGCCGGCCGCGATGGGCGGCGGCTGCCACACCGACCGCGGGGTCGCGCTGTCCCGCGCCCTCACGGAAGCGGCGCAGAGCCGGCTCACGTTGATCGCGGGCAGCCGAGACGACTGCCCACCGGCCCACTACCGCGCGGTGAAGGACTCCGCTGCGATCGAGAGGCACCTCACCCGTCTGGACGCCAAGGGGTCGCGTTCGTTCCGGGAGGTGCCGCACCGGCCGGGCGCGAGCGTCGACGCAGACGTGGCCCACGAGCTCGACCGTCTCAGGGCGTCGGGTGTCCGAGAGACGGTTCTCGTCGACCTGACCCGTCCCGACTTCGGCGTACCGGTCGTGCGGATGATCGTCCCGGGGCTGGAAGGCTGGACGGACAAGGTCGCTGCGGGGATCCCGGGCCGGCGCCTCCGCGCCGTGCAGGAGGCCGCGTGGAGCCGGTGATCGTGTTCCTCGGCCCGACGCTGGCTCACGACCGGGCGCGCGACCTGCTGGACGCCGAGTATCTCGGCCCTGCCGCCCACGGCGACCTACTCCGTGCTGCGCTTCGCCGGCCCCGCGCGATCGTTCTCGTGGACGGCGTCTTCGAGCGCACGCCCGCCGTCTGGCACAAGGAGATCCTGTTCGCCCTCTCGGAGGGCATTCACGTCTACGGCGCCGCGAGCATGGGTGCGCTGCGGGCGGCCGAGCTCGACGTGTTCGGGATGCGAGGGGTCGGAGCCGTGTACGAGGCCTATGCGGAGGGCGCGATCGAGGACGACGACGAGGTCGCCGTCGCGCACGCCGACGCGGCGCATGCGTTTCACGCCACCTCCGATGCGATGGTTGACGTGCGCGCGACGATCGAGGCCGCCGTGACCGCGGGGATCGTCTCCGACGGTCCTGCGACGCAGATCCTCGGGCGGGTGAAGGCGACCTTCTACGCCGACCGCGTCCTCCTTGCCGCACTCGACCGCGACGACGGCGAGCACGAGCGCCTGCGTCGTTGGCTCGCCGAGGGGTGGGTGCACCGGAAGCGCGACGACGCGGTGACCGTCCTGCGCGCGGTGGCGGCGGATCTCGCCGTCGGCCTGGACGCTCCATGCCCCGAGTGGACACTGCAGCGGACGCGCTACTGGGAGGAGGCGCGCCATACGGTCGAGGTCGTCTCCGCAACGGGCTCCGGCGCCCGGTCTGCCGCGGCGGCCGACGAGGAGCGCGAGGCGATCCTCGACGAGCTCCGCCTCGATCCCGAGGCCTACCGCCGCCTGCTCGACCGGTCGCTCCTGACGGCGCTGGCGCGCAATGCCGCCGCCGCCGTAGGCGTTGACGTGTCGGGATGGGCACAGGAGACGGCCCTCGGCGCTGATCGCCGGCGTCGTGGTCTCCTCGAGCCCGAGGATCTCGACGCGTGGCTCGCTGCTCGTGACCTCGGCCGGACGGATCTTCCGGCAGTGTCGCGGCGACTGGCGGTGCTGCGTTGGGCCGAGGAGGCGCATCGCGACGCGATCGCAGGCGAGGTCGCGCTGGCACTGCGCTCGGACACTCCGTACGCGGCGCTCGCCGAGCGCGCCGAGCGCAAGCGGCGCGAGCTCGCGGCGCAGCCGATGGGCTGCGCCGCCGACGTCTCCGACAACGACCTGATCGCCTGGTACTTCGAGGAGTGTCTGGGCGCGGAGGTGCCGGTTGCGCTGGACGCCTGGGCGACGGCCCACGGCTGGCGCCGCGTCGCCGACCTCGTGCGGGCGCTGCGGGCAGAGCGCACGTTCCGGCTCGGGCCGCGTTGATGCGGACATCGGACGGTGTGGCTCAGCAGACGCCGCCGTCTGCGCGCGGCGGCAACGGCTGCGCGTGGACTCGAAAGCGGAGCGGAGCCTCGACCCTCCAGAGCGCGAGCGACGAACCGTCCTGGTACTGCGACCCGAGCCGGGCAAGGTCGAGCCGGGCGAGGCGCTTGCCGACGACCGGCTGACGCGAGTCGAGCACGACATACCGCGGGGCGAACGGACGTCCCCGATCGAGGACGACACCGCCCGGCCCGACGGTCAGCAACGGCGACGCCAGGTTGTCACGCTCGACCTGCTCCCCGGTGTGGAAGACGCGGTCGACGCGGGTGTTGAAGAACTCGGTCAGGACGACGAGCTGTTGCTGCTCGCGATCGGCGGCCGCCCCGCACGGCTGATCGGGGCGCGAGTAGCCGAGATGCACGAGCGACGCGGTTCCCTTGCCCGGCATCGCCCGGTCGACCCACGCAAGCTCACGGTTCTGCGCCTCGCTGAACGGCCCGGAGTAGTCGAGCCCCGAAAGGAGGGCGAATGGGACCACGACCGCCAGGATTGGGGCGACTCGCCCCCGCGCGCACAGGAGCACGAGCGCCCCGAGCACGGCAAGCCCGACGAGCAGGGGCTTCGTCGAGATCCCGGTGGTCTCGCGGAGCGCTTGCAGCCACGCGCCCGTGGGGCTGTCGACATTGTTGGCTCGTGCCAGCTGACCGGACGGGAGGCTCGCAGCGAGCGCCACGGCGACGACCGCGGCGATCACGGCCAGGGTGCGCGAAACCGCGAGCCCGGTCTGCAGCCAGTAGGCGAGACCCACGAGGACGAGTGGCGTCACGTAGAAGAGGTATCGCTCGTGGAGGACGTCGAGTCCCGAGGGACTGGCCGAGACGGCGGCCACCGACAGCAGGACTGCGAACGCGCTGGCGAGCATGGCGGTCCCGGTGGTCCGTCGCGCCTCGTCTCGCGAGCGCAGGAGACCGTTCAGCGCGAAGCCGAAGGCCGCAACCGCAACGACGCCGAGAGCGAGTTCGTACACAGCCAGGTTCCAGAGCGACCACCGGAACAGCGCAACGGGATCGAGTAGCGATCCCCCGACGTCGGTAACGCCGCCGGCGGGCGTGGCGACTCCGACGGCGAGCGCAAGCGTTGTCGCCGCGGCCAGTACCGCGAGCGAGGCGAGAACGGGCGCGTAGGTGCGCAGCACGTGCTTCGCCGGCGACGCCCGGACGGCCTGGATCCCGATCGAGGCTACGACCGCGACCACCAGCGCGACCGCCTGGGGCCTGATCGCGGCCGACACGAGGAGCGTCACGAGCACAGCCGTCTGCCGACCGAGCGTCGGCCGCTCGAGCATCCGGGCGAGCAGGAGTACGAACGTCGTGAACACGGGCAGGAAGAGCGACTCCGTCATCACGAACGCCGCATAGGCGGTCCAGGGCTCGAACGCGACCAGCGCCGCGACGACCAGTGCGAGCATGGGGTCGACGACGCGTCGTGCGAGCAGGTATGCGGGAACGGCCGCCAAGGTGACGACGACCGCGTTGAAGGTCTTCGTCGTCTCGTACGCCAGCGCCCCGTCGTGCGTGAGGGCGTAGCCGGGGGCGAGGAGAAGCGGATACAAGAGGCTGTGCCCGAGGTCGAGAACGCCGCGGAAGAGCGGTTGCCCGTCGAGGGCGAAACCCTTGGCCAAACCCGAGTAGACGAGCTCGTCACCGAGCACGTGTGGCTCGGTCTCCGCCCGCACGAGCAGGAGGCGGAAGGTCGCGGCTGCGACGACGATCAGGCCGAGCAGCACCACGACAGGCACGGGGCGGCCCGTTACTGCCTGCGCGCGTGGCGGACTCCTTTCGACCAACGCAATCGATGAGCCCACCAGCAGGAGCACGGCGATCGTCGCGCCGGACAGCGTCCACACCGGATCGACGCGGAGCAGCTCCTGCCGCAGGTCGTGCGCGAGTTCGTCGCCTGCGGCGGCAAGCAGCACCACGGCGCCGAGCACGAGCCCACCGACCACGGCCAGTTGCGGCAGGAGATCGTCCGGCGTGCCGGGAGAGTGCGGCCGACCCGCGCGTGCGGCCTTCCGGCGCCGCCGGCACGCGAGGCCGCCACCTCCGGATCGCCCCATCGAGCACCACCTGATCGATCGGCCGAGCCGCTACGACCGACGTGGCCCCACACCGTAGCGCGGGAGCGTCGGTCGTTCCAGGCTTCGACTCGCTCGCGGGGGCGTACAGGCCCGTACGCTTGATCGGCGATGAGGCTCTGCATGTTCCATCCGACCGAGATGCCGCTCGAGCGCGGCTGGGTCGGCCGGATCGAAGGCGACGAGGTCGTCCATCTCGCGTCGCAGACGCTCCAGCACCTGTTCACGGGCGGGGGCACGGCACGCGACCACGCTCGGTATCGCCTCGCCGACGTGGAGCTCCTCTCTCCCCTCCCGTCGCCGCCCTCCGTCAGGGTGTTCGACGGAGGCGGCTCGTTCGAGTTCGCCAACCCGGCGGCGGTCGTCGGGCCCGGCGCAGGGGTCGCACCTCCGGGCAGCTCCCGGATCGCCGTCGACGCGGGGCTCGCGGGGCTCGTCGGCCTCGAGGCCGTCGTCGCCGTGTGCCCCGTCGCCCGCCTGCGTGCCACTGCGCTCCCGCCGCCGAAGGACCGTGACTTCGCGCTCGTGCTCGGGCCGTGGTTCACGACGACCGACGAAGCCCCGAAGACTCCGGTGGTGCACGTCACCGGCGACGGGTTCGGCGGCGAGGGCGAAACGCCAGCGTTCGACTGGGACGCCGCCAGACGCTACGCGGCCGAGAACACCCAGCTGCGCGTCGGCGACCTGCTGATCGCGCCGGCCGCGACCGTCGTCGACGTCCCTCCGGCCGCCGCCGTCTCGGTCGACGTCGAGGAGCTCGGGGAGCTGCCCTTCGTCCTGGAGGCCGGATGACCCACACGTTCAGGCGGCTCGACGGGCTTCCGCCGTACGTCTTCGCGACGATCCGCGAGCTGACGCTCGAGCTGCGGCGCGCGGGGGAGGACGTCGTCGACCTCGGCTTCGGCAACCCCGACCTGCCCTCGCCCGACGTCGCCGTCGCGAAGCTCCAGGAGGCCGCGGCGAAGCCGCACAACCACCGCTACTCCGCGTCGAAGGGGATCCCGAAGCTGCGCGCGGCGTGCGCCGACCTCTACCGCCGCCGCTTCGGAGTCGAGCTCGACCCCGAGACGCAGGTCGTCGCGACGATGGGTGCGAAAGAGGGGCTCGTCCATCTGATGTGGGCGCTCGTCGAGCCGGGCGACGCGGCGCTCGTTCCCGCGCCGAGCTACCCGATCCACATCCACGCGCCCATCCTCGCCGGCGCGAGCGTGTTCCAGGTCGCGATGGCGCCCGACCAGGATCTCTTCGCCAACCTGGCCGACGCGTTCGGACGCGCGTCGCCCCGGCCACGGGTCCTGCTGCTGTCGTTCCCGCACAACCCCACGACCGCGACCGTGGAGCTCGAGTTCATGGAGCACGTCGTCGAGTTCGCCCGCGAGCGGGAGATCCTCGTCGTGCACGACTTCGCGTACGCCGACCTCGCGTTCGACGGCCACAAGCCGCCGTCGATCCTCCAGGTTCCGGGTGGGTCGGACGTCGCGGTCGAGCTCTACACGCTGACGAAGTCGTTCTCGATGGCCGGCTGGCGGGTGGGCTTCCTCGTCGGCAACGCCGAGGTGTGCACGGCGCTCGCGCGGCTCAAGAGCTGGCTCGACTACGGGACCTTCCAGCCGATCCAGATCGCGGCGATCACAGCGATGAACGAGGCACCGGAGACCCCGACCCAGGTGTGCGAGGTCTACCGCTCCCGGCGCGACGCACTGTGCGACGGCCTCGATCGCGCGGGCTGGTCGTTCCCGCGTCCGCGCGGGACGATGTTCGCGTGGGCACCGATCCCGGAGCCGTTCGCGGAGCTTGGCTCCCTCGCGTTCGCGGAGCGCCTCGCGCGGGAGGGCAGGGTCGCGGTCTCTCCGGGTTCGGGCTTCGGCCCGGGCGGAGAGGGCTTCGTCCGCTTCGCGCTCGTCGAGAACGAGCACCGCATCCGGCAGGCGGTGCGCGGGATCAGGCGGGTGCTCGAGCGGGCCTGACCGCCCGCTCGCGACCCGTGGCGAGGCGTGCGCGAAGCGAGACGACGTCTCCGATCACGACCAGCGCAGGGCCGGGGAGTCCCTCGGCCGCCTCGGCGAGCGCGGCGAGCGGCGCAGTGACCGTCCGCTCGTCGGGCTGCGTGCCGCGCGAGACGACGGCGGCGGGAGTCTCGGGAGCCAGGCCGGCCGCGAGGAGTCCTCGCACGAGCTCGGGCAGCCGTGCGAGGCCCATGAAGAGCACGAGCGTCCCTCCCGCGGCGACGAGCTCGTCGTAGTCGGGCGCGGCGCCGTCGGCGGCACGGGCGGTCGCGAGCGTCACCGTGTCGGCGATCCCGCGGTGCGTCACCGGGATGCCGGCGGCGGCGGGCACGGCCGCCAACGCGGAGACGCCCGGGACGACCTCGAACGGGACGCCTGCCGCGGCGAGGGCGAGGGCCTCCTCTCCCCCGCGCCCGAAGAGAAACGGGTCACCGCCTTTGAGCCGGACGACGTCCAGCCCCCGGCGGCCGAGCGCCACGAGCAGCTCGTTGATCTCGTCCTGCCCGATCCCGTCGCGGGAGATGCGTAGGGCGTCGTCCGGCGCCTCGTCGACGAGCTCGGGCGCAACGAGGCGGTCGTAGACGACCGCGTCGCAGGACCGGAGCCGTTCGAGGCCGCGAACGGTGATCAGCCCAGGGTCACCGGGACCGGCCCCGACGAGGCTGACCGTCATCCGAGGCGCCCCGCGACGAGCGCCTGGAAGTAGTCACGCCTGGCCGCGTAGGTCGGAAAATGCTCCTTCGCCCAGGGACGCAGGTCGCGGAGCTCGCGGGCGAGGGCGACGTGATCTTCGGTGACGAGACGCGCGACCTCGTCCCGCAGCCGCTGAGCGAGCGCGGGCGACGCGCCGCCGGTGGAGATCGCCACGGCGATCGGTCCCGCGCGGTGCACCGCGGGGAGGATGAAGCTGCACAGCTCGGGCACGTCGGCGACGTTGCAGAGCATCCCGCGCGCCTCGGCGTCCGCGTGCACGCGCTCGTTCACCGACCTCACCGAGGTCGCGGCGACCACGAGGAAGCATCCCTCGAGATCGGCCCTGCGATAGGGGGAGCGCACGAGCGCGACGCGTCCGGCCCGCGCGAGGTCCTCGACCGGCGCCGAGACGTCGGGCGCGACGACCGTGACGCGGGCACCCACCGCGAGCAGGCCGTCGATCTTCTCGACCGCGACCGAGCCTGCGCCCACGACGAGCACCTCGCGGCCGGCGAGGTCGAGGCATGCCATGTAGTACCGCCTCTCGCCCATCACGCCTCGACGCTCGTGACGCGGGCGCCCTGCCGGTCCAGCCGCACTGTGACCTGCGGGCCGTCCGTGGCGAGCGAGAGGGTGAACGCGCCGGGCCCGACCGCCGTCACCGTGAGCCGGTCGAGGGCCCGCCCGCGAAGCGCGGCGAGCGCTTCGTTGACGGCGCCGGTGCTCTCCGTCAGCTCCGAGCCCGTGGGCAGCTTGCGGAACGCGCGCAGTGCCGCCTGCTCGCCGCCCGGGCCGTAGAGCGCGCGGGCCCGCCCTGTCTGGAGAGCGAGCGTGAGGACACGGTCGAGCTCACCGGCGTCGTCTCCAGTCACCTCGCCGGTCGCGAGCGATTCGAGGAGATCGTCGAGCCGGTCTCGATAGCCGCCGTCACCGAGTGCCTCGCGCACCGACTCCACCTCCGCACGTGCGATCTCGACCTCGTCGGGCCGGAGCCGCACCGCCGTCACGCGTGCGCCTCGTCGCCGAGGATCGCGTGCAGCTCGTGCTCGAAGCCGCCCGTCTCGATCGAGCAGTGCATGCCGCACTCCTTCGGAGCATCCGTCTCCCACCACCAGCGCCCAGCCCGCGTCGGCTCGCCGGGTGCGATCGCCCGCGTGCACGGAGCGCACCCGATCGACGTGTAGCCCTTCGCGTAGAGCGCGTGCGTCGGCACGTCGTTGTCACGCAGGTAGTCCCAGACCTCGTCGTGCGTCCACTCGGCGAGCGGGTTCAGCTTCACGATCGCGTCGTGGTCATGGTCGATCTCGACCTTGCGGATATCCGTGCGCGACGCCCACTGGTCGCGGCGCAGCCCCGTGACCCAGCAGTCGAGCCCGGCGAGCGCGCGGTTCAGCGGCTGCACCTTCCGGACGTTGCAGCAGAGGAGCCGCTGCTCGACCGAGCGGAGGAACAGGTTCGGCCCGTTCCGGTCGACGAGGCGTTGCACCTGGAGCCCGTCGGGTGAGAGGAGCTCGAGCCGCAGGCCCGGGTACCGCTCCCGCAGCTGCTCGACGAGATCGTGCGTCTCCTGCGGCAGGCGGCCAGTGTCGATCGAGAAGACGCGCACGTCCGGATCGAGGCGATACGCCATGTCGATCAATGCCACGTCGCCGTCCTGGAACGCCGTCGACACCGCGAGGCGCTCGCCGAACCGCTCGATCGCCCACTCCAGGACGTCCCACGGCTCCAGCCCCTCGAACTCGACCGAGAGCTCGCCGGCCTCGTAGTCGTCGAGAATCTCCGTCGCGCTCATGCGGCGGCCGCCTCCTCCCTCCGGCTCCTGGCCGGCTCGCGCCCGACCAGCAGGCCGAGCTCTTCGTCCGTGCTCCTGTCGAGAAACGCTCGCAGGCTCTCGTCGCCCTCGCGCCGCTCGAGCCAGCCCTCGACCAGCGCCTGAACCAGCCCGTCCAGCTCGCCGGTCGGGACCCGTCGGAACACCGGCCGGGCGATGGCTGCCTGCGGCCCCAGGGCGCCGCGAAGGTAGACGTCGTACGCCTGCCCCCGCTGCCCGGCCTCGTCGCGGGCCGTCGTCCCCTGGAAGCCGATGTCTCCGACCCAGTGCTGTCCGCAGGCGTGGGGGCACCCGTCGAGGTGCAGGCGAAGCGGTGCCACACGCGCGCCGAAACGCTCCTCCAGGCCGCCGATCAGCGAGTCGAGCCGCGTCTTCGTCTCCGTGACCGAGTAGTTGCAGTGCGGCTCGCCCGTGCACGCGATGCCGTTGCCGCGGAGGCCGCTCGCGTCGAGCGGGAGGTCGAGCCCGCGGAGAGCCTCGACCACTGCATCGACCGCGGAAGCGGGCACGCCGGCGAGCAGCAGATTCTGCTGCCTGGTGATGCGCGCCTCGGCGCCGAGGGGCTCGAGCAGGTCACCGAGTGCGACGAGCCGCTCGCCGCCCAGGAGGCCGACGTGCACCGGAACGCCGATACTCGAAAGCCCGTCCGGCTGCTCGCGGACGCCGAGGTGGTCGTCGGGCTCGACGGCGATCGGCGGCAGGGCGAAGGACGGCAGCGCGTGGCCGAGCCGCTGCTCGACCTCCGCGCGGACGCCCTCGGGGCCGAGGGCGTCGACCATGAACTTCATGCGCGACTTGACGCGCGAGACGCGCCACCGGAGATCGTCGCGCCAGGTATCGAGGATGGCGCGGAGCACGGGAATCGCCTCGTCGGGCCGGACGAACACGCCGAGGTCGCGGGCGATCCGCGGCACCGACGACAGACCACCGCCGACGAGGACGCAGAAGCCGGGCTCTCCGTCGCGGAGGACCCCGACGAGCGAGATGCAGTTGATCTCGGGCGCGTTGCACCGGGAGGCGCAGGCCGAGATCGAGATCTTGTGCTTGCGCGGGAGGTCGACGTACTCCGGGTTGCCGGTGAAGAACCGGTGCGCCTCCTCGAGGACGGGCGTCACGTCGAACAGCTCGTGGGCGTCGCCGCCGGCCGCCGGGCAGCCCGTGATCGCGCGGACCGTGTCGCCGCAGCCGCCGAGGCTGGTGAGCCCCGCTGCGTGCAGCCGGGCGAACACCTCCGGCAGCGCGGCCAGCCGCAAGTGATGGAGCTGGACGTTCTGGCGCGTCGTCAGCTCGGCCTCACCCTTCCCGTGGTCGAGCGACAGGCGCCCGACGGCCCGGAGCTGCGGAGCGGTCAGCCGCCCGGCGGCGAGCTTGATCCGCAGCATGAAGGTCCCGACCTTCGGCTTGTCGTGGTAGAGGCCCCACCACTTGAGCCGGACGACATCCTCCTCTGCGACGTCGGCGTAGCCGGCCGCGATCAACGCGGGCAGCTCCTCGAGCATCCCGAGCGGCCCCTTCTCGCGCTTGAGGCGCTCGACCGGGTTCCGCTTGAGCACGAGCTCGAGCGAGGGTGCCTCGGTCTCGGATCGTCTGACGTCGACGCTCATCCGCCTCCTCTCGGGTGCCCGGACATCGGGTGCCACCACCGGAAGCGGTCGCGGCAGTCCTAACGCTTCACAATCTATAGCAACGTTACTTCAGTTGCACAAGTAAGGGGCGCACGTCTCTCCCACGCCGGGAGAACTGCGGAGAGCGCTAGACAGCGGCGTCGGTGCGGCGCGCCACGAGCGCGCGCGCCGAGCGCACGGCGCCGACCGGGCGGACGGTGCGGAAGAGCAGCATAAGGGCCACGATCCCGACGGTCGTGTTCACGAGGGTAATGCCGACCTGCATGCCGAGCGAGAACGAGACCGCGGTCGCGGCCGACACGGCGCCCTGCAAGGCGTAGGCCGCGAGCACCTGCTGCGTCCCCGCGCCGCCCGGAACCGGGACGAGCGTCGAGGCGCCGTTCAGCACCACGACGAGGGCCGCCGTCGCGAGGCTCGCCTCGATCCCGAAGGCGCCGAGGACGAGGAACACCACTCCGATCCGGCACCACCAGGCGGCGATCTGGAAGGGCAGCACCGTGCAGACATAGCGTCCGGGCTGACGAAGGATCGTCAGGCCCTGCGCCGCCCGGCAGGCGAGCCGCCGCACGACGTCCGGCCGCAGCCGGTAGACGGCCGCGACGACGACAGCAGCGGCTGCGACGCCGGCGACCGCGAGCTCGATGGCGATCGGGCCGGGCGGAGCGGGGAGCGCCGGCATGACCCCGGTTGCCCAGAGCGCGCAGACGAGGATCGCTCCGATCATGCCGTCGATCGCGAGCACCACGGTCAGCGACGCGGCGAGCGTGGCCACGGTGGAGCCGGGTATCCGTGTTCGCGCGATCAGAATCTTCGCGAGCTCTCCGCCTCGGGCGGGCGTGAAGGCGTTAAGCGCCACTCCGGCGGCGTAGGCGCCGGCGACGGTCGGCACGGGGATGCGGCGGCCGGGATACGCCGCCACCAGCACGCCGCGCCAGGCGAGCGCGCGGAAGAGCAGCGTCAGGAGCTGGAGCGCGAGCGCCGGCAGCAGGTAGCGGCCGTCGAGCTGGCCGAACCGATCCGACGCCGAGTCGAGGGCGTCGACGAACGTTGCGAGGACGCTCACGCGCGCGCCGCCGCGAGCGGACGGATGAGGCCGGCGCGATCGCTGATCAGGCCGTCGACGCCGAGCCCGAGGAGCTCGCGGGCACGCGCCGGCGCGTTCACGGGCCAGGTGAGGACGACGCCCGCGACGGCACGCAGGTCGGCGACGACGCGGGCGTCGAGCAGGCGCTCGTGGATCGAGACGCCGTCGACGCCGGTCTCGGCGTACCGTTCGAGCATGGCGCGAAGCTGGCGGCGGCTGCCGACAGACGCGAACCGTCGGACGGGGAGACCGTCGAACGCCTCGAGCAGCTCCCAGGACCGCGCGCAGACGGTGAACCGGCGCGCCGCGAGGAAGGGCTCGAGCTCAGCTCGGACGAGCGCCGCGAGCCGCGGGTCGCGTCCCTTGAGGTCGAGCATCAGCTCGGTCTCGGGCCGCGTCGCGGAGAGCAGCCCGGCGAGGACGAGCGAGCGCCGAAACGGCGATGCGAGCGTCCACCGGTCCCAGTAGAGCGGCAGAGGCCCGACCGTCTTCAGATGGCGAATCTCCGGGCGGCCGCGGAACAGGCGTACGTCGGCTTCCACCAGCGCGACGCCGAGGCGCTCCGCCTCCCGCAGCCTGTCGAGCTGGTTTCCCGCCCGATGCGCCACGACGAACGGCGCGATCCCCGGGTGGGCCCCCTCGGTCCCCTGAGACCTCATCGCGCCGCAGTGTAGATGCGTCTCGGCGCGCCTGGAGGAAAATCGCAATTCCAAGCCCGGCGAGCACGACCGCGATGCCCGCCGGGACGTCGACGACGAAGTGGTTCGCCGTCGCCACGACGGCGAGCGACATTGCGATCGGCAGCGCGACCGCCACGATGCGCAGCGCGAGGCTCGTCACGGCCGTGAGGAGCACGATGCCGACCAGGAGGTTCCAGCCGGCGTGGAGGCTCGGAAATGCGGCGTACTGGTTCGTCAGGCCCGGGGGCTGGAGCGCACGATAGGCGTCCGAGCGCTGTGTCACCGTGTCGACGAGGCCGGCGCCGAGCAGGCGAGGCGGAGCGACGGGAAAGAGGGCGAAGAGGAAGAAGCCGATCAGGCCCGAGGCGATCATCGCGTCTCGGAGGAGGTAATAGTGCTTCCGTCGACAGACGTAGAGCCCGGCGGCGGCGCCGAGGATCACGGGCCAGTGGCCCCAGATGTAGACCCAGTTGGCGACGTCGACGAGAACGTTGCTGCGCAGCGTCACCGACTGGAGGCCAGCTTCCCACCGGATTCCGAGCGCGTCTTCGAACGAGATCACTCGCCGCGCATTCGCGAACGCGGCGTCCGCGCTTCCCGCGGTGAGGTTGCGCACGCCGAAATACACGACGATCGCGAATGAGACGAGGAGGGTCTCGCGGACGAGGTCGCGAGGGACGGCGACGCCGCCTCGCCACCGCGGCGCGGTCTTCCGGTCCGAGGGCCATCGCGACAGGGCCGAAGTCACCCTCACCTCCTGGCACGAGCATCGCGCGCGCGTCGCCATCGCCGCATCCGCGATATCGCGGATCGGCCGTGCGTGCAATCCCTCCCATTGGGGGTCGACGCGCATCCGACTCGCGCCGATCCGTGAATGGATGCGGCGCCTCGCCCTCGTCTTCGGCCTGCTCGCCTGGCTGGTGCTGCCGGCGGGCGCCGGCGCCTCGCAGCTCATCGCCCGCGACGCGAAGGACGTCACGCTGCGCGTCAATGGGCGCGGGCAGGCGCTCGTGGGGTACCGGGCGAAGGGCAAGCGCTGGACAGTGCTCGCCTGGGGCGCGCTCAACGCCCGGCCTCCCGCGCCCGGGCAACCTCAGGTGGCGTTCCGCGTCGACTACTCGGGCGGGTGGGCGACGTACCGGCGGACGCTCGCCCGAGGGTTCCGAAACGCCTGCGGCAGGTACACCGGTCCGGCGCTCGCCTGGTTCGTCACCGGGTGCACGATGCCCGACGGCAGCCACTGGGCGCTGCAGGCGTGGCAACGGGGTCTCCCGAACCTCGGGCTCGACCCGTGGAAGCCCCTGCAAGGCTCGCTCGAGCTGCGGCTGAGCCACTGGACGGGAGACCTGCCGAAGCTCGAGATCTGGACGAACTGGGCCTACAGCAAGCGCTTCGACCACCTGTTCGGCCGCATCACGTACCTCGGACAGCCCGTCTACGGCTTCCTCGCCAGCGCCACGGGAGTGCCGGGCGACGGCTTCGGGCGGAACATCTACGTCGACACCTTCAATTCGGCCTACGGCTCCGGCTGGAAGCGAGAGAACAGCTTCCTCTCCCATCACGGGACGGGTGTCTTCTGTTACGGCTTCTACCCGCACGACCCGTATCCCGGCTACCCGGCGGTGGGGCGGCGCCCGGCCGGCAAGGGCGAGCGCTACCGCGCGACGGTGGTCGGGCCCGGCGTCGTGCCGGACGTCAGCTGGGAAGGGTCGCCCCCGCCCTACGACGAGGCGCTCGACCGGCAGCTCGTCGAGACCCAGCGCGCGGTCTACGGCGCAGACACCCGCTGCAAGCCGCTCTGAGCCCCGCGTCTAGGATCCTTCGGTGCCCGAGCGCGAGCCGATCGAGGCCGTCGTCTTCGACCTGGACGGCGTGCTCGTCGACACCGAGCAGCTGTGGGACGAGGTACGGGAAGCGCTGACCGAGGAGTGGGGCGGCCGCTACACGCCCGAGGCGCAGGAGGCGATGATGGGCATGAGCTCGCCCGAGTGGTCGCGCTACCTCCACGAGGTCGTCGGCCTGCGTGAGCCTCCCGAGGTGATCAAGCAGGAGGTCGTGCGCCGCATGCTCGCGCGATACGAGACCGAGCTGCCGGTCATCCCGGGCGCCGTCGAGGCGGTGCGTCGGCTTGCCGGCGAGGGCTACCGTCTCGCGGTCGCGTCGTCCTCCAACCGCGAGCTGATCGACGCGGTGCTGCGCCGGCTCGAGCTCGACTCGGACTTTGCGGTCACGGTCTCGTCCGAGGAGGTAGCGCGCGGCAAGCCCGCTCCGGACGTCTACCTCGAGGCGGCGAAGCGCCTGGGCGTCGACGCGACGAGGTGCGTTGCGGTCGAGGACTCGGCGAGCGGCATCCGCGCCGCGCACGCGGCGGGCATGCGCGTGATCGCCTACCCGAATCGCCACTATCCGCCGGCAGCCGAGACGCTCTCCTTGGTGAATGTCGTGGTCACGTCCGTCGACGACGTCGCTACGACCCTCTCGCGAAACGAGTGAGGGCCCCGAAGGGCCCTCACCGTCGAAGCTGTACCGATCGGCGCTACTTCTTCCCGCCGTCGCCGCCGCCCTTCTTCGAGTCGCAGATCGACTGCGAGAGGACGAGCTTGTCGGCGGTGCCCGAGACGTGCGCGCCGTCCACGGTGCCGTTGCCTTCCACCCAGAAGTGGGCGACACCGTTGTTCACGGCGGTCGGGCTCTGGCCGGTGACAGCGCCGCCCGAGAAGTTCACGTCGAGCCGGTCCGTCTGGCTGCCCTTTCTCGCGACGAAGTGGTACAGCCCGTCGCCGTCACACCCCTCGCCGACGTTGCCGGGGTTGAGATAGGCGCTGCCGAAAGCGGCCGCCGGAATCCCGAGCGCGGCCACCAGGCCGAGCACTGCAAGCTTCTTGCGCATGCGCAAGCCTCCCCCTGTTGTTGTCTGAACGGCAAGTCGAACCCCAGCCGACCGCCTGGTCGGATGTTAGGTACCCCGAAAGGGGCAGTCAAGGTGAGCTCACGACGGACTTGGACCCGTGCCGATCTTCGGCGCGACGAGCCCTTGCGGTGTCCGTTCGAGATCGATGTCGATCCACGTGCGGTTGTTCCGGGTGCTCGCTTCGTGAAACCAACCCTGCGGATCGATGTCGGTGATCAAACGGTATTTCCCGGCCGGTACGTCGGTTACGTCGATCGACTGACCCCGAAGGCCGAACCGATAGGTGTCGTTCCATCCGGGAGAGAGGCCCATGCCCACGGCCGTCCAGTCCTGCTTCCCGCAGCCCTTGGCCGTATATGTGCGGTCCGCGAGGGCGCTTGGGAGTTCTTGCGCGAAGTCGTAGAAGCAGAACCCGACCTTTCCGTCGACGAAGACCTTCGCGTCAGGTTCGACGGTTCCGTCCTCGGTGAGCGGCACCAGCCTCACGACCGCGACCCTCTTGATGTGCCAGTGGTTGTGACCATCTCCTCCCCAGACGAGCTGCGCGGGGATCCGCACTCGCCGCGCACCTTTCTCCGAATACGGGATGTCCTGTTCGGCCTTCCAACCTCCGCGGAGGTTACGGACGGCTCGAAGGATGAAGTCGCCGTCGCCGACGTTGACGATGGTCGTGCTGAAGCGAAGCCGCCACCTGTCCTCGACCTTCTGGGTCAGGACATTGAACTGCGGCTTCGGCATGAGGTCGGGCAGCACCGCTGACCCGACGGGCGGGTCGGGCGCCTTGGCCGCGCCGAC
>DATAPC010000092.1:0-22466 GCA_036265415.1 Gaiella sp.
AGGGATCGTCAAGAAGACGCAGTTCCTCGAGTACAACACTCCGCTCAAGGCCGACGGGATCATCGCCCTCAGGATGCGCGAGGACGACGAGCTCATCGGCGTGCGGCTGTCGGACGGCGACGACGACATCCTGATGGTCTCCCGGATGGGCCAGGCCGTGCGGTTCTCCGAGAAGGACGTTCGGGCCATGGGGCGCCCGGCTTCCGGCGTCGCGGGGATGAAGCTGCGGGCGGAAGACGAGGTGATCGAGGTCGACATCGCGGCGGACGACGCCGACCTGCTCGTGGTGACCGAGAACGGCTGGGGCAAGCGCACGCGCGTGGCGGACTACCCGGTGAAGGGCCGCGGCACGATGGGCGTCAAGACGGCACAGCTCGTCGAGGGGAAGGGGCGCCTCGCCGGCGCGCGGATCGTCCGTGACGGCTACCAGGTGATGCTCATCTCGGACGGCGGTACCGTCATCCGCACGGCGGTCGACGGCATCAAGCGCTCGGGTCGCGCGACGCAGGGCGTGATCGTGATGCGCCTCCGGGAGGGCGAGCAGGTCTCGAGCCTCGCGCCGGTGATGAGCGCCGACGACGACCCCGCCGAGATCCCCGCGCCGGCCGGGGCTGCGGATGGCGACGGCGGCTGACGCGCCGAAGCCGCCCCGCCGGCCGGACGCACCCGACACCGACCTCGACCCACCCGGCGCGGCCGCGGGGCCGTCGCCGAAGAGGGGCGTCGACCGATGCCGACCTCGCCGACCACACGCTGAGCGAGGCACGTTTGGACGACGTGCGAGGAGCGTCGGGCGGCGTGGCCCGAGCCCCGAAGGTCAGTCGAGCACGGCCACGACGATCAGGGCTCCCACGATCACCGCGCCGAGCACGATCAGGCCCTCGGTGATCGTCTGCAGCGTCGTCCGCGGGACGTCCTCGACCTGTCCCGTCCAGGCGATCCTGCGCAGGCCCCGCACGGCCCACGCCGCGAGCGGAGCGAGCACGAGCAGGACGATCAGGACGCCGACGAGCGTACGCACGGGCTATGACGCCTGGGGCCTGTGGATGCCGAGCGTCTCGAGGAACTCGATCGGGATGGGGAAGATGATCGTCGAGTTGTTCGTCGCGCCGATCTCGAGCAGCGTCTGCAGGTAGCGGAGCTGCACGGTGATGGGCTCCTGTGACATCACCGCCGCAGCGTCCTTGAGCCGCTGAGACGCCTGGAACTCGCCCTCGGCCGAGATCACCTTCGCGCGCCGCTCGCGCTCGGCCTCGGCCTGGCGTGCCAGCGCGCGCTGCATGTCGCCCGGGATCTCGACGTCCTTCACCTCGACGACCGAGACCTTGATTCCCCACGGCGAGGTCGCCTCGTCGATGATCCCCTGCAGGATCTGGTTGATCTTGTCGCGCTCCGAGAGGAGCTCGTCGAGCACATGCTGGCCGAGCACCGACCGGAGGGTGGTCTGCGCGATCTGCGACGTCGCGACCATGTAGTTCTCGACCTGGACGATCGCTGCCTTCGGCTCGACGATCCGGAAGTACGCGACGGCGTTGACGCGGACGGGGACGTTGTCCTTCGTGATGACCTCCTGCGGAGGCACGTTGAGCGTCACCGTCCGGAGGTCGACCTTCTCCATCCGGTCGATGACCGGGATGAGCAGGAACAGGCCTGGTCCCTTCGGCTCGGGAAGCAGCCGGCCGAGCCGGAAGATGACGCCGCGCTCGTACTCGCGCGCGACCTTGACCGTCGCGAACAGCACGAGGAGCAGCAGGATGACGATCACCACGAGGACGACGAGCGCGATGTCCATCAGGCCCTTTCTGTCGGATGCGGAGATCCTACGACGAGCCCGAGGTCGTCCTCGACGGCCTCGACCGTGACGTGCTCTCCGGGGACGAGCGCACCGCCGTCGGCGGCGCGCGCGCGCCAGAGCTCGCCGCCGACGGCCACCCACCCGTCGCGGCGGACCACGGCCTCGCCCCCGACCATGCGCGCGACGCCGGTCTCGACGGGATTGCGGCGCGCCCTGACCACACGACTCAGGGCGAAGCCGAGGAGGAGCGCGAGCGTTCCGGCGATGGCGATCGCCGTCCAGAGGGAGACCTGGTATGCGTCGCCGGCAGGGTCGAAGAGCATCATCGCCCCGATCACGAAGGTCACCGCGCCCGCGAGCGCGAGCGCGCCGTGGCTCACGACGAAGGCCTCGGCCACGAAGAGGCCCGCGGCGAAGAGCATCAGCAGGACACCTGCGGCCGAGACCGGCAGCACCTGGAGGCCGTAGAGGCCGACGAGGAGCGAGATCACGCCGACGGTGCCCGGCAGGATCAGGCCCGGGTTCCAGAGCTCGACGAGGATCCCGACGAGACCGAGGGAGAGCATGAGCGCGATGACGTTCGGGTCGATCAGCACGTCGAGCGCGCGCTTCCAGAAGCCCATCTCGACGCGCTCGACCTGTGCGCCCGCGGTGTCGAGGACGATCCCCTTCGGCAGGGCCTTCCTGCCGTCGATCCGCTCGAGCAACGCGGGCACCGTCGGCGCCATCACGTCGATCACGTTCTTCGTGAGGGCCTCCCGCGCCCCGAAGTTCGCGGCGTCACGCACCATCGCCTCCGCGGCGTCGGCATTTCGCCCGTGCTCGCGCGCGAGCTCGGCGATGTACGCCGCGGCGTCGTTGATGACCTTCTTGCGGAGGTCCTTGCCGAGGTTCGCCCCGGTCGCCGAGATCGGCGTCGACGAGCCGATGTTCGTCTGCGGCGCCATCGCGAGGACGTCGGCGGCCTGGCCGATCACGGCTCCGGCCGAGTCCGCGCTCGAGCCGGGCGGGGCGACGTAGACCACGACCGGGAGCTTCAGGCCCAGCATCGTCTTCACGATCTCGCGCATCGACGAGCCGAGACCGCCGGGAGTGTCCATCTCGATCACGACCGCCGAGAAGCCATCGCGCACGGCGCGGTGCATCTCGTCCTGCAGGTAGTCCTGCGTGACCGGGTTGACGTCGTTGTCGAACTCGACGACGAGGACGCGCGGCCTGTCGGGCGAGGCTGCGGGAGCGGCCGGCAATGCGAGAGACAGCGCGGCGGCACCCGCCGCGCAGAGGCACCAGAGCGCTCGCACGAAGCGCGCGTCCACGACGACCCGACTGTAGCAACGGCCCCGCGTCAGCCCGTTGCCCGCTCCGCCGGCGGGTAAGCATTCCGTCAAGGGAGGGACGCGGGGCTTGTCGGAGAAGCGGTGCTGCGTCACCCTGGTGCTCTCTCCATGACCCGCCGGCTCGTTCTCATCGCCGCGATCGCCCTCGTTCTGCCCGCGTCCGCGTCGGCAGGGCTCGCGACGCTCCAGGTGCGCGACCTCCCGCTCGGCGGCGACCGCTCGCTCGCGTCGACGCGGGCGCCGGCCCCGTTCCAGCTGGTCGGCGTCCACTGGCAGGGCACGGGGACGCTCGAGCTGCGGACGCGCGCTCCGGGCGGGACGTGGTCGGCGTGGCAGCGCGTCCGCGAGGACGACGGCGACGGGCCGGACGCGGCGAGCCCCGAGGCGCGGACGCTCCGCGGCTGGCGCGCGAGCGCGCCGATCTGGGTCGGCCGGGCGGTCGCGGTCGAGGCACGGGCGATCGGGCGCGTCACCCGCGCGCGGGCGCTCACCGTGCGTAGCCCCGTCTCGAAGGTGCCGATTCGCGTCACCCAAGCCGCGGGGCTGCCACAGATCGTCCCTCGCAGTTCCTGGCAGGCGGACGAGTCGATCCGCAAGGAGAAGCCGGTCTACGCCGACGCGCTGCGGATGGCGTTCGTCCACCACACGGCCGGGACGAACGACTACACCCGCGCGCAGGCGCCGGCGATCGTGCGGGCGATCGAGCTCTACCACGTGAAGGGCAACGGCTGGAACGACATCGGCTACAACGCGCTCGTCGACCGCTTCGGCACGGTCTACGAGGGTCGCTACGGCGGGATCGACCGGAACGTCGTCGGCGCCCACGCGAAGGGGTTCAACACCGGGTCGTACGGCATCGCGGTCATGGGCGACTTCAGGACCGTCGACCCGCCGCAGGCGGCGGTCGACGCTCTCGTCCGCACACTCGCGTGGCGGCTCGACCTCGCCCACGTCGATCCTGTCTCCACGCTCAACGGCATCTCCTCGGGCAACGAGCGGTTCGGCCCGGGCATCCCCGTGTTCCTCCGGGCGATCTCGGGTCACCGGGACACCGGCCTCACCACGTGCCCCGGCCAGCGCCTCTACGACCTGATCCCGACCGTCGCGCGTCGCGTCGCCTCGCTCGGCCTGCCGAAGCTCTACGCGCCGTCGGCCGCGACGGACGAGTCGGGCGGCGTCCGGTTCACAGCGCGGCTGTCGTCGAGCCTGCCGTGGTCGGTCCTCGTGACGGATCCGGGGGGCGCCGAGCTCGGTCGTGGCGACGGCACGGGGCCGGCGGTCGACTGGACGTTCGTCCCCACCGCGCCGGTCCCCGCCGGCACGCAGTGGCGGATCGAGTCGCCGGGCGCGACGCCGTCCACCGGCGTCCTCGGCGCCGCGACGACGACGCTGCGCCTGAGCGGTGCGTCCGCCGTGCCGTCGTCCATCTCGCCGAACGGCGACGGGCAGGCGGACAGCGCGGAGGTGTCGTTCACACTGAGCGCGGACGCCAACGTCGCGGTGACACTGGTAGACGCCGCAGGTGCGACGGTGGGCCAGGTCGAGCCGAAGCGCTGGCACCGGGCCGGTCTCCGGACGGTCGTCGTCGCGGCGAACGGGCTCGCGGACGGCGCCTACGTCGTGCGCATCATCGCGAACGCGACGGGAGGGCGCGCGGCGACGGTCGAGGTGCCGCTCTCGGTCGTCCGCACCATCGGGCGCGTGACGCTCGACCCGGCCGCGTTGACGCCGAACGGCGACGGCCGCGGGGACGTCCTGTCCATCTCGATTCCACTCACCGCTGCCGTGCAGCTCGCCGTCCGGATCCTCCGCGACGGACGCTGGGTGGCGACACCCTTCACAGGCACGGCCGAGGCGGGAATGCAGACCGTCACCTGGGACGGCACGAAGCGGCTCGGGACGGCGCGGGAGGGCGCGTACACGGTCGCGATCGAGGCGGTCGACGCCCTCGGCCGCACGGCGAAGGTCGAGCTGCCCCTCCTGCTCGACGCGACAGCGCCTGTCGTCGGCGTCGTCTCGGACGCACCGCCGCGTCTGCGGGTCTCCGAGGCCGCGACCCTGACGATCCGCGCGAACGGCGCCCGCCGGGTCGTCCGCGTCGAGCGGCCGGGAGTTGTGCGCATCCCGCGCATCGATCGACTGCGAACGCTCGTCGTCACCGCGCGCGATGCCGCGGGGAACGCCTCGACCCTGCGTCGCTGAGCGGGATCGGCGGCGGCCGCGACTAGACTCGGCGCGTGACCCCCACTCCGCCCTTCGGGCGTGACGAGATCGAATCGATCCTCCCGCACCGCCCGCCGTTCCTCCTCCTCGACGAGGTACAGGAGCTCGTGCCCGGCGAGCGCGTGGCCGCGTCCTACCGGGTGCCCGAGGACGGCTGGTGGTTCGCCGGGCACTTCCCAGAGCGGCCCGTGATGCCCGGCGTGCTGATCGTCGAGGCGATGGCCCAGACGGGCGCGGTCGCGGTGCTGTCCGAGGAGGAGAACCGCGGCCGGATCGCCTTCTTCGCCGGAATCGACGAGTGCCGGTTCAAGCGGATCGTCTCCCCGGGAGACACGCTGACGCTGTCGTGCCAGATCGACCAGGTGCGTGGTCCGATCGGCCGGGGCAAGGCGACCGCGCACGTCGGCTCCGAGCTCGCGGCCCGCGGCACACTGACCTTCGCGGTGGAGCGATGATCGGCAGCGCGAACGGCACACGCATCGGGATCACGGGTCTCGGCGTGCACGTTCCCGACCGTGTCGTCACGAACGACGACCTCGCGCAGTACGTGGACACCTCCGACGAGTGGATTGTCGAGCGCACGGGTATCCACGAACGGCGGATGATCACCGCCGATCAGGCGCTCACCGACATCGCCCTGCCGGCGGCGCGGGCGGCGCTCGCGGACGCCGGCACGCCAGCCGGCGACATCGACCTGCTGATCTGCGCCACGGTCACCCCGGACATGATGTTCCCGACGGCGTCCGCGCTGATGGCGGACGAGCTAGGCGCGGAGAGCGCCGCCGCCTACGACCTCCTCGCCGGCTGCACCGGGTTCATGTACGCCCTCGCCCAGGCGTACGGGATGCTCGCCGCGGGGCTCTCGCGCCGCGCACTCGTGATCGGCGGCGACGTCCTCTCGTCGATCCTCGACTGGACCGACCGCTCGACGCTCGTCCTGTTCGGCGACGGCGCGGGCGCCGTCGTCATGGAGCCCGTCGAGCGCGGCGGATTCCTCGGCTTCGAGCTGGGCGCCGACGGAGGCGGGGGCATCCATCTCCAGTACCCGGGGAGCGGCTCGCGCAAGTTCGAGAACCCCGAGGCGATGCTCAAGATGAACGGACGTGAGGTCTACAAGTTCGCGACGCGCGTGTTGGTCTCGTCCGCGGAGGCAGTGCTCGCCGAGTGCGGTCGTACGATCGACGACGTCGACGTCTACGTCCCACACCAGGCGAACAAGCGGATCATCGACCACGCGGTCGGTAAGCTCGGCGTCCCCTTCGAGCGCACGGTGGTCAACGTGGACAGATTCGGCAACACGTCGTCGGGCTCCATCCCGCTCGCCCTCGCCGACGCGCGGGCGGACGGACTCCTGCGCGACGGTGCGCTCGTGCTGATGACGGGGATGGGGGCAGGGTTGACGTGGGGCTCTGCGCTCCTCGAATGGACGGACAGGAGGAGTGCATGACGAAGGTCGCGTTCTGCTTCCCGGGCCAGGGCTCGCTGGAGGTGGGCATGGGGCGCGAGATCGCCGAGGCGGTGCCGGAGGCGATGGAGGTCTACCGCGTCGGCTCCGAGGTGACGGGCATGGATCTCGCCCATCTCTGCTTCGAGTCGCCGCTCGAGGAGCTCGTCGAGACGGAGGTGCAGCAGCCGACGCTGGTCGCCACGAGTCTCGCGATCCTCGCCGCAGTGCGGAAGGAGGGCATCGCACCCGACGTCGTGGTCGGGCATTCGGTCGGCGAGTTCGCGGCCCTCGCCTCCGTGGGGGCGATGTCCGAGGGCGAGGCCATCGGGCTCGTCCGGGAGCGCGGGCTCGCGATGGCGGAGGCGGCACGCCAGCGGCCCGGCGCGATGGCCGCCATCCTCGGCCTCGAGGACCAGCTCGTGGAGACGCTCTGCCGCAAGATCCTCGGCGTCTGGCCGGCCAACTACAACTGCCCGGGCCAGATCGTCGTGTCCGGCGAGAACGACGCGGTCGAGGAGTGCTGCGCCGAGGCCGAGAGCCTCGGCGCGCGACGAGCGATCCGCCTGAAGGTCTCGGGCGCGTTCCACAGCCCGCTGGTCGCCCAGGCGGGCCGCGCGCTCAAGCCGGCCATCGACAGGATCCGCTTCAGCGATCCGGTCACGCCGTTCATGTCCACCGTGACGGCGAAGATCGAGCCGGCCCAACGGCTCGGCTCGCTGCTCGTCGACCAGCTGACGGCGCCGGTGCGCTTCACGCAGGCGGCGGGAGAGCTGATGCGCGGCGGTGTCACGACCTTCGTCGAGATCGGGCCGGGGAGCGTCCTCTCCGGTCTCGTCAAGCGGATCGACCGCGGCGCGCGGACGTTCTCGGTGAACGACCTCGCGAGCCTCGAGAAGGTCAAGGAGGCGCTGAGCGCCCCGTGAGCCCGTTCGCGTCGCTCGAGGGAAAGCTCGCCCTCGTCACCGGCGGCTCCAGGGGAATCGGGCGGGCGATCGCGCTCGAGCTCGGCCGCGCCGGGGCCGAGGTCGTGGTCGGCTACCGGACGGGCCGCGACGAGGCGGAGGCTGTGGCGCAGGAGATCGGCGGGCGCGCGGTCGAGGTGGACGTGTCGGACGCCGGCTCGGCGGCGGCGCTCGTCGAGGCTGCCGGCGACGTCGACGTCCTCGTCAACAACGCCGGCCTCACGCGCGACGGGCTCGTCGTCCGCATGAGCGACGACGACTGGCGCACCGTGATCGACACGAACCTCTCGTCGGTCTTCTACACGTGCCGTGCCGTCGCCCGACCCATGATGCGCAAGCGCTCCGGCTCGATCGTCAACGTCTCGTCGATCGTGGGCGTGCACGGCAACTGGGGTCAGACGAACTACGCGGCGTCGAAGGCGGGGATCATCGGCTTCACGAAGTCGCTCGCGCGCGAGCTGGGCAGCCGCAACGTCCGTGCCAATGTCGTCGCGCCCGGGTACGTGAGGACGCAGCTCACCGACGTGCTCCCGGAGGAGGCGACGCAGGCGATGCTCACGAACACCCCGCTCGGCCGGCTCGGCGACCCCGAGGACGTGGCCGGCGCGGTCCGCTTCCTCTGCTCGGACGACGCGAGATTCGTCACGGGCGACGTCCTCCTGGTCGACGGCGGGCTGGGGATGTAGCGGTGTCGGGCGAGCGCGACAACGGCCGTCGCCGCGTCGTGGTGACCGGTCTCGGAATGGTGAGCCCGCTCGGCAACACCGCCGAGGACACGTGGAAGGCGCTCATCGCGGGCGAATCCGGCGCAGGGAGGATCACGCAGTTCGACCCGGAGGGATTCCCCGTCGACTTCGCGTGCGAGGTGAAGGATCTCGACGTCACGGACTACGTCGACTACAAGGCCTCCCGCCGGATGGACCGCTTCACGCACCTCGCGCTCGCCGCCGCGCGGCAGGCGGAGGCCGACGCGGGCCTCGACATCGCCTCGGATGCCGAACGTGTCGGAGCGGCGGTCGCGACCGGCATCGGCGGGCTGAAGTCGTTCGAGTCGTGCATCCAGGTGCTCGACAGCCGCGGGCCCGACCGCGTCAACCCGTTCTCGATCGTCCAGATCATCCCGAACCTCGCCGCGGGATGGGTGTCGATGGAGCTCGGCACGAAAGGCCCGCTCCTCTCCGAGTGCACCGCGTGCGCCGCGTCCAACATGGCCATCGGCGACGGCCTCGACGCGATCCGGCTGGGTCGGGCGGACGTGATGATCTGCGGCGGCACGGAAGCGCCCGTCTCCCGCGTCGGGATCGCCGGCTTCGGCGCCATGCGGGCGATCTCGCGGCGCAACGACGATCCGCAGGGGGCGTCGCGGCCGTTCGACCTCGAGCGCGACGGGTTCGTGATGGGCGAGGCGGCGGCGATGCTCGTGCTCGAAGAGCTCGAGCGGGCCCACGCGCGTGGCGCGAAGATCTACGCAGAGCTGCTCGGCTACGGCGTTTCCTCCGACGCGACGCACGTCTCCGACCCCGACCCCACGGGCGAGAGCCCCGCGCGGGCGCTGCGCATGGCCTTCGACGACGCGGGCATCTCGCCGGACGAGGTCGGCTACATCAACGCGCACGGCACCTCGACGCCCGTGGGCGACAGCGCCGAGACCCGCGTCATCAAGCTCGCCCTCGGCGAGGAGAAGGCCTATCGCACGCCCGTGTCGTCGACGAAGGGCGCGACGGGCCACTGCCTCGGCGCGGCCGGCGCGGTCGAGGCGTCGTTCACCGTCCTCGCGCTCGAGCGGGGTGTGCTCCCGCCGACCATCAACCAGGAAGTGCCGGACCCCGAGTGCGACCTTGACTACATCCCGAACGAGTCGCGCGAGGCGCAGGTGGAGATCGGCGTCTCGAACTCGTTCGGCTTCGGCGGCCACAACGCCTGCGTCGTCTTCAGGCGCTGGCACGGCTGACACGCCGACGGCCGAGATCGCGCGGTTGGCGCAGGGCGGTGTCAGACACCGTTGCCTGTCAAGGGGAATACGCGCCGACTTCGTGCCGCCTCGTCCACAGGCGGCGAGCACGTGCCGTCCTACGCCAATGGTGCGTTATCCACAACAGAACCGTCGAGCTGGACCTGACGGGACATGACGACTTGACAAGAAGTCGTGTCTGACACCGACAGGTGCGCCTCACGGCAGGCGTAGCTCGAGGAGCACGGTGTCGTGCCACACGCCGTCGCGTTCCGCGATGCGCTCGCGGCGGCCGACGACGCGGAACCCCAGGGCGTCGTGGAGCGCGAGGCTCGCCGCGTTGGCGACGATGATCGACGTCTGGATCGTCCAGATGCCGTGCGAGGGTGCCTCGTGGACGAGCCGCCCGAGGAGCGCCCGCCCGAGCCCCTTCCCACGGGCGCGCTCGTCGACGTAGACGGAGTGCTCGACGACGCCGCGGTAGCAGGCCCGAGCCGACGTGGGCCCGACGGCGAGCCAACCGGCGACACCGCCGTCGAGCTCTGCGACGAAGCGCAGGTCGTCGAGGTGCGCGGCGTCCCAGGCCGCCCAGGAGGGCACCTCGGTCTCGAACGACGCGACCCCCGTTGCGAGGCCCGCGGCGTAGATCCGGGCGACCTCGGGCCAGTCCTCTCGGTGCAGTGCGCGGATCACGGTCGGCACGGAGCACGCTATGCGACCGCGCGTAGGCTGGCGTCATGCGGGTCGTCCGTCCGACACGCGAGTGGTTCGACGAGGCGCTCGCGCTCCTGCGCGCGAGCGACGAGGCCGTGTACGGCGACACCGACTGGACCGCCGAGGGCCTGCGCGACGAGTGGGAGGGCCTCGACCTCGAACACGACGCCTGGCTCATCGAGCTCGACGGCCGGGTCGCTGGCGTGGCCCACCTGCTCGAGGTCAAGGGCAGCCGGGTCATCGGCGACGCGTACGTCCACCCGCAGCTGACCGGCCACGGCGTCGGCTCGCGGCTGCTCGACCTCCTGGAGGGTCGCGCGCTCGAGCTCGAGCCGCTGTGGCCCGAGCACGGACGCGTCGTCCTCCAGGTGGCGCACCTCGTCGGAGACGACCGCGCGCCGCTGCTCTTCGCGCGCAAGGGCTACGACCGCGCGAGGAGCTTCTTTCGCATGGTGAGGGACGTCGGCGGGCAGACGCCGGATCCCGAGTGGCCCGAAGGGACGACCCTACGACCACTCGACCCCGACCGCGACGGCCCGGCGCTGTACGACGCGGAGGCCGAGGCGTTCGCCGACGAGTGGGACTACGAGCCCCTCGGGTACGACGAGTGGCGCGGACGGGTCTTCGGCCGGTCGGGCTTCGACCCGGCGCTCGTACCCGTCGTCTGGGCCGGCGAGCAGGTCGTCGCCTTCGCGCGCAACTACCCGAAACGGAACGGTGACTGGGGCTTCGTCGGCACGCTCGGCGTGCGGCCGGCGTGGCGCAGGCGCGGGCTCGGCCTGGCGCTTCTCCAGGAGTCGTTCCGGCGCTTCCGCGAGACGGGCGAGACGACCGTCGCGCTCGGCGTCGACGTGGAGAACCCGACGGGCGCGACGCGCCTCTACCAACGAGCCGGGATGCGCGTCCTCTGGCAGGCGGATGTGTGGGAGAAGGAGCTGCGAGCGGCATGAGCGCCCTGCGCGCCCGCTGTCCGAGCTGCCGCACGCTGACGGCCGTCGCGTTCGACGACGTCTACGAATGCCACAGCTGCGGGACCGTGTACGCGGCAGGGCTCGTCCGCGTCCCGCGCGCGTTCGGAGCCGGCGGCGAGCCAATGGAGCAGGCGGCGGCGACGGCGCTCCCGTACCCCGAGGCGCTCGTGGTCGAGTGCGACTCGCTCGACGAGCAGTCGGGCGCGATCGCCCGCGAGCTCCCCCGGCGCCCGCTCGTGCTCGGGGGCTGCTGCTGCGCCCACGTCGGCGCCATCCGGGGCCTCGCGGCTCGACACGACCGCCTGGCGGTCGTCTGGCTCGACGCCCACGGAGACCTGAACACGCCGGAGACGTCGCCGTCCGGGAACCTCTGGGGCATGCCGCTGCGGCTGGCGGTCGACGAGGGCAGCGTCGGTCCGGACGACGTCGCTCTGGTCGGCGCCCGCGACCTCGATCCGCCCGAGCGGGAGTACATCGCGGCGCACGGCATCGACGACGACGTGCGGCGTGCCCTCGCCGGCGCCGACGCGGCCTACGTCGCTCTCGACGTGGACGTGCTCGAGCCCGGGACGGTGCCGTGCTTCATGCCGGTCCCGGGCGGCCTCGACGCCGACGACGTCGAGCGGCTCCTGCTCGAGGTCGCGAGCGTCGTCCGCGTTGCAGGGATGGGCTTCACGGGACTTGCGCCGGGCGCCGAACCGGCGATCCTCGCGCGGCTCGCGGGCGCGGCCGGCCTCTGAGGGAACGGCACTAAGATGCCCGGGTGGCCGCGCCCGGGAACATCGACGTCTCGATCGAGCACAAGCGGTCGGACCCCGCGGAGCGCGACGGCGCCGGTCATCCGAACACCTGCCCCGGCTGCGGCTCGCACTACCGCGACGACGAGCTCGCCGAGCACCTCCGCGTGTGTCCGCAGTGCGGCCACCATTTTCCCGTGCGCGCGCCGGAGCGCATCGCGCAGCTCGCGGACCCGGGGACGTTCGAGGAGGAGGACGGCGACCTCCGCTCGGCGGACCCGCTCGAGTTCTTCGACCTGCGGCCGTACGTCGAGCGGCTCGCGGAGGCCGAGCTCGGAACGGGCCTCGGCGACGCGATCCTCACCGGGCGAGCTGCGATCGACGGACACGCGTGCCGCGTCGCGGCGATGGACTTCTCGTTCATGGGCGGCTCGATGGGCAGCGTCGTCGGCGAGCGCTTCGCCCGGGCGTGCGAGCGCACGGCCGAGGACGCAGGCGTCCTGATCTCGGTCTCCGCCTCGGGCGGCGCCCGCATGCAGGAGGGAATCCTCGCACTGATGCAGCTCCCGAAGACCGTTGCCGCGGTCGGCGAGCTGCACGACTCCGGAGGGGCGTTGTTCTCCGTGCTCGCCCACCCGACGACGGGCGGGGTCACCGCGAGCTTCGCGAGCCTCGGGGACGTGATGCTCGCCGAGCCGGGGGCGTTGACGTCGTTCGCCGGACCCCGCGTCGTCGCCCAGACGACGCGCGAGAAGCTGCCGGACGACTTCGGCCTCGCCGAGTCGAACTTCCGCTTCGGCCACGTCGACGCCGTCGTTCCGCGCGGCGAGCTCCGCAGCACCCTTGCGCGCCTGCTCCGTCTCTTCGAGGCCCGCCCGTGACGCAGGAAGCGGAGCTCGGGCTCCGCGACCGGCTTGCGCAGCTGTCCGGGGTCAAGCTCCTCCGGGGGACGCGCCTGTCGGCCGAGCTCGAGCGGCTGCAGCGCCAGCTCGAGCGGCTACGGGAGGACACGACGGACGAGGAGATCTGGCGGTCGGTCGAGCTCGCGCGGCACGAGAAGCGCCCGTACACGCTCGACTACGTCGAGCGGATCCTCGACGACTGGTTCGAGCTCCACGGCGACCGCAGCCGGATGGACGACCGGGCGATCGTGGCGGGCATCGGGTCGCTCGGCGGCCGAACCGTCGCGCTCGTCGGCCATCAGAAGGGCCGGGACCTCAAGGAGCGAGCAGTGCGGAACTTCGGGATGGCGTATCCCGAGGGCTACCGCAAGGCGATGCGCACGATGGCGCTGGCCGACCGGCACGGCTTCCCGCTCGTCACGCTGGTCGACACTCCCGGCGCGTACCCGGGGATCGCGGCGGAGCAGCACGGCCAGGGCGGCGCGATCGCCCGCTCGCAGGCGGCGATGCTGCGCCTCGGCGTGCCGACCGTGGCGGTCGTGATCGGAGAGGGCGGCTCGGGCGGCGCGATCGCGATCGCCGTCGCCGACCGGGTGCTGATGCAGGAGAACGCGATCTACTCGGTGATCTCGCCCGAGGGCTGCGCGTCGATCCTCTGGCGCGACGCGTCGCAGGCGAAGAAGGCGGCGTCGGCGTTCAAGCCGGACGCCGCGCACTGCCTCGAGCTCGGTGTGATCGACGGGATCGTCCCCGAGCCGGAAGGTGGCGCCCAGGTCGACCACGACGCGGCCGCCGCGCTCCTGCGCGAGGCGCTCGCGGCGCACCTCGACGAGCTCGCCGAGATCCCCTCCGACGAGCTTCGCCGCGCCCGCCGTGCGAAGTTCCGCTCGATGGGCGTGCTGGCCCACGTCTGACGGCGTCGGCTCTCCACACTTTCCACAGGCTTATCCCCGGACGGCAAAACGCCGTTTGCAGGGCTTTTCTCCAACCTGTAGCGACGATGTTAAGGGGTGAGGATTCGAGGCTCGCGCTTCGTGGGATCATCGGAGCGTGGCCCGGCTCGGGGAGTACCGGAAGAAGCGCGACCCGAAGCGCACGCCCGAGCCGTTCGGCGACGCCGAGACGCCCGACGGGCGAAGCTTCGTGATCCAGCGGCACGACGCACGCCGCCTCCACTACGACCTGCGGCTCGAGCGGAACGGCGCGCTCGCGAGCTGGGCGGTGCCGAAGGGCCTGCCGCTCCGGGCCGGCGAGCGGCACCTCGCCGTCCACGTCGAGGATCACCCGCTCGACTACGGGTCGTTCGAGGGCGTGATCCCGGCCGGTCAGTACGGCGCGGGCACCGTCGAGATCTGGGATTCCGGCACGTACGACCTCCTCGAGGAGAAACGGAACGGCGGGCTCACGTTCCATCTCCACGGCGAGCGTGTCGACGGCGTCTGGACGCTCGTGCCGGCCCGCCTCGACGGCGACGAGAAGAACTGGCTCCTCGTCCGCAAGGACGCGGCGAGGGCCGACGCGCTCCAGCTGCGCCCGCAGCTCGCGACGCTCACGGAGTCGCTGCCCACCGGCGCGGGCTGGCTCTACGAGCCGAAGTGGGACGGCTACCGCGCGATCGTCACCGTCGCCGGTGGGGAGGCGACGCTCACGAGCCGGAACGGCACCGATCTCACCGAGCGGTTCCGGGAGGTCGCCCGGGCGGTCACGCACGCCGTGCGCTCGCCGTCCGCCGTGCTCGACGGCGAGGTGTGCGCGCTCGACGACTCCGGGAACGCGCGGTTCGAGTCACTCCAGTCCGGCAGCGGCCGCCTCGTCGTCATGGTCTTCGACCTGCTGGCGCTCGACGACGAGCCGATCGTCGACCGGCCGCTCACGGAGCGGCGGCGACTGCTCGAGGAGCTGATCGACCCGGCCTCCGATGCGGTCCGTCTCTCGCCCGCGTTCGAGGACGGGCCCGCGCTTCTCGCAGCCGCCGAGGCACAGGGGCTCGAGGGCGTCGTCGCGAAGCGCGCGGACGCGCCGTACCGCTCCGGACGCCGGACGCCCGAGTGGCAGAAGCTGAAGCTCCGCGCCCAGGACGATCTGCCGATCGTCGGCTTCACGCGAGGGACCGGCAAGCGTGCGAAGCTCGGCGCGCTCGTGCTCGGCCGGCGCGAGCCGGACGGCCTGCACTGGGCCGGCAACGTCGGCTCCGGGATCGGGGACGGCGACGTCGACCGCCTGCTCGCCGCCCTGAAGCCGCTCGCCCGGCCGACGACCGCCCTCGTCCACGCACCGCGGATGCCGCGGGTTCGCGCCGCAGACGTCACGTGGGTCGAGCCGTCGCTCTCCGCCGAGGTGGCGTACGCGGAGCGGACACGGGAGGGTAGGCTGCGCGCCCCCGTCTTCCTCGGCCTCCGCGACGACGTCCCGGTCGAGCGTCCGCCCATCGACGCGGAGATCCGCCGCGGCAGGCGGGCGCTCAGGCTGTCGAACCTCGACAAGCCGTTCTGGCCGGAGGAGGGGATCACGAAGGGCGAGCTGCTGGCCTATTACCGCGACGTCGCCGAGGTGCTGGTGCCACACCTCCGCAAACGGCCGTTCACGATGAAGCGCTATCCCGACGGCTGGCAGGGAAAGAGTTTCTTCCAGAAGCAGGCCCCGACGCACATGCCCGACTGGATCAAGACGGCGGCGTTTCCCGCGTCCACGCGGGAGGGCGAGACGAAGGTGATCGACTACGCCCTGGTCGACGACGACCTCGCGCTCCTCTGGATGGTGAACATGGGTTGCATCGACATGCACGCGTGGGCCTCCCGCGCCGACCGGCCGCAGCGCCCCGACTGGGTGATGTTCGACCTGGACCCGTCCGAGGGAGCGACCTTCGAGGAGGTGATCGAGGTCGCGGTGCTGGTGCGCGACGCCCTCGACGTGCTCGGGCTGGAGTCGGTGCCGAAGACCAGCGGGTCGCGGGGGATCCACGTGCTCGTGCCGATCACCCGCCGCCACGGGTTCGACGAGGTGCGCGAGTTCGCCGGGATCGTCGCCGGCGCGCTCGCGCGGGCCCATCCCGGCCTCGTGACGACGGAGTGGACGAAGGCGAAGCGGAAGGGCGTCCTCGTCGACGCGAACCAGAACGGCCCGGGGAAGACGACGGCCTGCGTCTACTCGGTCCGGCCGCGCGCGGGCGCTCCGATCTCCACGCCGCTCCGCTGGGAGGAGGTGACCAGCGGCCTCGACCCGACTGCGTTCACGATGGACGTCGTGCTCGAACGCGTCGGCCGCGACGGCGACCTGTTCGCGCGCGTGCTCGAGGGCGGCCAGTCGCTCGGCGCCGCGCTCCACGCCGTTCGGTGACGGCGAGCGGGCACGCGAATCTCGGATCGGGTCACGGGTCGAGCCGGTGCGGTCGCCCGAGCGCCGAGAGCTCGACGATGTCCCGGCGGAAGAAGAGCGAGACGGTCCAGTCGGTCACGACCCGCGCCTTGCGGCGAAACGTCGGCAGCGCATAGAGGTGGTACGTCCGCGCCACGAACCAGCCGAGAAAGCCCCGCAGCTGGAGGCCGGGGAGCTCCGCGATGCCCTTGTACCGGCCGAGCGTCGCGACCTGGCCGAGCATGCGGTAGCCATACGGCTTCGGCGTGCGCGTGAGGTTCTTCGCGAGCCGCCGCGCCTGCCGGAGGGCGTGCTGGCACGTCGGCGGGTCGACGCGCCCCGGCGTGCGCGTGTTCGGCACGGCCGCCCCGTCGCCGAGCGCCCAGACGTCGTCCGCTCCCTCCACCTGGAGCGTCGGACCGACGACGACGCGGCCGCGCTCGTCGAGTGGTAGCCCGAGGCGCTCGAGGTCGGGGCTGGCGCGGACACCGGCCGCCCACACGAGCGTCCGCGCGGGAATCCGCGCACCGTCGGAGAGCACCGCCTCGCGCTCGTCGAACGACTCGAGCGTCGCCTTCACGTGGATCTCGATGCCCCGCTTCTCGAGGTAGTGGTGCGTGTACTCGCCGAGCTTCTGCGGGATCTCCGCGAGGATCCGCGGCGCCGCGTCCACGAGCACCCACCGCTGCCGCACGCCGCGGAGCGTCGGGTACGAGCGGCGGACGGCGTCGCGTGCGAGGTCTTCCAGCTCCGCCAGCGCCTCCACGCCGGCGTAGCCCGCGCCGACGAAGACGAAGCCGAGATCGCGCTCTGCCTCCTGCGGATCGAGGCGTGCGGCGGCCGACTCCAGCGAGCGGAGGAGAAGGTTTCGGAGGGCGATCGCGTCGGCGACGTCCTTGAACCCGTGGCCGTGCTCCGCGAGGCCGGGTATGGCGAACGTGCGCGGCACCGCCCCGAGGGCGACCACGAGGCGCTCGTAGCCGATCTCGAAGGTGCCGCCGAGCGTCTCCGCGACGACGGTCCGGGCGTCCGCGTCGCGCTCCGTCACGACGCCGAGCAGGAGTTCCGCGTGCGGGCACATCTGCCGAAGCGGAACGACGACGTGGCGCGGCTCGAGCGTTCCGGCGGCGGCCTCGGGAAGGAGCGGCGTGTAGACCATGAAGTTGTCCGGGTTGACGATCGTGGCGCCGCGCCTGCCGAGGAGCCGCGCGACGTACGCTCCGGCGAAGCCGCCGCCCACGACGAGGGTCCCGCCCGCTGCTTCGCGCCGTGCCGTCGACACCTCGTACGATCGTACGGTGGCCCGACAGGTGTCCGTCGTGGGAAGCGGCGTGCAGCACGAGGCGGCTGCCGCGGAGGTCGGCCGGCTACTCGCCGAGCGCGGGTGCACGGTGGTCACGGGCGGGCTCGGTGAGGTCATGGCGGCCGCGCACCGCGGCGCGAAGGAAGCCGGCGGCGCGACGATCGCGATCCTGCCGGGCGAGACCCATGCCGACGCGAACCCCTGGGCGGACCACGTCGTCGTGACGGGCATCGGCCATGCGCGGAACCTCGCGGTCGCCGCGACCGGGCACGCGGTCGTCGCGGTCGGCGGCAGCCACGGGACGCTGGCCGAGATCGGGTTCGCGCTGCGGCTCGGTCGCCCGGTCGTGATCCTCGAAGGCGGTCTCACGGTTCCGGGCGTGCGGCGCGCCGGCACACCGCAGGAGGCGGTCGACGCCCTCCTCGAGGCGCTGCGCTAGGAGACTTCCTGGAGCCGGCGCTCGAGGAACGCGCGCTCCGGCGCGTTCTCGGTCAGCTCCAGCGCCCGCGCGTATGCGGCCGCCGCCTCGGCGTGGCGGTCGAGGCGTCGCAGCAGGTCGGCACGGGCGGCGTGCAGGTAGGCGTAGTCGTCGAGGCCCTCGATCCCGTCGATCAGCGCGAGGCCGTCCTCCACGTCGCCCGCGAGGGCGACGGCCACCCCGCGGTTGAGCCGCACGACCGGCGACGCGTCGATCCGCTCGAGCAGCTCGTAGACGGCGGCGATCACCGACGGATCGGCGCCCTCGGCGTGCCCCGCGGCGATCGCCGCCTGCAGCTGGTAGCGGCCGGGCCGTCGCCGGGACTCGGCGCGTCGCAGGACGCGAAGGCCCTCGTCGATCCGGGCGCGGTCCCACCGCGAACGGTCCTGGTCTGCGAGCAGCACGAGCTCGCCGTCGGGGCCGGTCCGCGCGGCCCGGCGCGAGTCCTGCAGCAGCATGAGGGAGAGCAGCCCGAGGGCCTCCGGCTCATCGGGCATGAGCACGCAGAGCAGCTTCGCGAGCCGGATCGCCTCGACACACAGCTCGGACCGGACAAGCGCGTCGCCCGAGGTCGCCGCGTAGCCCTCGTTGAACACGAGGTAGAGGACGCGAAGGACGTCCGGAACACGCTCGGGCAGCAGGTGGTCCGGCGGGACCCGGAACGGGATCCCGGCGTCGCGCACGCGGCGCTTGGCGCGCACGAGCCGCTGGGCCAGCGTCGGCTCGGTGACGAGGAAGGCCCGCGCGATCTCCGCCGTCGTGAGTCCCCCGACCTCGCGCAGGGTGAGCGCGACGCGGGCCTCGACGGCGAGCGCCGGATGGCAGCACGTGAAGAGGAGCGCGAGGCGCTCGTCCGGGATCGAGCTCACGTCGGCCTCCTCGTCGGCCGGGACATCCTGGAGGCGCGTGAGCAGCTCCGCCTTGCGGGCGAACGTGCGCTCGCGCCGGATCCGGTCGATCGCGCGGTTGCGCGCGGTCGTGACGATCCACGCGCCGGGGGAGCGCGGCGTGCCGTCGCGGGGCCAGCGCTCGGCTGCGGTCGCGAACGCCTCCTGCACGGCGTCCTCCGCCAGCGAGAGGTCGCCGAGCACACGTGTGAGGATCGCGACGGCACGCGGCCATTCCTCCCTGAACGTCGTCTCGAGCGACGGCCTCACCGCTCCACGATAGGCCGGATCTCGAGCGACCCGTACTCCGCCGCGGGGACGAGCGCCGCGAGGCGGATCGCCTCGTCCAGGTCGGGCAGCGTCGTGAGGAAGAGGCCTCCGAGCTGTTCCTTCGTCTCCGCGAACGGGCCGTCCGTGACGACCCGCTCGCCGTCGACGACGCGGACGACCTTCGCGTCGGCCGCCGTGGCGAGCTCCCGCCCGACCGCGTCGGGATCCGCTTTGCCGAGCTCCTCGAACAGCGCGATCCAGCGGGGCATCGACTCGGCCCTGAGGCGTGCCGCCTCCGCCTCGTCGAGGTTCTCCCACGTCGATTGGTCGGAGTAGACGAGCAGCGCGTACTGCATCTCAGGCCTCCTCGTCGACGTGGACGGGGCGGATCTCGACCGCACCGTGGACGGCCGCCGGGATCCTGGCTGCCCAGCCGAGCGCGTCCTCGAGGCTTTCGCACTCGAGGATGAAGTAGCCGCCGAGGGCCTCCTTCACCTCGGCGTAGGGTCCGTCGCTCACGAGCCGCTCGTCGTCGCGGATGCGGACGGTGGTCGCGGTCGAGGTCGCCGCGAGCTCGTTGCCGCCGGCCAGGACGCCCGCCTCGCGGGCGGCGCGCGAGAACTCGGCGTACTGCTCGTAGGCGCTCTCGCGCTCCGCGTCCGGCATGCGCTCCCAGACGCTCTCGTCGCCGTAGATCAGTGCGAGGTACTCCATCACGCCCTCCTTTCGTATCCGTGCCCGTGTCCGTGTTGCTGTCGAGCGTCGGGCCGCTGGCCCCACCTCTCTCGTACGACGATCGCGGCGGGTCGCGATCGACACCGTCGCCGCTCCGGCGATGGAGCCGGACACGCCGCGCGAAAACTGGTCCAGGGACCCCCCAAGGGGCATGACGCCCCCTACCGGAACGTTCGCATGGAAGGCGTGACATGTCCGTGCCGACTCTGTGCCGGTTCTGCGACGGTTCACCTTCCGGCTCTAGCGACCTTCCGCGGACGCCATCCGCTCGAGCAGCGTCCGCGCCGCGCCCTTGTCCAGGAACTCGTTCAGGTTGCCGCACTTCGGGCTCTGGACACATGACGGGCAGCCGGCCCGACACGGGCACCGCTCGAGGAGGAGCGCCGTGTCGGCGACCCACTGCGCGAAGCAGGCGAAGCCGCGCTCGGTGATGCCGACACCGCCGGCGTGGCCCTCGTAGACGAACACGGTCGGCCGTCCCGTCCCCTCGTGAACGTTCGTCGAGAGCCCGCCGATGTCCCAGCGGTCGCACATCGCGAAGAGGGGGAGGAGCGAGATGAGCGCGTGCTCGGCAGCGTGGAGCGCCGAGACGAGGGTCGGCATCGTGTCGATCCCCTCGAGCAGCCCGGCGTCCGGCGAGAACCACACACCCTCCGTCTCGAACGACGTCGCTGGGAGGTCGAGCGGAGTCGTGTCGATCACGCTGCCGTCGGCGACGGCCTTCCGCTGGAAGGCAACGACCTGCTCCGAGACGTCGATGCGCCCGTGGTGAAGCTCGACCCCGGCGACGCGGCGCGACGAGAGCGGCGCCACGATCGCCGTCTCCGTCTCCTTCTTCGCCTGCGTGTACCAGTCGACGTTCACCGGCCGGACGAGCGCCGAGCGCGTGCCGAGGTCGAGCCGCGTGACGCCGTACTGGTCGCCGAGGTGGAGGTAGACGGCGCCGTCGTGCACCGTGGAGAACGCCCGTTCGCGCTCCGCCGTCCCGAGCACCGCTCCCGTCTCCTCGTCGACGATGACGAACCCGTCGCGATCGCCGGAGCGGAGCGACACCCGTGCGGCCGGCGTGTCGCGGCCGCGCCAGACGTAGCCGGCCGGCGTCGCCTCGAGCTCCGGCAGGACGGCGGCGCGGGCGACCGCTTCGGGGCCGAGCACGTCGGCGTCCGCGGCGGTGAGCGGCCCCTCGTAGGCCGCGGCGAGCACGTGCCCGTCGAGGATCCTCGGCGCGGCGTGGTCGATCAGCGCCGCCTCCGTCGTGCGCTCGAGGAGCGCCGGGGGGTCGTCGACGAAGAACTGGTCGAGGGCGTCCTCGCTCGCGACCAGCACGGCGAGGCCGCGCTCGCGGCGCCCGGCGCGGCCCCACTGCTGCCGCAGCGACGCGACGGTCCCGGGAAAGCCGACCGAGATCGCGCAGTCGAGCGTCCCAATGTCGATCCCGAGCTCGAGGGCGTTCGTCGCCGTGACTCCAAGCAGCTCGCCCTCGACGAGCCGCCGCTCGATGGTCCGCCGCTGGTCCGGCGTGTAGCCGGCCCGGTACGGCGCGAGCCGCCCCGCGGTCGCCGCGTCGAGCCTCTCGCTCGCGAAGCGATGGACGAGCTCCGCCGCCTTCCGGCTCTTCGTGAAGCAGATCACGCGCAGCCCGGAGGCGACCAGCCCCGCGAGGAGGCGCGAGGCGTCACCGAGGGGGCTCGCGCGGATGCCGAGCTCCTCGTCGACGAGCTCGGGGTTCCACAGCACGACCTCGCGCTCGGCTCTCGGGGAGCTGTCCGCGTCGACCACCCGGACGTCGAAGCCGGTCAGCCGCGACGCGAGCTCACCGGGGTTGGCGATCGTCGCGGAGGCGAGGACGAACTGCGGCTCGGCGCCGTAGGCGAGGGCGAGCCGCCGCAGCCGCCGGAGCACGTTCGCGACGTGCGAGCCGAAGACGCCGCGATAGACGTGCGCCTCGTCGACCACGACCACGCGGAGGTTGTGGAGGACGTCGCCCCAGCGGTCGTGGTGGGGGAGCACCCCGACGTGGAGCATGTCGGGATTCGTCAGGATGGCGTTCGCCGTGCGCCTGACGTGTGCGCGCTGCTCGACCGGGGTGTCGCCGTCGTAGATCGCCGGCCGCAGCGCGCGGAGGCCGAGCCCCGCGAGCCAGCGGGCCTGGTCCTGCGCGAGCGCCTTCGTCGGGTAGAGGAAGAGCGCGCGCGCCGTCCGCTCGCGCGCGATCGCGTCGAGCACGGGGAGCGAGAAGGCGAGCGACTTGCCCGACGCCGTTCCGGTCGTGACGACGACGCTCTCGCCCCGTGCCGCCGCCTCCCATGTCTCCGCCTGGTGGACGTAGAGGCCCGTCACGCCGCGGGCCTCGAGCACCGAGCGCACGTCGGCGTGCAGGTCGGAGGGGAGCGGCTCGGC
>DATAPC010000093.1:0-4034 GCA_036265415.1 Gaiella sp.
CGGGTGCCAGCGCAGCGCGCGGCGCTCGAGCGCGGTGAACAGGAGGTGCGTCCCGAGGCCCAGCACGCCCGTGGCGAGCGCGAGGGCGTACAACTGGGTCGTGAGCCCGTAGGACTGCGCGTAGCTGAGCATCTTCCCGAGTCCGGGCGTACCCATGAAGAGCTCCGCCGTGAACGCGAGGATGAGTGCCACGGCCGAGGCGAGCCGCATTCCCGTCGCGATGTACGGCACGGCGCTCGGCAGGGTGATGCGCCAGAGCCGTGCCCGCATCGGCACGCCGAACGACCGCGCGGTGTCGACCGTCACGGGATCGACGTCCCGCACGCCGTACATCGTCTGCACGAGGATCGGCCAGAACGCGCCGAACGTGGCGAGGAAGATCTCGCTCTCGAGCACCGGGCCGAGCGTGAGGAAGAGCAGCGGGATCAAGGCGGCCGACGGGATCGGGCGGAGGAACTCGACCGGGACCCGAAAGGCGCGCCCCGCGAGGTCGCTCAGGCCGAGGCCGATCCCGATCGGCACCGCGAGCAGCGTCGCCAGCCCGAGCCCGATCGCCCACCCACGCGCCGTATGGACGAACGCGCTCCAGAACTCGCGGGTCTGGACGAGCCGCCAGAGCTCGTCCATCGTCGCGGTCATCGACGGCAGGTCCTCCTCGCGGATCACGCCGCTCGCAGAGACCGCCTCCCAGACGACGAGCGCGAACGCGAACGAGAGGACGAAGACGACCGCGTTCGCGAGCCGGGGCGACCCCTCCCCGTGGTGGTCTGCGGGCGGGTCTCCGGATAGGCCTGCGGCCGCTGGCTCGAATGCCGCCTGCGCCATGCGCGTCAGCGTCCCGGCGTCGGACGGTCTGCGGCGGACGCTCGTCGCGTCGCGGACGCGGGACGCAGTGCGCTCATCCTCACCTCTCCACCGCCGGATTCAGCCACGCGTCTCAACGCTACGGACCGGCGCGTTTACTTGTCAAGACGCCATCCCATCATCTGGAACGAGCAAGTGCATGGCAGCGCTTCGGCCGGACTGCGCGAGCGTCTACGCGCGCGACTGCTGCAGCGCGCGCCAGACCCGTTCGCCGTTCGCGGGCATCTCGACGTGGCGGACGCCGAACGGCGCCAACGCGTCGATGACTGCGCTCTGCACCGCCGGCGTCGAGCCGATCGTGCCGGACTCGCCGATTCCCTTCGCCCCGAGCGCGTTGAGCGGCGTCGGCGTCTCCATCTCGACGACGTCCCACGACGGCAGCTCTGCGGCCGACGGGAAGGCGTAGCCGAGGAAGGTCGCGGTCAGGGGGTTGCCCTCGTCGTCGTAGACGAACTCCTCGTGGAGCGCCTGCCCGACACCCGCGGCGACGCCGCCGTGCACCTGTCCTTCGGCGATCACGGGGTTGACGATGTTGCCGGCGTCGTCGACGGCGACGAGCTGTCGTAGCTCGACGGCCCCGCTCTCCGTGTCGACTTCCACGACGGCGACGTGCGCGCCGAAAGGGAAGGTCGGCGCGTCGGCCTTGAACATCTCGGCCGCCCGCAGCTCGGAGAGCCGTCCCTCGCCCTCGAGGCGGCCGGCGAGGTCTTTCCAGCTGACGACCGGCGTCGGCGAGCCGGCCACGTGGAAGCCGCCCGCGCTCGCATCGAGCACGACGTCCTCGACCCGGGCCTCGAGCTGCTCGGCGGCGAGCTCGCGCCCCCGGTCGGCGACGACCTGCGCCGCCTGCCCTGCGGCGACGCCGCCGATCTGGGTCGACTTCGAGCCGTACGTGCCCGTGCCGTGCGCCACGGCGTCGGTATCGCCCTTCACGACGCGCACGGCCTCGAGCGGCAGGCCGAGCCTGTCTGAGACGATCATCGCGAACGTCGTCTCGTGGCCCTGGCCGTGCGAGAAGGAGCCCGTCCGCAGCACGGCCCCGCCGTCGGGCGTGATCTCGACGTCGCCGAGCTCGGGCTCGACGAGGCCGTTCGTGATCTCGACGTACGTGCTGACGCCGACGCCGAGCGCGCGCGGGTCGCCCGAGTCGCGCCGACGCCGCTGCTCCTCGCGCAACGCGTCGTAGCCTGCGGTCTCGAGGGCGAGGTCGAGCGCCCGCTCGTAGTCGCCGCAGTCGTAGCCGGCGCCCGATGCAGTCGTGGTCGGGAAGGCGTCCGCGGCGATGAGGTTCCGGCGGCGCACCTCGGCGGGGTCGAGGCCGATCTCGCCGGCGAACAGGTCCATGGCCCGCTCGATCGACTGCGTCGCCTCGGGCCGGCCGGCGCCGCGGAACGGGCCGGTCGGCGTCGTGTTCGTGACGACGCTGACCGTGTCGGCCTCGATCCTCGGAATGGCGTACACGCCGCTCGACATGAGCGCCGTGAATCCAGGGAGGATCGCCCCGAGCCCCGGATAGGCGCCCGCGTCCTGGACGACGCGCAGCCGGTACGCGTGGACGTCGCCGTCGCGGTTCCCACCGATCGTGAACTCGAGCAGAGCCGCTCGGCCGTGCTGCATCGCGACCATGTTCTCGCTCCGGCTCTCCGTCCAGCGGACCGGGCGGCCGGTCTTGCGGGCGAGCCAGGGGACGATCACGGTCTCGACGCTCAGGCCCTTCGCACCGAACCCGCCGCCCACGTCGGGGGCGACGACGCGCACGCCCTCGTCGCCGAGTCCGAGAAACAGCCCGAGGACGTGCCGGTCCATATGCGGGGTCTGCGTCGACAGCCACAGCGTCATTCGACCGTCGTCGCCGTAGGCGGCGAGGCACCCGCGCGCCTCGAGCGGGCAGGCCGCGAGGCGCTGGCTGACGAGACGCCCTGACACGACGACGTCGCAGCCGTCGAAGAACGCCTCGTCCGGGGTCTCGACGGGGTGGCTCGCGCAGACGTTCGTCTCCAGCTCCGGATACAGGAGCACGCTTCCGTCGAGAGCCTCCTCGGGGTCGACCACGGCGGGTAGGGGCTCGTAGTCGACGAGCACGAGCTCGGCGGCGTCGACGCCCGCGGCACGATCCTCCGTGAGCACGACCGCCACGATGTCGCCGACGAAGCGAACCACGTCGCGAGCGAGGAACGGACGTGCCATCCGGGCTTCGATGCCCGGAATCGGCGGCGGCGGCATGTTCTCGAGCTCGACGTCCGCCGCCGTGAACACCTGCGCCCCCGGAACGGTCTCGACAGCCGACGTGTCGATGCCCGCGATCCGGGCGTGCGCGTACGGCGAGCGGACGAACGTCGCGTGGAGCGAGTCGGGGACCTCGAGGTTCTCCACGTAGAGGCCCTCGCCCCGCAGAAACCGGTCGTCCTCGACCCGCAGGACACGCTGCCCCATCATGCCGCTCACGTCGCTTCGACTATGTCACACGGGGATCCTCAGGCGTCGCCCCACGGGCGGACGCGCGGAGGCGGCGGCGAGCCATGGCCTTCCTGCCACGAGATCACCGGGTTGCGGAGCACGCCGATGCCCTCGATCTCGGCCTCGATCACGTCTCCGGGCTTGAGGTAGAGGCGCGCCCGCTCCTCCGCGGATCTGAACCCCGCGACACCCGACACCGTCCCGGTCGAGAGCACGTCGCCCGCGGAGTACGTGAGACCGGAGAAGTTCGAGAGGATCTCCGGGATCGTCACGGACATGCGGCTCGAGTGCGACTCCTGGCGCACCTCGCCGTTCACGCGGAGCTGCATCGCGAGGTCGTGCGGGTCGGCGATCTCGTCGGGTGTCACGATCCAGGGGCCGAGCGGGCAGAACGTGTCGATCGCCTTGCAGAAGCTGAAGACGCCCGACTTCATCTCCCCCCGCTGGATGTCGCGCGCGGTGACGTCGTTGAAGATCACGTAGCCGCCGACGTAGTCCATCGCCTCCTCGGGGGAGAACCACTTTCCGGCCCTCCGAAGCACGACCGCGAGCTCGAGCTCGTAGTCGAGCTCCTCCGTGAGGTGCTCCGGGTAGATCACCGGCTCGTCCGGGCCGACGATCGCGTCGACGTTCTGGAAGAAGTTGATCCACGGCGCGATCGCGTGCGACCAGTCGACGTTCTTCGACTCCTCCTCGTGCTCGCGGAAGTTGCC
>DATAPC010000094.1:0-2847 GCA_036265415.1 Gaiella sp.
GATCGTCAGGTCGTCGCCGCTGCCGTAGGTGCGCGCCGAGCCGAGCGGCGCCTCGCCCGCAGCCGGCGCGAGCCAGGCATCGTCGCCGTCCTCGAACAGGTCGCGGGTGTGGTACAGCGCGATCGGCTCGAGGAACACGCACACGCTGCCGTCGACCTTCGCCGCGGCGACGCAGGTTCGGAGCATCGCGGCGGCGTCGTCCGGGCGTGCGGGCGAGGCGATCACGACCCCGGGGATGTCCAGGAGGACGCCGAGTGCGTTGTCGTTGTGGAAGTGCCCGCCGAAGCCCTTCTGGTAGCCGTAGCCCGGGATCCGCACGACCATCCCGTTTCGGTAGGCGCCCTGCGAGAAGAACTGCAGCGTCGCCGCCTCCCCCCGCAGCTGATCCTCGGCGTTGTGCAGGTACGCGAGGTACTGGATCTCGGGAATCGGCAGGAGACCGGAGATCGCGGTTCCGAGCGCGAGGCCGAGGATCGACGTCTCGTCGAGCAGGGTGTCGAAGACTCGGGCGTTGCCGAAGCGCGCCTGCAGCCCTCGTGTGACCCCGTACACGCCGCCCTTGAGCCCGACGTCCTCGCCGAAGACCAGCGTCTCGGGATGCGCTGCGAGCACGTCCGCGAGCGTCGCGTCGATCGCCTGGGCGAGGGTGAGCCGCTCCTGCGTCGGCGCGGCTGCGGTGCTCTCGACGACGCTCGCCACGGCAGACGGCGTTCGCGGCGCGAGCGGCCGCATCACGTCCTCCGCCGTCTGGAGCTGCGCACGCCCCATCGCCTCCTCGGCCCGCTCGCGGATCCGCGCGCGCGTCGCGAGGTAATCGTCGGCCAGTTCTGCGGGCGTCGCGCGGCCGCCCGCGACCAGCCAACGGGCCGTCGCGAGCAGCGGATCCCGACCGAAGTCGGCCCGGATCTCCGGCCCCGCCCGGTATGCCGTCTCGAGGTCGGCGCCGGCGTGGCTCAGGTACCGGACCGTGCGCAGGTGCAGGACGGCCGGGTGACGCTGCTCGCGCACCCACGTCGCGAGCTCGGCAGCGGTCGCGAGCACGGCTTCGGGGTCGTCTCCGTCAACACGCTCGATCGCGAGCTCGGGTCGCCCGTGGAGCGACTGCTCGACCCAGCTCTCGGGCGTCGGCACGCTGATGCCGAGGCCGTTGTCCTCGCAGACGAAGAGCAGCGGCAGCGGCTGGCCGCGGTACGCGAGATGGGCGGCCGTGTTCAACGCCGACTGCGCGGTCGCGTGGTTGAGCGAGGCGTCGCCGAAGGAGCACACGACGACGGCGTCGAGCGGCCACTCGCACGTCACGCCCATCGCCGTCGCGCGCTCGATCGCGAACGCGATGCCGACGGCACGCGGAAGGTGCGACGCGATCGTCGACGTCTGCGGGATCACCGCCAGGTCGCGATGGCCGAAGACCTTGTGCCGTCCGCCCGCGACCGGCTCATCCGCGGCCGCCGCCATCCCCAGGAGGACGTCACCCGTACCGTCGTGTCCGACCTGGCCGGCGCGGGCCAGGTAGAAGCCGCCCGAGCGGTAGTGGAGGAGCGCCGGGTCGCTCGGGCGGAGTGCCAGCGCAACGAGCGCGTTCGACTCGTGGCCCGCGGAGCCGATCGTGTAGAAGCCGAGTCGCCGCGACTGGAGCCAGCGCGCGGCGTGGTCGATCGTACGGCTCTCGACCTGCGCACGCCACGCCGCCCTCGCCTCGGGCGGCACGTCCGCCGGCGACGTCGCGCTCCCGAGCGACCGCAACCCGTCGAGAAGGTGCTGCTCGAGGGGGTCGAGATCGTCGCTCACGCGCGTTCGACGCCGTCTGTCAACGAAGGACGTGAACCACCAGACGGGGGATGCGGAGACCGTCGAGCAACGCCGATCCTGGTCACAGACCGGTTGAAATCGGGTCGTCGCGCGGGCCGCAGCGCCGGCGGCCCGACCGGTCCCCCATGCGAGGGACGTGGTCGAGAGGCCACGTCCCTCGTCATGGTCATCCCCGCAGGTAGGCGTCGTCGCCGCGGATCCAGTCCTCGCGGCGCGGCGCAAAGACGTCGAGCACGACGGCATCCTCGAGCACATCGACCCGGTGCGGGACGCCACCGGGGATCAGCACGCTCTCCCCGGCACCGACCTCCCGCTCCTCGCCGCCGACCACGAAGCGCAGGCGGCCGGAGAGAACCGTGGCGATCTGCTCGTTCGGGTGCTCGTGCTCCGGCACGACGGCTCCGGCCTTCAGGGTGATCTGGGCGAGCGTCATCGCCTCGCCGTTCAGCATCCGGCGTCCGATACCGGCGCTCAGCCGCTCGAGCGGCTCGTCGTCCCAGCGGAGGACGTCCACGCGGCGAGTCTACGCCAGCGGGCCGTGCGTCTCGTAAGCTCGGCCGGCACGCCGACTGGAAGGAGGACGATGGGGTTCGCGGTCGCGGCCGTCGAGGACATTCCGTACACGTGGGGCACCTTCACGTTCGTGCGACACCACCTGCGCGCGCGGCCGGGCCCATACGTCGTCGTTCTTCCCGAAGCGGAGCGCCGGCCGGCCGCAGGGGCGGACCGCAGGTCGTTCCTCGTCGTCGGCGGCGTCCCGGGCGGTGTCTACCAGCCGTGGGAGCTTGCGGACGAGTGATCGTGCGCATCGTCCTGTGGCGGCTCGACGAACGCAGCCTGCCCCTCGAGAGCCTGCGCGACGCGCTCGACGGGCTCGAGCCGCTCGCGGCGCCGAGCCTGCTGCTCGTCAACGAGGCGGCAGAGCGAATCGGCGCCGTCGTGGTCTCGGAGCACGACGAGCCGCCACCGCGGCAGCTGGACGAGCTCCGTGACCTCGTCGGCCGCGAGCCCGACCTCTACGAGGAGTTCGACGCGCTC
>DATAPC010000095.1:0-5497 GCA_036265415.1 Gaiella sp.
GGTTGCGCTCCTTCAGCGAGACCGCCATCGCTACGACTCACCGCCCTCGGCCACCGGCTCGCGGATGAGGCCTTCGCGGGGGCCGGTCGGCTCCGCGCGCTCGCGGCCGGCCGCGGTCTGCGACCACGGCGGCGAGGTGACCCCGAGCCGCACGACGAGGTACAGGTGCAGGCCGATCAGCGCCATGATCCCGCCGGGCACGAGGAGCATGTGCAGGGCGTAGAACTTCGCCAGCGTGTCGGGGTTGATGTTCAGCCCGCCCTGGAGGAACTGGGCCAGGAACGGCCCCACGAACGGCGCCGTCGCATTGAGGTTGATCCCGACGACGGTCGCCCAGTACGCGGTGTTGTCCCACGGCAGCAGGTAGCCCGTAAAGCCCTCGAGCATGCCGAGGACGAGGATGAGCGCGCCGACGATCCAGTTGAGCTCTCGCGGGTACTTGTATGCGCCGAACAGGAAGACCCGGGCCATGTGCAGGAACATCAGGATGATGAAGACGCTCGCGCCCCACTTGTGCATCCCGCGCACGAGCCAGCCGAGCGTCACCTCCGTCGTGATGTTCTGGATCGAGGCGTACGCGTTGGCGGGATCCGGCTTGTAGTACATCGCGAGGAAGACGCCCGTCAGCGCCTGGACGATGAACGCCGTCAGCGACGCAGCGCCGAGGGTCTGGGCCCAGCTGATGTCGTGCGGCACCCTGCGGAACAGGAACCACTTCGTGTAGCCGACGAGGCCCGACCGCTCCTCGACCCAGTCGAGCGGGTACAGCGCGACCGATTCGAGCGACTGCTTGCGGCCGGACTTCGCCATCAGCGCGTCAGCCGGTGGAGCCGGGGGTCGGGATGGGATACAGCCACTTCTCGAGACCGTCGACGTGCACGCCGGGGTACGCCTTGTAGTACTTCGTGATCCGCGCCTTCGCGCCCGTGCCCTCGACGTTCCCGACGCTGAAGACGCGCCCGAGGATGAGGTTGCCGTTCTTGATCGAGAACTCGAAGCGGTCGAGCGAGCGGACGGGCGGACCCGCGGAGCGGTTGCCCTCCGAGTCGTAGAGGCCGCCGTGGCAGGGGCACCCGAAGGACGCGGCGAGCACCGGCCGCAGCTCGATGCCGTTGACCTCCTTCTTGGCCCTCTCGTCGACCGGCCCGTTCGGCTGCACGGGGCACCCGAGGTGGACACAGCGGCTGTAGATCGCCGTGAAGCTCGGGACGCCGTCCTCCGTCCTGCCGTTGTTGCGGATGAACGCCGTTCGGCGCGAGACCTCCCCGGCGTCCGGGTTCTCGAGGTAGGTCGCGATCACGTACTGGTTCTCCGGGAAGTTCGAGATCGGGCCGAGGTCGACGTCGTGCGTCTTCACGCCCTCGCCCATGAACGACGGCAGCACGGCGAAGCCGAGCGGCGGCAGGGTCACGGCGGCTCCGATCAGGCCGCCGACGCCGATCGTGGCGAGCGAGAGGAAGGTCGCGCGGTCGACGTTCGTCCCGAGGTCGGCCTCGGTGGCCGCCGGCGTCGCGGCGGGCGCCGCGGCCAGGTCGCTCGCGCTCGTGACCGGATGCTGCGTGAACAGGTCGCGCACCCAGAGGAAGCCGAAGACGAGAGCGAGGATCGCGCCGACGATCAGCGCGGGAACGCTGACGACGAGTCCGACGAGGAGGCATGCGACCCCGATCGCGAAGCCGATCGGCCAGAGGCTCGGGGCCGGGAGATGCTGTGTCTCGCGCTCGTCGTCGGTCACTCGGTGGCTCCGTGCGTCCCCTGCTCCGGTTGGTGATTCAAGCGTCCCACCCTGCTCGGTGTCAACGACGAACCCGCCGTGGCCCCCGCCAGCCGGTTGCGACCCGGCGACCATTCTGCACGCTTCCGCGGTCGTCGCGCTCCGGTAACCCGAGCTCGCTCCAGCGGGCGTCCACGCGCGAGCGGACCTCCTCCGTCATGGCGATCTCGTGAGGCCACTCGCGCGCACCCTCGTCCGGTCCCTTGGCCGTCGCGTCGAAGCCGATCTTGCCGCCGAAGGAGGGGAGCACCGACGCGTGGTCGAGCTGGTCGAGGGGCCCGTCTGCGAGCACGACGTCCCGCTTCGGGTCGACGTTCGCGCAGACGCGGAAGAACACCTCGCCGTAGTCGTGGACGTCGACGCCCTCGTCGACGACGACGACGGCCTTCGTGAGCGACAGCAGGCCGAGTCCCCAGATCGCGTGCATCACCTTCCGCGCGTGACCCGGGAAGCGCTTGCGGATCGAGACGATCACGCAGTTGTGGAAGGCGCCCGCCGTCGGCAGGTCGTAGTCGACGATCTCGGGCACGCTCATGCGAATCGCCGGGAGGAAGATCCGCTCCGTCGCCTTCGCGAGCCACTCGTCCTCGGCCGGCGGCTTGCCGACGACGATCGACGGATAGATCGCGTCCCGGCGCATCGTGATCGCGGAGACGCGGAAGAGCGGGAACTCCTCGGGCGGCGTGTAGTAGCCGGTGTGATCGCCGAAGGGCCCCTCCACGCCGCTGTCCGCCGCGTCGACCCACCCCTCGAGGACGATCTCGGCGTTCGCGGGAACCTCGAGGTCGACGGTCTTGCACCTCACGAGCTGCACCGCCGAACCCCTGAGAAAGCCTGCGACCATCAGCTCGCCGACGTGCTTCGGCAGCGGGGCGCTCGCGGAGTACGCGGTGACGGGATCGAGGCCGAGCGCGACGGCGACCGGGATGCGGCCGTCCGGCGCCGCCAGGAGGTCGGCACGTCCGTCCTTGTGCACCTGCCAGTGCATGAACGTGGAGCGACGGTCGACCTTCTGCATCCGGTACATACCGACGTTCCGCACACCCGTCGTGCGGTCCTGCGTGATCACGGCCGGAAGGGTGATGAACGGCGCAGGGTCGAGCGGCCAGCAGCGCATGATCGGGAGCGCGTCGAGGTCGACGGCCTCGCCCTCGAGGACGACCTCCTGGCATGCGCCTTTCGAGACCGTCTTCGGCGCCGAATCCGCGATCGACTTGAGCGTGCCGAGCTTGCGCACCTTGTCGATCAGACCCTGCGGCGGCGTCAGCTCGAGCACCTCCTCGAGCCGCGCCGCCACGTCGTCGAGGCGCTCGACCCCGAGCGCGAGGCACATGCGCCGCTCGGTGCCGAACTGGTTGATCAGCAGCGGTAGCTTCGAGCCCCTGACGTTCTCGAAGAGGAGCGCCGGCCCGCCGCTCTTGACGACGCGGTCCGTGATCTCCGTGATCTCGAGGTCGGGGTCGACCTCGGCGCGCACGCGGACGAGCTCGCCCTCGCGCTCGAGGAGCGCGATCCACTCGCGCAGGTCCGACGCCGGGCTCGCCATCGCGTCAGTCTATGGTCGCCTGCACGTCGCCGAGCGCCGTGGAGCGGCATCCTTGCAAGCGGAGTTCGCCGTGACAGTTCTACGTGCGCTCGGCGACGGCGAGGAACGACCAATTCGGTATGACGACCTCGGCCGTCACGAAGCGGAGCCCCTCGATCACGCCGATCAGGCGTTCGAGACTCTCCGGCGTGAAGACATGCTTGTGGGTCGGATCCAGGAAGATCGTGTCGCCCGCGCGCTCGTCCGGGACGATCATCGCCACCGTGCCGCCCGAACGCGTCACGCGGGCCCACTCCTGCAGCGTCTTCACGACATCGACGTAGTGCTCGAGGTTGTGCCGCGAAACGACGTAGTCGAGTTCGCCGGCCCGGAACATGTGCAGGTCGTCCCCCGAGGCCTGGATGTCGGCGACGGAACGCTGGCCATGCACGACGCCGTGCTCTCCGACCTCGCCCGGCGCGAGCAAGTCCACACCGATGCAGTGCGCGGCGATCTTGCGGTGCCCGCAACCCACGTCGATCCCGCGCCCAACGCAATACGGCCGAAGGGCCCGCGCCTCGGGGTGGTTCTCCTCGTCGACGGGCGGCGGCCGCATCGGTCGGAGCGGGACGACGCCGGTCGAGCGCGTCACGCTCGGACGCAGTCGGCGCCGGATCCCTCCGGCTAACGAGCGCGGCCGCGGGACGTGCACGCCGTCACAACGGGCGGTTCAGCTTCGCGCGCCGACGCCTCGCGCCGACGTGGTGCCACAGCTCGCCGAGGCCGACCGTCGCGAGGAAGACGAGCCCGACGAGGAGCATCATGAGGACGACATCCCTGCCCTCCTCGGCGGCGTCCGCCAGCAACCAGATCGCGGCGAGCATCGAGGCGATGCTATACGAGCCGCGCGCCATGCGCGGCGAGGGCCTCGTCGACGGCTCGGTCGCCGACGGTCCGGCGTGCGAGGCGCTCGAGCGGGGCGGGATCGCGCTCTTCCCGGAGCGAGGACCGCGCCTCCTCGAGGCCGCCACGGCCGAGGAGCGCCGCCGTCGCCGCCCAGGCGGCGCCGTCGCCGTCGAGGCCGTCGGCCTGCGCCTGCGCGCAGAGCGAGAGCAGCCCCGCCACGTCACCGACGGCGATCGTCGAGCCCGTGTCGGCGATCCGGACGAGCCCGTGGGCGAGCAGGGCGTCGCCGAGGAGCAGCGCGATGTCGTCGTCCGACGGGGCGAACAGTCGCGCGCGCCCGTAGTGGAGGAGATAACCCTCGTAGATCGTCTCGATGCCGAGCGCGAAGCGTGGCTCGGGGAGGAGCTGCGAGAAGACCGGGACGGGTTCCCGCGCGTGCGGCGCGAGGAGTGTGTCGCCCCACAGCGGGCTCTCGCGCGCGGCGCCGTCCGCGATCGCCTCGAACAGGGCGTCCGAGGTGACCGCGCTCACGACGGGCCGAACGCACGGACCGCGGCGATCGTCCGGTCGACGTCCTCGTCGGTGTGCGCGGTCGACGGAAAGAGGCACTCGAACTGCGACGGTGGCACGTAGACGTTCTCGCCGAGCAGGTGCCGGAAGAGCGCCGCGAACCGCTCGGTGTCCGCCGCGGCGGCGTCCTCGTAGGAGCGCACCGGCCGGTCGGCGCAGAAGAGCGTCAGCATCGCCCCGACGCGCTGGATCCTGCCGAACCCCGTCAGGCCCGCCTCGAGCCGCGCACCGAGCCGCTCGAGCTCCTCGTACACGCGCGCGTCGCGCAGGCGGCGCAGCACCGCGATCCCGGCGGCTGTCGCGAGCGGGTTCCCGGCGAGCGTGCCGGCCTGGTAGACGGACCCGACCGGCGCGAGCTGCGCCATCAGGTCGGCGCGGCCGCCGAACGCCGCCGCCGGCAGCCCGCCGCCGACGATCTTGCCGAGGATGGTCAGGTCGGGCAGCACGCCGTAGCGCTCCTGTGCGCCGCCCCGTGCGACGCGGAAGCCCGTCATCACCTCGTCGAAGACGAGCAGCGCGCCGGTCGCGTCCGCGAGCATCCGGAGCGCCTCGAGGAAGCCCGGCGCCGGCGGGACGCATCCCATGTTCCCCGCGACGGGCTCGACGAGGATCGCCGCAAGCCCCTCGCCGTAGCGCTCGCACGCCGCGGCGACGCCGTCGACGTCGTTGAACGAGCAGACGATCGTGTCGGCCGTCACCGCCGTCGGGACACCCGGGGTGGA
>DATAPC010000096.1:0-14537 GCA_036265415.1 Gaiella sp.
ATCGTGCGGAGGACGAGGAACGGCCCGAACGCGCGCGCTTCGTAGGGCGCCGAGGGCGTCGGCAGGCGTCGCTCGATCTCGAGGCGCGGCCGGAGGTTGTTCCGCCGGCTGGCATCCAGCACCCACACGCCGCGCCCGAGCTTCCCGGCCCGCTCGACGACGTGCAGCGCGAGACGGTCGTCCGCGCGGGGGACGACCGTGTCGGAGAACGACGGGTTGCGCTCCCACGCGCCGAGATAGAGCGGCTCGTACCCGAACAGGACGTCGTCCGGGCGGCTCGTCGCGGCGAGCCAGCTTTCGGCCTCGGCGCGTGCCGCCTGGCGCGCGTCCGGCTCCCACTCGAAGAGCGGCGACGTCCGATGCCACGCCCACGCGATCTCCACCAGAACGAGGCCGACCGTCAGCGCGACCGCGAGCGGCGGGATGCTCCGTCCGATCCGGACGAGCGTTGCGGCGACGGCGATCGCGAGGAAGGGCGCCAGGAAGATGAGGTGCCTGGACTCCGGCGACGCGGACCCACCGAGCTTTGCGACGGCGAATGCCGCGAACGTGAAGCCCACGAGGCCGAGGACGAGCGCGCGCGCCGGCCGCCGCAGCCAGACGAGCCCGACGGCGGCGGCGACGATGACGGCCAGCGTCACGGGCCACCAGCCGGCGGTGGCATCGCCGGCCGATCGCCAGAAGTACCGGAGGACGGCTGCCGGCCCGCCGAGCTTCTCGCCGCCACCGCCGACGCCGACGTCGAACCGGTCGGCGAGGACGAGGTCCGTCAGCCAGAACGGGATCCCGAGCACGAGCACCGCCGCGCCGGCGACGATGGCCGGGCGCAGCCGGTCGCGGCGGGCGAGCAGCACGTAGGTTCCCTGCCCGCCGAGGAGCAGGATCCCGTAGGGGTGGGTCGCCACCGTGAGCAGCGCGGCGCCGACCCACAAGGCCCACCGCCCCCGGCCGCCGCGCTCGAGCGCCTCGAGGAGCGCGAGCGTGCAGAGCAGCGAGCAGAAGAGAAAGAGGCTGTACATCCGCCCGTAGATACCGTGGAACAGGAACAGCCAGCTCGGGGCGACGAGGATCGTGGCGACGAGCGCGACGCGGCGCCCCGCGAGGCGAACGCCGAGCAGCGCGACGAGCGGAAGGCTGGCGAGGGCGAAGGCGGCGGACGCGAGGCGCAGCCCGCCGAGGCCGAAACCGAGATGGGCCACCGCCCACGCGACGAGGAAGTGGAGCGGCGCACCGCCACGGTCCCGCGTGACGTGCTCGACGACGCCCGCCAGCGAGTCTCGGCCGACGAACAGCGCGAGCGTCTCGTCCTCGTGCGGCGGCCATGCCATCAGCTGATGGAGCAGGAAGGCACCCGCGGCGAGCGTCACGCCGCCGACGCCGAGCCACAGCCACCACTCGGCGAGCCGCACCTGCGCGGACGGCCGCGCGGCGGCGGCCGGCGACGTCTCCACCCGTGCCTCGATCCCTTGTGTCATCGGGGTTTGGCCACCCTCGCTGGTAGATTGGCCGCCCGATGCCGATCTACGAGTACCGCTGTCCGAACGGGCATACCTTCGAGGTGTTCCAGCGGATGAGCGACCCGCCGGCGTCGGCCTGCGAAGTGTGCGGCGCGAGCCCCGTCGAGAAGGTGCTGTTCCCGGTCGCGGTGCATTTCAAAGGTTCGGGCTTCTACGCCACCGACTACGGGCGTGGCTCCCGGAAGGCGGCCAAGGATGGCGAGTCGGGGACGGGGTCGACGGACGGCTCTGCCGCGAAGGAGACGCCCGCCGCGGCCGGCGACTCGAAGAAGGGCTCGGACGCGAAGTCGTCCGAGGCGTAGCGCTCACAGAGGTCGGTCACCGATCACGCACCCGGGTGCGTAGGGGACGCCTCGAGCAGGGGGCAGCGGAGCTGAGCGGCCGGTGAACATCGCGATCGTGGAGACGTTGTCCTCTGTCCCGAGGATCACGGACTCGCCGCCGACGGTTGCCGGATCGCCGCCGAGCCTGCAGTGGAGCGCCTTCCCCGTGTCGCCGCGGAAGTAGACCCATCCCAGTTGCATCAGTTCCCAGGCGCTCAAGTCCGTGGCGAGTGGCTTCACGAGATCACCGCCGACGAACGGGAGCTTGAGCGCCGTCCCGGCGCCCGTCACCTTGTCGAGGGTCGCGGCGACGACCTGCTGCTGACGGCGGGCCCGGTCGAAGTCCGTCTCGGCCGGGTTGAGGACGTTGTGGCGGATCCGCGAGTAGACGAGAGCGCGCCGCCCGTCCATGTGTTGCGTCCCGCGCTCGAAGCGCCACCCCTTCCACGCGGAGCAGCGGGCTGCCGTCTTGTAGGGGCAGTCGAACCTGTTCGACTGGATCCGGCGCGGCACGTCCACCTCGATGCCGCCGACGGCGTCGATCAGCTCCTCGAACCGGTCGAAGTCGACGAACACGACGTGGTTGACGTCGAGGCCCGTCAGGTCCTTCACCGTCCGCAACGCGAGCGCCGGCCCGCCGATCTGGTTCGCCGCGTTGATCTTCGAGATGCCGACCTCGGGGATCTCCACCTGGAGGTCGCGGGGGATGGAGAGGTATGCGAGCCGTCGCTTCCCCGGGTCGGTCCTCAGGAGCATGATCGAGTCCGAGCGGTTCGCACCCTGTCGTCCCGCGCGGTCGCCGCCGTCGGTGCCGAGCACGAGGATCGTGCTCGGCGTGGAGACGAGAAGCCCGTCGCGCTTGGTGAGCAGCCGAGCGACGCCGGCCGGCACGCGGTCGTTCGCCTCGGAGACCCCGCTCGAGACGGAGAGATAGCTGCCGATGCCCCAGGCGAGGAGCGCAACGAGGAGAAGGACGAGCCCGAGGACGACCCAACGGCCGATGCGGCGCCGTCTCGGAGCCGAGGGCTCCGGTGCTGTCGACGGCCCGGACGGCGTCCTCGAGCCGGCTCCTGCGCTGCGCGCGAGGGGTACCCGCCCCTTGACCCTGCCGCCCCGATAGACCCGGTACGGCTTGTCCTGAGCGGGCATGAGGCTCGGTATGGTAGCCGCGTCGTGCCGACCGACCTGGTCATCGGCGTGGACGTCGGCGGGACGAAGATGCTCGCAGGTCTGGTCGCGCGCGACGGGGTCGTCGGCCGCACCGTCGAGGTGCCGACGCCGACGACGAGCCAGGGGGACTTCCTGTCCGAGCTCGACGCGCTGCTGGAGGGACTCGAGACCGACGGCGTCGGCGCGATCGGCGTGGGCGTGCCGATGAACCTCGACCGGAAGACCGGCCTCGGCCTCGGCGCCGTCAACCTGCCCCTCCGCTCGCTCGACCTCGCGGGCCATCTCCGCGATCGCTTCGGCGTCCGCGTGGGCGTCGAGAACGACGGAAACGCAATCGCTCTGGCGGAGTGGCGTGCCGGTGCCGGTCGGGGGGCGACCGATCTCGTCGCGCTCGCGCTCGGCACGGGGGTCGGAGGAGGCGTCATCCTCGACGGCAGGCTCTACCGCGGTTGGGCGGAGCTCGGTCACGTCGTCGTCGAGGCCGACGGGCCGCCCTGCCAGGGCAACTGCCACGGCCGGGGGCACCTCGAAGCAGTCGCCTCCGGCGAGGCCGCCGAACGGGAGGCCGTCGCGCTGTGGGGCCGGGGGGCCGACGCGCACCGGCTCGTGCGCGAGGCGCTCGACGGGCATGCGCAGGCCCGGACGGCGCTCGAGCGGATCGGGCACTACCTCGGCCTCGCGATCGGCTCCTTCGTGAACGTCTTCGCCCCGGAGCTCGTGGTCGTCGGAGGCGGGTTCGGGACGGCGGCGTGGGAGCTGCTCCGTGACCCGGCGCTCGCGGCAGCCCGTCGGGAGGCCCTGCAGCCCGCCGACGAACAGCTACGCATCGTCCAGGCCGAGCTCGGCGACGACGCCGGCCTCGTCGGCGCGGGGCTTGTCGGGTTCGAGGCGCTCGACGGGGACCGCTAGTGCCCCTCCTGGTCTGCGCGACGCCGATCGGGAACCTCGAGGACGTCACGCTCCGGGTGCTCGACGCGCTCCGGCGCGCCGACGTCGTGCTCTGCGAGGACACGCGTCGGACGAAGGTGCTGCTCGACCGGCACGAGATCCGCGCACGCAGTCTCCTCAGCGTGCATCGCCACAACGAGGCCCGCCAGGCACGGGAACTCGTTCGCCGGCTCGCCGCTGGCGACACGCTCGCGCTCGTCTCGGACGCGGGTCTCCCGGGAGTCAACGACCCGGGCGGGAGGCTCGTCTCGGCCGCGGTCGGGGCCGGTGTGGCCGTCAGCGTCCTTCCCGGGCCGAGCGCCGTCGAGACCGCCCTCGTCGCGAGCACGCTCGGCGTCGCGGAGTACCGGTTCCTCGGCTATCTCCCGCGTCGGGCCGCCGAGCTGCAGGCGCTGTGGGACGACTCCCTGGCGTGGCGCTACGCCGCCGTCGCATTCGAGTCGCCCAAACGCCTGCCGACGTCGCTCGCGGCGCTGGCGCGGATCGACCCTGAGCGTCCCGTTGCCGTCTGCCGCGAACTGACGAAGCGATTCGAGGAGGTCCTGCGGGGCACGGCGGCCGAGGTTCAGACCCGGTTCGCAGCGCCGCCCAAGGGCGAGATCACGCTTGTCGTGGCCCCCGGGGCCGGCGCGCAGGGCCGTCCGCTCGACGACGCCGTCTCCGCAGTGCGTGAGCTCGTCGGGGCGGGCGCGGCGCGGCGTCCGGCCGCTGAGGTCGTCGCACGGCTCGTCGACCTGCCGCGCAACGAGCTCTACCGCCGCTCCCTCGCCGCCCCCGATTGACTCCGTCCGGCAGCCTCGCTACCCTTCCACTGCCGCGTTGCCCGCGCAGAGAACGAAGGAGGTGCTTCGTGCATCGTCTTCTCTTGCTGGGCGTGACGAGCGTCGCGGCTCTCGTGCTGTCCGGCTCCGCGGCAGCCTGGTCGTGGCCCGCCGACGGCGACGTCCTCCGGGCCTTCACGCTCGGGAGCGACGCCTACGCGGCGGGGCAACACCGCGGCATCGACATAGCGGGGCCCGAGGAATCGTCCATTCGCGCACCGGCGTCGGGCACCGTGAGCTTTGCGGGCTCGCTTCCGACGTACGGCCTCAGCCTCACGATCCTCACGGCCGAAGGATACGCCGTCACGCTCGTGCATCTCGGATCGGTCGAGGTCGCAAAGGGGGAGATCGTCGAAGAGGGCGCCGCAGTCGCGACGATGGGCTCGAGCGGTGACGCCGAGCACTCCGTGGCGACCGTCCACCTCGGCGTACGCGTCGCCTCGCAGGCGGAGGGGTACGTCGACCCGCTCGGGCTGCTCCCTCCGCGCGCCGCACCGCGCCCGTCCGGGCCGGCGTCACATTCCCCGGTCACCGCATCGGCGCCCGCCGCCTCCCCTGCGCCGGCCCCGCCAGCGACGGCGACCGCCGGAACGCAGCCGCCGGCGGCTCCGGCCCCCGCGGCTCCCGGGGCCGCCGCCGCTCCCGTCGCGGCGGCCGTCCCAGCAGCATCCGTGTCGTCCGCGTCCGCGGCGCCCCACGCCTCGGCAGCTGCTGGAGGCCCGGTGGCCGAATCGTCGCCCGCGTCGCCCGCACCGGACACGGCCGTGCGATCGGGGTCGGTCGACACGGTAGTCGGCTCCGGGTCGTCAGCCACCGGCCCCGACCCCGTGGCGACGACCGCGTCGTCGGCCGCAGATGCCGAATCCGCTGCTGCCTTCACCGTGACGTCGCCTGCGCACCGGGCCGTGGTCGCCCGCAGCGGCAACGCGCCCGGGACGGGCGGACGGCGAACGGTCCCACTCCGATCCTCCGTCGGGCGCCTCGCCGCCCTCGCCGTCGTCACCGTCGCCGAGAGCTCCTCTCATGGCCGTCCCGCCGGTCTGCATGCGGCGGACGGACGCGTGGCGCTCGCCGGCGTCCGGGTGAGCACGACCTCGGCGCCCGTCCGCCATCGACGCGAACGTGGAGACGGCACGGTCGGGCACGACAGAGACCGCGTCGTCGACGTGCACGGAACGACCCTCGCGGAGAATCGCGCACGCATGACTCCACCGTGGAGCCGCGAGATGGTGGCGGCCGCGCTGCCGCAGGCTTCGAAACCGAAGGCGACCGCCGACGCGGCGTCGCAAGGCGGGATCCCACACGTCGCGACCGGGCTCGCGGCGCTGGCGCTGATCGTCCTGCTGGCACTCGGTATCGCGACGAGGGCCGCCCGTAGAATCGCCGGTGATGGAGCCGTACTACGTCACCACGCCGATCTACTACGTCAACTCCACGCCGCACATCGGGCACGCGTACACGACCGTGGCAGCGGACGTCTTCGCGCGTCATCAGCGGCAACGCGGTCGTGACACGTTCCTCCTCACCGGGGTCGACGAGCATGCGTCGAAGGTCGCCCGCGTCGCCGAGGAGCAGGGTCTCGCCCCGCAGGACTATGCCGATCGCATCGTCGAGGCGTGGCGGGCGCTCCCCGCCCGCCTCGGCGTGGCGCCCGACTTCTTCATCCGAACCAGCGACGAGGGGCACAAGCGGTTCGTGCAGGAGTTCCTCGAGCGGATCAGGTCGAACGGGCGCGACGACATCTACCAGGGTGTGTACGCGGGCCTGTACTGCGTCGGCTGCGAGGCGTTCAAGACCGAGGCGGAGCTCGTCGACGGGAAGTGCCCGGAGCACGACGTCGAGCCCGAGTGGATCGAGGAACGGAACTGGTTCTTCCGCCTGTCGGCCTACAGCGAGCAGCTGCTCGCGCTGTACGACGAGCGGCCCGACTTCGTGCTCCCGGCGTTCCGGGCGAACGAGGCACGATCGTTCGTCGCCGGCGGACTCCAGGACTTCTCGATCAGCCGCGAAGGGCTTTCGTGGGGCATCCCGATCCCCTGGGATCCGGAGCAGGTCGCCTACGTCTGGGCGGATGCTCTCGTCAACTACCTCAGCGCACTCACGTATGCGCGCCCGGGCGAGAACCTCGTGCCGCGCTACTGGCCGGGCGTCCGCCACCTCCTCGCGAAGGACATCCTCCGCTTCCACTGTGTCTACTGGCCGGCCATGCTGCTCGCCGCCGGGTACGACGTGCCGCAGCAACTGTTCGTCCACGGCTACCTCCTGCTCGACGACAAGAAGATCTCGAAGTCGCGCGGCAACGTCGTCGACCCGCTCGAGCTCGTCGACGTGTACGGCGCCGACGCAGTCCGGTTCTGGTGCGCGCGCTCCGTCTCGTTCGGGCAAGACGGGACGGCGTCGGTCGAGGGCGTGAGGGAGCGCTACGAGCGGGAGCTCGGAAACGACCTCGGGAACCTGCTCTCCCGCACGACCGCGATGGTCGCGCGGTATCGCGAGGGGACCCTCGCGGCAGTCCCCGCTCCCGGCTCCGAGGTCGCTGCAATCCTCGCGCCGCTCGGGGCGGACGTCGCCGAGCGGCTCGACGCGTTCGACCTCACGGGCGCGCTGGAGCGGATCTGGGAGGTCGTGCGCGGGCTCAACCGGCACGTCGAGACGACAGCGCCCTGGCAGCTGGCGAAGGACGACGCCCGTGCGGCCGACCTCGACCGTGTGCTCTACGACCTCGTGGACGGGCTGCGCGCGGTGGCGGTCGCGCTTGCCGCCTTCCTTCCCGAGACGGCGGAGCGCATCCTCGTCGCGCTGGGCCAGCCGGTCGTCCTCGACTGGGCCGAGGTCACGTACGGGCGCTCAGGCGCCACGACCGGGCTCGCGCCGGCGCGCCCGCTCTTCCCGCGCGTCGACGAGCCGACCCTGGCGGCGTGAGCGCCCTCGGGCGGTCGCGGGCGGGCAGACCACGCGCTCGACGACTTCCGTCGTGCCCGTCCGTCGTCATCGCCGCCACCGGGCGGCCTCGGTCGCCGTCGCCCCGCCCTGTGCGACGGTCGTGACCGGGTGATCGACACGCATGCCCACCTCGACGCGCTTGAGGGGGTCGGCGAGATCCTCTCGCGCGCCCGCGACGCCGGCGTGACCCGAATCGTCACGATCGGGACGGGGATCGAGTCGTCCCGTCGGGCGCTTGCGCTCGCAGAGACCCACGACGGCGTCTTCGCCGCGGTCGGGATCGATCCCCACCAGGCCGCGACGCACGAGGCCGCGAGGGTCGGGGAGCTGCGCGAGCTGCTGCGCCGTCCGCGCGTCGTCGCAGTCGGCGAGACCGGGCTCGACGGGCACCACGGTGCGGACACGCTGCTCGAGCAGCGGGCCCTGTTCGACGAGCAGCTCGCCGTCGCGTCCGAGCTCGGCCTCCCTGTCGTGATCCACAGCCGCACGGCGAGCGCAGAGACGGAGGCGGCGCTCGCTGCGTTCCACGGGACGGTGATCCTCCACTGCTTCTCGGAGCCCGACCTGATCGAGCCGGCCCTCGAACGCGGCTACTACGTCTCGTTCGCCGGCAATGTCACCTACCCGAAGGCGCAGGCGCTCCGCGACGCGGCGACACGTGTCCCACGTGATCGGCTCCTCGCCGAAACGGACAGTCCCTACCTCGCTCCACAGCCCGTCCGGGGCCGAAGGAACGAGCCGCTGCACGTGCTGCACACCCTCGCGGCGCTCGCGGAGATCCGTGGCGAGGCTCCGGACGCGCTCGCAAGACGCATCGACGAGAACGCGACGGCGGCCTTCGGCCTCGGACAGCGATGAGTCGGGTCGCGCCGAAGCGGCGGCTCGGCCAGCACTTCCTCGTCGACCGCAACGTCCTCGGCGTGATCGAGCGGCTCGCCCGACTCTCGCCGGACGACGTGGTGCTGGAGGTGGGACCCGGCCTCGGCGTCCTCTCGACCTTCCTCGCCGACCGCGTGCGCCACGTCCACGCGATCGAGCTCGACCACAGCCTCGAGCCACCGCTACGCGAGGCAGTCGGAGGACGCGACAACGTCCAGCTCGTGTTCGCCGACGCGCTCGCCGTCGACCTCGCCTCGCTCGCGCCGCCGGCCGCGAAGCTCGTCGCGAACCTCCCGTACAACGTGGCGACGCCCCTCGTCGCGGAGACCCTGACGAGCGTCGCGACGCTCTCGTCGTGGTGCGTGATGGTGCAGCGCGAGGTCGCCGATCGGTTCTTCGCCGAGCCGGGGACGAAGGCCTACGGCGCGGTGTCCGTGCTCGTTCGCCTGCATGCCCGCCGCACCGGCTTCCATCCCGTCTCCCGGACGGTGTTCCGGCCGCCGCCCAACGTCGACTCGGCGCTCGTGGCGTTCGAGCGCATCGAGCCGCCGCCGAATGCCGCCGCCGTGCTGCGTGTGGTGACCGCCGCGTTCGGCCACCGACGCAAGACCCTCGCGAACGCACTCGCCCTCGCCGGGGTCGCCTCGCGCGAGCAGGCGGTCGACGCGCTTGCGACGATCGGCCTGCGGGAGGACGTCCGTGCGGAGGCGCTCGAGCCGGCGGAGTTCGTCCGCCTCGCCGGGGCACTCGACCAGTGAGCGCGTGGCGGACGGCCCCGGCTCCAGCGAAGCTCAATCTCGCCCTCGTGGTCGGTCCGCTTCGGCCCGACGGCAAGCACGAGGTCGCGACGGTGCTCGAGAAGCTCGCGCTCTGCGACGCCGTTTCGGTGCGGCCCGCGAGCGCGACGAGCGTCGCAGGGTTCCCGGAGGACACGCTCGTGCGGTCGGCGCTGGTCGCGCTGTCGTCGGCTGCGGGCGACACGATCCGCTTCGAGGCGCAGATCGCGAAGCGGATCCCCGTCGCGGCCGGGCTGGGCGGGGGATCGAGCGACGCGGCCACGGCACTCGCGCTCGCGAACGGGCTGCTCGAGCCGCCTCTCGCGCCGTCGGAGCTCGACCGGCTGGCAGCGTCGCTCGGCGCGGACGTGCCATGCTTCCTCCGCGTCGGCCCGCAGCTCGGCACGGGCGACGGGACGGCGCTCCAGCCGCTCGACCTGCCGCGTGACTACACGGTGCTGCTCGCGCTCGCACGGGGCGAGACGAAGCGCTCGACCGCAGACGTCTACGCGGCCTTCGACAAACGCGTAGGGGCCGTCGGCTTCGACCAGCGTCGCCGGGGGCTGGTGGATGCCTTGGAGCGGGTCGACTCGGCCGGCGACCTCGCCGACCTGCCGCCGAACGATCTCGCGTCGTCTCCGCTCACTGCGGAGCTCCGGGCGCTCGGCGCCTTCCGGGCGGACGTCACCGGCGCCGGCCCTGTCGTCTATGGCCTGTTCGCCGACCGCGTCCACGCCGTCCGTGCGGCCGACGTGGTTGGCGACCGAGCGGCAACCTGGGTCACGACGCCGGCCTGATCGAGCCGGCGATGCGCACCCGCCATGCGTTGCCGAACGTCTGTGTCAGACACGTCTCTCTGTCAAGTCGTCCGAGAGCGACATGCCTTCGAGGGCCGCCGGGCTGTGGACGGACGAGGAGTGACGCGAGCCGCCACGAGTGATCGCCGACTGTGGATCGATCCGCGCAGAATTGGCACCGAAGGGGCTTGACAGAGTGCGGTGTCTGACACCGCTCGACGAGCCGGCTGCGGAGGCCCAGCAAGCCGGCTGGTACCTTCAGCGGCGATGGCAAGCGAGCTCCTCATCGAACATGGCGAGAGCCGCCTCGCGCGCCGCATCCGGCACAACCGCTACAAGATCGCGCTCGCGATCGCCGCCTTCGAGGGCATTCTGGTGCTCGCGGGGGCGATCCCGTGGTGGCTCGTCGTCGCCCTCGCTCTTGTCGCGCTCGCGGGGTACGTCGCCTGGGGGAGGGAGCACGAGAGCCCGGACGTTCGGGTCGTCACCTGGACGGCGGCGGTCTCGCAGCTCGTCGTCGTCCTCGTGCCCGTCCTCGCAGGCGCGGTCGTGGTCCTCGCCGCGGTCGCTGTCGTGGCGCTCGCGGCGCTGGCCCTCGCCGCGCTTCTCCTCGACCGCCGCTAGGGCCGGCGGCAATCGTTCGCCCGACGGAGCGGGGTAGACTGCCCGTCCGTGCTCTGGGGCGTGGCCAAGCGGTAAGGCAACGGGTTTTGGTCCCGTGATCCCAGGTTCGAATCCTGGCGCCCCAGCCATCGTTATCCCGTGATGCCGACGAGACCCGCTGCAGTCGTGATGGCCGGAGGCCTCGGGACGCGGATGCGTTCCGCGGTCGCCAAGCACCTGCATCCACTGCTCGGCCGCAGGATGGTCGACTGGGTCGTCGAAGCGGCCCGCCCGCTCGGCGTCTCCCCGCTCGTCGTGGTCGCGTCGCCCGAGACCGCCGGCGACTTCGACGGGCTGCCCGTTGCAGTCCAGGAACGGCCGCTCGGCACCGGCGACGCGGTGCGCTCGGCGCGCTCGGCGCTCGACGGCGCCGACGAGGTACTCGTCCTCTCAGGCGACACGCCGCTTCTCACCACCGGGCTCCTCGAGGAGCTGGTCGCGACGCACCGCGCACAGGATGCCGCTGCCACGGTGCTCTCCTTCGTCCCGGCCGACGTCCGCAGCTACGGCAGGATCGTGCGCGCCGAAACGGGTGATCTCGTCGCGATCGTGGAGGCGTCGGACGCCACGCCGGAGCAGCTCGAGATCCGAGAGGCCAACTCCTCGATCTACGTCTTTCGCTCCGAAGCGCTGTGGCCCGCGCTCGACGCCCTCAGCCCGGCCAACGCACAGGGGGAGCTGTATCTCACCGACGCCGTCCGCGGCATCGTCGATGCCGGCGGCCGCGTGGCCGTCCACCAGGCGCCGGATCCCGCGGAGGCGGAGGGCGTCAACACGCGGGTCGAGCTCGCGGATGCGGCCGCCGTGTTGCGCGACCGCATCAACCGGGACCACATGCTCGCGGGCGTCACGATCGTCGACCCGTCGTCGACGTGGATCGACCCGACCGTGACGCTCGAGCCGGACGCGGTCGTCCACCCGTTCACCGTCCTGCGGGGCGGGACGACGGTCGCCGAGGGCGCACAGGTCGGGCCGCACGTCGTCGCGGTCGACGCCGCGATCGGCTCCGGCGCGCTCGTGGGGCCGTTCTGTTACCTTCGCCCCGGCACGGTGCTCGGAGCATCCTCCAAGGCAGGCACGTTCGTCGAGCTCAAGAACACCGAGCTCGGCGAGGGCACGAAGGTGCCGCACCTCTCGTACATGGGCGACGCGACGATCGGCGACCGCACGAACGTCGGCGCCGGCTCCATCACCGTGAACCTGCCGCACGGCGGCGGGCCGAAGCAGCGGACCGAGATCGGCCGTGACGTCAGGGTCGGTGTGGACACTGTGCTGGTTGCACCGGTCACTCTCGGAGACGACGCATGGACAGCCGCCGGCACGGTGGTGACCGACGACGTCCCGGAGAACGCCCTCGTGGGCTTCCCGCCGAGGCAGACGCTGAAAGAGGGGCGCGGTGGACGCCGGGACGATTGAGCAGGCACTCCCAGGCCTGGAACAGGCGCCGCCGGAGCCGGCCTTGAAGCCGGGGCACGCACTGCCGCTGACGCCGCAGAAGCGGCTGATGGTGTTCTCCGGCCGGTCCCACCCCGTCCTCGCGGAGCGGATCGCGGAACGCCTGGGCGTCGACCTCGGCGAGGTCGAGCTGAAGACCTTCGCGAACGACGAAACCTACGTTCGCTACTGCGAGTCGGTTCGCGGCGCCGACGTCTTTCTCGTCCAGACCGGCAGCCCGCCGGTCGACCAGCACCTGATGGAGCTGCTGCTGATGATCCAGGCCGCGAGGCTGGCGTCGGCGAAGCGCATCACGGCGGTGATCCCCTGGTTCGCGTACTCGCGCCAGGACCGGAAGGCGAAGCCGCGCGAGCCGATCTCCGGCCGCCTCGTCGCCGACATGCTGCAGCTCGCCGGTGTCGACCGGCTGCTGACGATGGATCTGCATGCCGGTCAGATCCAGGGCTTCTTCACGATCCCGGTCGACCACATGACCGCGCAGCAGTTGTTCGCGCGGCACTTCCGCGACCTCGGTCTCCACGGCGACGGCGTCGTCTCGGTCGCTCCCGACGCCGGGCGCGCGAAGGTCGCCGTCCGCTTCGCCGAGATGCTCGAGGCCGAGTTCGCCGTGATGCACAAGACCCGCCCGGCGCACGAGCAGGCTGCCGTCACCGAGGTGACAGGTCGCGTGCGCGACAAGATCTGCATCGTCGGCGACGACGTCACCACGACGGGCGGAACGCTGATCGCGGGCGCGAGGGCGCTCCGCGAGCACGGCGCACGCGAGGTCTGGGTCTACGTCACTCACGCTCTGCTGAGCCGCGACGGGCTCGAACGGCTCGCCGCCGCCGACGACATCACGGGCATCGTCGTCACAGACACCGTGCCGATCGACCCGCGCGAGCGCCCCGAGAACCTCACGGTCCTCACCGTGGCGCCGCTCCTCGCCGAGACGATCATGAACGTGTTCTCCGACGACTCCGTGTCGGCGATCTTCGGCGGCGAGAACCAGCTGTTCTAGGGGAAACGGCTCGGGCACAAGGCTCGGGCCGTTTCTCTACCCTCTGTTTCTACCTCTCTGCGATTCACGCGGTCACCCGGCTGCACCAACCAGCTTCGCGGTGCTACGGCTTGTGGGCGTCGCCGTCGAGATTGTCGGCTGTGATCATTCCGCCACGAACCCGAGTGACGCGGGCGGGCACCGCTTGGAGTTTCAGCGTCTGCCAGCGGCCGTCGTCATCCGGCGCCGTCTTGTACACGAAGACGGTGTCGCCAATCGCGGGGAGTGCGGCGGCTTGGTAGTGGCCGCGATCGACGTTGGCGCCGTCGATCAACCACACCTTGAACGTCTTCGTTCGGCTGAAGGGAGCCATAGAAACGTGTCGTACCCTGTCCCCGGCTTTCCTAAAGCACTGTCTCGATCACAGCTGTTGACGGCTACGGCGCGCTCATGCCCGAGCGCCTCCTGAGCACGTGATCGAATCGCTGAGACGCTCGCGCGAAAGGCGGGCTGGCGGCGCCGCACCTAGGGGCCACCCTGATTGGGAAGCCCCTAGGGTCGCGATTCGTCTAGCGGTTGAGCGGGTCTTCGCCGCCCGAGTACCGCGAACCGGACTTGGCGAGTCCTCGGCTGACGATGTAGGCCGCAGCGACGACCGTGACGAGCGTCCAGGCGCGGACGTCGTCCAGCGAGTCGGAGATCGCGGCAGCGACCAAGATCGCCGCGATTACGCCAGCCATCGCCCAAAACTCCGTTGTCTTGAGCGAAAGCTTCGTTTCGTCGAGGTGGCGAGGAGCGACCCGGTCGATACGGCCCTCTCTCACGGTGCGGTCGGTCTCGATTGTGGCCATGCAATGCCTCCTGGGCGGTTGGTGAGGCTTCGGGTTGAAGCCCTGAACGCACTAGCGCGGCCAGGACCCATCGAGTCCTAGAAGCGTCGCTCTTGCGCTCGCGGCGTGTAGCCCTTGACGCGTTGCCGTAAACGCCTTCGCTGTTGCATTGGCTCCGTCATGCGCAACTGCTAGGTTGCGCGTGTTGCACGAATGCATACACCTCCGAAGACGGCTGGCGTGTCGCGGTCGATCACCGTGGGGACCGCGGCCCGCCTCACCGGCTACCAACCGGCCACGATCCGTCGGGCTCTGGCACGCGGCGACCTCGAGGGCAGGCGCACGCGGCGTGTACCCCATCCTCGCCGAGGCAATCGACGAGTGGATCACGCCAGCAGACCTGGGCGGCGAACGATGAAGCTCGCCACGCTGATCG